>NTKD01000056.1 GCA_002457275.1 OM182 bacterium MED-G24
ACACACCCGTGTGATCGCCGCCGTCAGCGTCGTCTTACCATGGTCCACGTGACCAATCGTACCCACATTCAAGTGCGGCTTCGTACGCTCAAACTTCTCTTTCGACATCGATCCTGATTCTCCCTCTATTAGTGGTGGGTGGTTAGGTGGTTCTGCTGATCACGGCGTTCGCGACAGCATCTGGTACTTCTTTGTAACTGGTAAATTCCATGGAGAACGTCGCACGCCCCTGACTCATGGATCGTACGTCTGTGGCGTAGCCAAACATCTCTGCTAATGGAACCTCAGCCTTGACCGCCTTACCGGCTGGCACATCTTCCATACCCATGACAATGCCGCGCCTGCGATTCAAATCACCGACCACATCCCCGTAGTAGTCTTCTGGACAGACCACTTCAACCGTGAAGACCGGCTCCAGGAGTACGGGATCGGCATCAAGAACACCCTGACGCAGGGCCATCGATCCAGCCACTTTAAATGCAACCTCGCTGGAATCCACGTCGTGATAAGAACCGTCATAGAGCGTGGCTTTGATACCCAGCAACGGATATCCAGCCAGCACACCATTAGCCATCTGGTCCTGGATACCGCGATCAACAGCACTGATGAACTCACGCGGGACGACACCGCCGACAATTTCGTCTACGAATTCGAAATCTTCGTCCCCGGTCATAGGCTCTAGTCGAAGCCAGACATGGCCATACTGACCTCGCCCGCCTGACTGGCGAACGAATTTGCCTTCTGATTCGACGGTTTTTCGGATTGTCTCGCGGTAGGCGACCTGCGGTTTGCCAATGTTGGCATCCACGCTGAATTCCCGCTTCATGCGATCAACGATGATATCCAGGTGCAACTCGCCCATACCTGCGATCAGCGTTTGGCCCGACTCCTCATCTGTTGATACCTGAAACGACGGGTCTTCAGCCGCCAGTTTTCCCAGCGCAGTACTCATCTTTTCCTGATCTGCCTGAGACCGTGGCTCTACAGCAACACGAATCACGGGATCCGGGAATTCCATGCGCTCCAACGTAATCTTGTTGCGCTCATCACAGAGAGTATCTCCGGTCGTAGCACTTTTCAGTCCAATAGCAGCCGCAATATCGCCCGCGCGAACCTCTTTGATATCCTGTCGATCATTGGAGTGCAGCTGGACCATCCTCCCTATGCGCTCCTTGCGACCTTTGACCGGATTGAACACCGCGTCACCAGACGACAACACGCCGGAGTAGACCCGAAAGAAGGTAAGCGCACCGACATGGGGGTCGGTTGCAATCTTGAAGGCCAGCGCAGCAAAGGGCTCATTATCATCGGAGTGACGTTCCGCTTCAGTCTCCCCATCATCGAGGAAACCCCGGATCGACTTCACTTCATCAGGTGCGGGTAGATAGTGAATAACGCCGTCCAAAAGTGGCTGAACGCCCTTGTTCTTGAACGCAGACCCACAAAAGGCAGGTACAATCTCATTACGCAGCGTACGTTCCCTGATGCCCGTCATGATCTCAATGTCACTCAAAGCACCTTCCTCTAGGTACTTCTCCGTCAGCTCGTCATTCGCTTCCGCCGCCGCTTCCACCAGGTTCTCCCGGTACTCCTCCGCCAACTCAGCCAATGCTTCGGGGATGTCTTTCTCCTCGAATGTCAGCCCCTTGTCCTCATTCCAGTAGAGCGCTTTCATACGCACAAGGTCGATGATGCCCTCGAAGTCCGCCTCTGCACCGATATTGAGCTGCATGCACACAGGCGTGGTGCCAAGGCGTTCTTCGATCTGGGCCACGACCCTCAGAAAATCAGCCCCTGCCCGATCCATCTTGTTCACGAAGACCATTCGCGGCACTTCATATTTATCTGCCTGTCGCCAAACTGTCTCTGATTGTGGCTCCACACCCGACGTCCCACAGAAAACAACCACTGCTCCGTCCAGAACACGCAGTGAACGTTCAACCTCGATAGTGAAATCCACGTGGCCAGGAGTATCGATGATATTGATGCGATGTTGATCGAACTGATGTTCCGGACCGGACCAGAAGACGGTCGTCGCGGCCGATGTGATCGTAATGCCCCGTTCCTGTTCCTGTTCCATCCAGTCCATCACGGCCGCGCCGTCATGGACTTCACCAATCTTGTGAGACACACCCGTATAGAACAGCACACGCTCGGTCGTCGTTGTTTTACCCGCATCCACGTGGGCGACGATGCCAATATTGCGATATCTGTTTAGTGGTGTCTCTCGGGCCAAGATATCTGTCCTGTGATCACAACGATGCGTGATCCGTTAATGCCAGGGCTGCGCATTGACGCCAGCCCGATGTCGTTAGAAGCGGTAGTGTGAGAACGCCCTGTTCGCCTCAGCCATTCTGTGGCTATCTTCGCGTCGTCGTACCGCGTTTCCGCGACCTTCAGCAGCATCGAGCATCTCACCCGCAAGGCGAAACGCCATGGACTTCTCGCCACGGCCACGCGACGCTTCAACAAGCCACCGCATCGCTAATGCCGTACGGCGTGACGGTCTGACTTCGACGGGGACCTGGTAGGTAGCACCACCGACGCGCCGGGATTTCACCTCGACAGATGGCGCGATCGCTTCCAGTGCAGCATCAAACGTTTCGATGGGGTTGCCACCATTACGTTCGGAGACTCGATCCAATGCGCCGTACACGATTTTCTCCGCCACGGCTTTCTTGCCGCTGACCATCACGTGGTTCATGAACTTTGCGAGTGTGACATTGCCGAATTTAGGATCCGGCAGAATTTCCCGTTTCTCGGGTACGCGACGTCTTGGCATGTGTTGCTCTCTTCAGGGGAATCCAGGATCAAATGACCTGGCCTTACTCGTTGAATGTCATCAACCCTTTCGGGTCGATTTGCAAAATCTATCCTTTAGGCTTCTTGGTACCGTATTTGGATCGCCCTTGCATACGGTCGGCGACGCCAGTGGTGTCCAGTGCGCCACGAACGGTGTGGTAGCGAACACCAGGCAGGTCCTTCACCCGACCGCCACGAATCAGGACCACGGAGTGCTCCTGCAGGTTGTGGCCCTCACCACCAATGTATGAGTTCACCTCGTACTGGTTGGTCAATCGAACCCGGCAAACCTTCCGTAGCGCAGAGTTCGGCTTTTTCGGTGTCGTGGTGTAAACGCGCGTGCAAACTCCGCGCTTCTGCGGGCAGCCCTGTAGCGCCGGCACGTCGTTCTTTACGGCCTTTCGCTTTCTTGGCTTACGTACCAACTGGCTGATTCTTGCCATGTAGTTCTAACTCCATAATTCGGGCCCCATGTTCTGCCTCTCTCGAGACTTGCTCAAGTCGAGCCCGGACAACCCCGCCACCTTATGGCAGCATCAGGGCCGGCGATTCTAATGACGCAGTAGACGTGAGTCAACCGTTGCCCCGACCTTATCAGGTCGGCAACAACGATCAGTTCAGCCCGCATTTCCAGTAAAAGTACCTACATTGGTACCAAACATGGGTACCTATCTAGGTACCGCTCCCGGAAGACAGGGCTTCACTCAGTGCCGCTTCAACATCGGAAGCACTAATAGTCGTCCCTTCTTCACGGTCTTCACGGTTCTTGCGCCGTTCCTCGTGGTACTTGAGTCCGGTACCCGCTGGAATCAGGCGTCCCACGATGACGTTCTCCTTAAGGCCACGCAACGAATCGCGCTTGCCAGTCACGGCCGCTTCCGTCAGGACACGTGTCGTCTCCTGGAAAGACGCCGCGGAGATGAACGAATCCGTCGCGAGCGCCGCCTTGGTGATACCCAGCAGTACACGCTCGAACTTGATCTTCTGCTTGCCTTCGGCTTCCAGTCGATCGTTCTCTTCAAGTGCGCGCACGTACTCGATCTGCTCGCCATTGATCATGTCGGACTCACCCGGATCAGCAACCTCAGCCTTACGCAGCATCTGGCAGACAATGACTTCAATATGCTTGTCATTGATGCCTACACCCTGCAGACGGTACACATCCTGGATCTCTTTCACGATGTACTTGGTGAGTTCATCAACACCTTTCAATCGCAGAATGTCGTGTGGATTCTCAGGTCCGTCAGAGACCACCTCGCCCTTCTCTACGTTTTCGCCTTCAAACACCGTCATGTGACGCCACTTGGGAATCAATACCTCGTAGTGATCGTCACCCTCCGGCAGGATGCTGGTGTCACTGGGCGTGATAACCAGCCGACGTTTGCCCTTCGTTTCCTTACCAAAACTGACAGTACCGCTGATTTCCGCCAATACCGCCGAGTCTTTCGGCTTGCGCGCCTCGAACAGATCGGCGACACGTGGCAGACCACCGGTAATATCACGGGTCTTGGAACCTTCCTGAGGAATCCTGGCAATGACATCACCCACCTCCATCTGATCCCCGTCCGCAAGACTCAGAATCGCATTCGGTTCCAGGAAGTAGTGTGCGGGTACATCTGTACCTGCCAACATCAGCTGCTCACCACTGTCACCCAGCAGGCGTACCGCAGGCCGCACATCCTTACCGGCCGAGGGACGATCCTTCGGATCAAGGACAGACATACTGGAAAGCCCCGTCAGCTCATCAGTCTGTCTGCGGATCGTAATGCCCTCATCCATACTCTCGAAGACCACCTTACCTGCCACCTCAGTGACAATCGGGTGAGTATGTGGATCCCAGTTTGCGATCACCTCACCGGCATCCACAGTCTCGTCTTGGCCCTTCTTCAACACTGCACCGTATGGCAACTTGTACCGCTCTCGCTCACGACCGGATTCATCGGCAATCGCGACTTCACCAGAACGTGATACCGCCACCAGTTCTCCACTCGGTTTCTCGATGGTCTTCAGATTGTGCAATCGAATGACACCAGCCTGTTTCGCCTGGATATTGTCGACCGCTGTTGCCCGAGACGCCGCACCACCAATGTGGAAGGTCCGCATGGTGAGCTGGGTACCGGGTTCGCCGATGGACTGGGCGGCAATCACTCCAACCGCCTCGCCAATATTCACAAGATGGCCACGTCCCAGATCCCGGCCATAACATCTGCTGCAGATTCCGTATCGAACATCACAGGCAATCGGTGATCGCACGATGATTTCGTCGATTCCCATCTCTTCAATACGAAGCACCCAGCGCTCGTCTATTTCAGTGCCTTTGGGGATCAGCACCTCATCACCCGCACCATTGTAAACGTCCTGGGCTACAGTACGTCCCAGCACGCGCTTACCCAACGCTGCTACGACGTCCCCGCCTTCAATCACCGGCGTCAGGATCAGACCGTTTTCCGTACCACAATCGTGTTCAGTGATCACCAGATCCTGAGCAACATCCACCAGCCGACGAGTCAGATATCCGGAGTTCGCCGTCTTCAATGCGGTATCTGCAAGGCCCTTGCGAGCACCGTGTGTCGAAATGAAGTACTGCATCACCGAGAGGCCTTCACGGAAGTTCGCCGTAATGGGGGTCTCGATAATTGACCCATCCGGCTTGGTCATCAGGCCACGCATACCGGCAAGCTGCCGAATCTGTTCACGGGAACCTCGAGCACCAGAGTCTGCGTACATATGTACGCTGTTGAACGAATCCTGCTCAACCTTCTCACCCTCGCGATTCTGAACCTCCTCGGTTGAGATGGTGTCCATCATCGCTTCGGTCACTAGGCTATTGGCTCGCGTCCAGATATCGATCACCTTGTTGTACTTCTCACCCTGGGTCACCAGACCGGATGCAAACTGGTGTTCGATTTCGAGGATCTCTTCTTCAGCCTCACCAATAATGGTTGCTTTCTCATCGGGGATCACAAAATCCTCAACGCCAATCGATGATCCAGACTTTGTCGAATACTCATATCCCATGTACATGATCTGGTCACAGAAGATGACGGTGTCCTTAAGCCCAACCGTTCGGTAGCAGACGTCAATCAAACGACCGATATCTTTATTGCCGAGCACCTGGTTGACATGGTCGTAGGCAATCCCGTCAGGGACGATCTCGTACAACAACGCGCGACCTACCGTCGTGTCTTTCACCTCGGATTGGCTCACCATCGAGCCATCTTCCTGCTGGATGGGCTCGTTGATTCGCACTTTCACTCGTGCCTGAAGACCAACCTTGCCAGCGAGGTAGGCTCGCGAAACCTCTTCGACATCCGCGAAGAACATGCCTTCACCGAGATCGTTGATCCGTTCGCGCGTCATGAAGTAAACACCGAGTACGACATCCTGGGATGGCACAATGATGGGCTCGCCATTGGCGGGCAGCAGGACATTGTTCGTGGACATCATCAACGCCCGGGCTTCGAGTTGAGCCTCCAGGGTCAACGGTACGTGAACAGCCATCTGGTCGCCGTCAAAATCCGCGTTGTACGCCGTACAAACCAGCGGATGGAGCTGGATTGCCTTCCCTTCAATGAGGACTGGCTCGAAAGCCTGGATCCCCAATCGATGCAATGTGGGCGCGCGATTCAGCAACACGGGATGTTCGCGGATCACCTCGGCGAGAATATCCCACACCTCGGTGGTCTCCTTCTCTACCATCTTCTTCGCGGCCTTGATCGTTGTGGCAAGCCCACGTGCTTCCAGCTTCCCGAAGATGAACGGCTTGAACAATTCGAGGGCCATCTTCTTCGGTAAACCACACTGATGCAGCCGCAGACTCGGACCGACCACAATCACTGATCGACCTGAGTAGTCCACGCGTTTGCCTAGCAGGTTCTGACGGAAGCGACCCTGCTTGCCTTTGATCATATCTGCCAGCGACTTGAGTGGTCGCTTGTTGGTCCCGGTAATCGCCCGGCCACGTCGGCCGTTATCCAGCAGCGCATCCACCGCTTCCTGCAACATCCGCTTTTCATTGCGCACGATAATGTCTGGCGCCGAAAGATCGAGCAGACGCTTCAATCGGTTATTACGATTGATCACACGTCGATACAGATCGTTCAGGTCTGACGTTGCAAATCGACCGCCTTCAAGCGGTACCAGCGGACGAAGATCCGGCGGCAGCACAGGGAGAACCGACAGGATCATCCATTCCGGCTTGTTACCGGATTTCACGAACGCCTCAATCAGCTTCAAACGCTTGGTGAGCTTCTTGATCTTGGTTTCAGACGACGTTTGAGGGAGCGCTTCCCGGATGGAGGTCACCTCATCGTCCAGATCCATATCGTCCATCAGCTCACGGATGGCCTCAGCACCCATTTTCGCTTCGAATTCGTCCCCGAATTCTTCCAGGGCTTCGTAGTACTGTTCGTCCGTCAGTAGCTGACGTTTCTCCAGCGTTGTCAGACCCGGGTCCGTTACAACATAGGACTCGAAGTAAAGTACCCGCTCAATATCCCGCAGCGTCATATCCATGAGCAAACCAATGCGAGAAGGCAGCGACTTCAGGAACCAGATATGGGCGACCGGACTTGCCAGCTCAATATGACCCATGCGTTCTCGACGCACCTTGGCCAACGCCACTTCGACGCCGCATTTCTCACAAATGACACCGCGGTGCTTAAGTCGCTTGTACTTGCCACACAGGCACTCGTAGTCTTTGTTTGGCCCGAAGATCTTGGCGCAGAAGAGGCCATCACGCTCCGGTTTGAACGTCCGATAGTTGATGGTTTCAGGCTTCTTTACCTCACCGAACGACCACGATCGAATCAGCTCCGGCGACGCCAGACCAATCCTCAGTGAATCGAACTCGTCGGACTGACCCTGTGCCTTAAGAATGTTGAGAAGATCTTTCAAGTCTTTCCTCCAATCGGGCTCTCACCCGTTTTCAATACTTTATTGCAACAAACCCTGACTGAACACGCGTGTTCAGTCGTCCTCGAGTTCAATATCAATACCCAGCGACCGGATTTCTTTCACCAGAACGTTGAACGATTCCGGCATCCCAGGCTCCATGCGATAGTCCCCGTCAACAATATTCTTGTACATCCGGGTTCTACCGTGAACGTCATCCGACTTCACGGTCAGCATTTCCTGCAAGGTGTATGCAGCACCATAGGCTTCAAGCGCCCAGACCTCCATCTCACCAAACCGCTGGCCGCCAAACTGCGCCTTGCCCCCCAGTGGTTGCTGAGTCACCAGAGAATAGGAACCGGTTGAGCGAGCATGCATCTTGTCATCCACCAGGTGGTTCAACTTCAGCATGTACATGTAGCCCACGGTAACCGGACGATCGAAAGCCTCACCCGTCGTACCATCAAACAAGGTTGTCTGACCGTCCTTGGGCAGGCCTGCCAGTTCCAGCATGTTCTTGATCTCAGCTTCTGTCGCGCCGTCAAACACTGATGTCGCCATCGGAACACCACCGACCAGATTCCCCGCCATCTCGATGATTTCATCGTCCGTAAAGGAATCCAGGTCTTCAGTCCTGCCACTCGCGTTGTAGATCTTCTCCAGGTAGCCCCGAACTTCCTCGACTGCACGCTTCGCCTCAAGCATTTCACCGATGCGTTTGCCAAGGCCTTCCGACGCCCAACCAAGGTGGGTTTCCAGGATCTGTCCCACGTTCATACGCTTGGGAACACCCAGGGGGTTGAGCACGATATCAATCGGTTCACCGCTCTCATCAAACGGCATATCTTCGACCGGTTTGATGACCGAGATCACACCCTTGTTCCCGTGGCGTCCCGCCATCTTGTCTCCAGGCTGGATACGACGCTTCATCGCCAGGTATACCTTGACAATCTTGAGCACGCCTGGCGGCAGGTCATCACCACTCTGCAGCTTACCTTTGCTTTCTTCGAACTGCTCATCCAGTGCTGCGCGACGCTCTTTGAGACGTTGATCTGCTGAAGACAAGAGGTCGTTCAGATCATCACTCTCCATCCGGAGCTTGAACCAGTCCTCAATGGGCAATTCGTCCAGGTAGGCTCGTGTGATTGATTCACCTTTCTTCAGGCCCGGACCCGCAACAACGCTGTTCCCAGTCAGGGAATCTGCGAGGCGCTCAAAAGTCGCGGTACTGACGATCCGGTACTCTTCCTCAATGTTCCCACGAACTTCCTCCAGCTCCTGGCGCTCAATATCGAGCGCGCGCTGGTCCTTGTCGACACCATCCCTCGTAAACACCCGCACATCAATGACCGTACCCTTGTAGCTACTCGGCACACGCAGTGAGGTGTCCTTTACGTCGGACGCCTTCTCACCAAAGATGGCCCGAAGCAGTTTCTCCTCGGGCGTCAGCTGGGTCTCTCCCTTCGGGGTGACCTTACCGACCAGGATATCGCCCGCTTCAACTTCAGCGCCGATATACACGACCCCCGACTCATCCAGCTTGGACAGTGCGCCCTCACCGACGTTCGGGATATCACAGGTAATCTCCTCACTGCCGAGTTTGTGATCGCGGGCTGTACAGGTGAGTTCCTGGATATGAATCGTCGTGAAACGATCCTCCTTAACAACCCGTTCTGAAACGAGGATAGAGTCCTCAAAGTTATAGCCATTCCAGGTCATGAAGGCGATCCGGCAGTTCTGGCCTAGCGCGAGCTCGCCCATATCAATAGAGGGACCATCAGCCAGCACATCGCCACCGGTAATAACGTCCCCTTCCTTGACCAGCGGCTTCTGATTAATACAGGTGTTCTGGTTCGAACGGGTGTACTTGATCAGTTTGTAGATATCGACACCAGCTTCGCCACTTTCAGTTTCTGCGTCGTTGACACGAACCACAATGCGCGCGGCGTCTACCGTCTCCACGACACCACCGCGACGGGCGACAACACAGACTCCGGAATCCCGCGCAACGATCCGCTCCATCCCGGTACCGACCAGCGGCTTCTCGGAACGAAGTGTGGGCACCGCCTGGCGTTGCATGTTGGAACCCATCAGCGCGCGGTTTGCGTCATCATGCTCAAGAAACGGAATCAAAGAGGCTGCCACGGAGACCACCTGCTGCGGTGAGACATCCATGAAGTTAACGCTCTCGCGGGGCATCTTGGTGAATTCACCCTGCGCGCGCACATCAACAAGCTCGTCGACAATCACACCGTTCTCATCAACTGGGACACTCGCCTGCGCAATCACGTAATCGCCTTCAACAATCGCTGACAGGTAGTCGATGTCATCGGTGACCCTGCCTTCCACAACACGTCGATAGGGCGTCTCTAAAAATCCGTACTCATTGGTACGACTGTAGGTCGCAAGCGAATTGATCAATCCGATATTCGGCCCTTCAGGGGTCTCAATGGGACAAACTCGACCGTAGTGGGTGTGGTGAACGTCGCGGACCTCAAATCCAGCACGCTCCCGAGTCAGACCACCCGGCCCCAATGCCGATACGCGCCGCTTGTGCGTAACCTCGGCTAGCGGATTCGCCTGATCCATGAACTGTGAAAGCTGAGCCGATCCGAAGAACTCCTTCACTGCCGCTGCCACCGGTTTCGCATTGATCAGATCCTGCGGCATCAGTCCTTCAGACTCTGCCAGAGAGAGACGTTCCTTGACCGCACGTTCAACGCGAATCAGGCCCAGTCGGAACGCATTCTCCGCCATTTCACCCACGGACCGAATTCTTCGGTTACCCAGGTGGTCAATGTCGTCGACCGTATCCTTGGCGTTTCGAATGTCGATCAGGCATTTGAGGACGTCGATGATGTCATCATTGCTGAGTGTTCCCTCACCTGTCTCGTCTTCCCTGCCAAGTCGGCGGTTGAACTTCATACGACCTACTGCCGACAGGTCGTAGCGCTCTGAAGAGAAGAAAAGATTATTGAACAGATTCTCTGCGGCTTCCTTCGTCGGCGGCTCACCGGGTCGCATCATTCGGTAGATTTCCACCAGCGACTCAAGACGGTTGTTGGTTGGATCAATGTTGAGCGTGTCCGAGATGAAAGAACCCGCTTCAATATCGTTGGTATAGATGGTTCGGAACGTCTTCCTTTTCAGCTCTTTTAATTGCTCGAGGTGCTCTTCGGTCAACGTTGAGTTACAGGGCACGACAATCTCGCCACTGTCGGGATCAACGATGTCCTC
The DNA here is from genome assembly GCA_002457275.1 of OM182 bacterium MED-G24. GTDB lineage: Bacteria > Pseudomonadota > Gammaproteobacteria > Pseudomonadales > Azotimanducaceae > UBA7451. Next base: position 10,933 of record NTKD01000056.1, read on the forward strand.
CGCCAGCACATGACCACAAACGTATTCTGTTGGCACGCTCAGTTCTTCGAGTCCCGCCGCTTCCATCTGTCGGATGTGACGCGCTGTAATTCGAGCCCCTTCCTCGACAATCACATTTCCGTCGCCGTCAACGATGTCGAATTTTGCGGTGTCCCCGCGAAGACGCCCTGCAATCAGAGTCATTCGGTAATCGTCCCCATCGATGATGAAGGAATCTGAATCGAAGAACGTGTCCAGGATTTCTTCAGATGTCAGCCCCAGTGCCCGAAGCAATACCGTTGCCGGTAGCTTTCGACGTCGGTCAATTCGAACAAACACACAATCTTTCGGATCAAATTCGAAATCCAGCCAGGACCCGCGCATGGGAATAACCCGGGCCGAAAACAGCAACTTACCGCTGGAGTGCGTCTTACCTTTGTCGTGATCGAAAAACACGCCCGGAGAACGATGTAACTGGGAGACCACCACCCGCTCAATACCGTTGACAACAAACGTACCATTGTCGGTCATGAGTGGAATCGTACCCATGTAGACTTCCTGCTCACGGATATCCTTGATGGTCTTGTTACCCGTATCCTTGTCAAAGATACGCAGTCGAACCTTGACGCGTAACGGCGCCTCGTAGGTCAAACTACGAGCCTGGCACTCCTGCACGTCAAAGACTGGCTTACCGAATTGATAGTTCACGTATTCCAGCTCTGCGTTGCCAGAGTAACTGGCAATCGGAAATACAGACTTGAACGCAGCGCTCAGTCCCTTGTCGAGCCTTGAACCCGGCGCCACATTGGCCTGCAGAAACTCCTGATAGGACTCAACCTGAGTCGCCAGCAGATATGGAATATCCATGACAGTTGGCAACTTGCGGAAGTCCTTGCGTATACGTTTTTTCTCTGTATATGAGTAGGCCATTCATGCCTCCAGGGGGGTCAAGGGCAAATTTCAGACAAAACGATGCCGGACAGCGCAACACTTGCACCGCCGGCATCTGTTTGTAATTCCAAGATCAATCCCGGGATTACTTGAGCTCCGCAGAAGCGCCTGCTTCTTCCAGTTGCTTGAGGATGTCTTCAGCTTCTTCTTTGGTCGCGCCTTCCTTGACGGTTGAAGGTGCTTCATCGACCATCGCCTTGGCTTCTTTCAAGCCCAGGCCAGTGACAGCACGAACAACCTTGATCGCGTTGACCTTCTTCTCGCCTGCCGCAGTGATCACGACGTCGAATTCGGTCTTTTCTTCCGCTGCACCACCAGCATCATCACCGCCAGCGGCTGCTGGTGCGACAGCCACCGCAGCTGCAGCGGACACACCAAATTTCTCTTCCATTGCGGAAACGAGATCGACAACGTCCATGACGCTCATCTCTGCAATCGCTTCCAGTACTTCTTCTTTAGATAGTGACATAAATCCTGTCTCCAAACGAATGTGGGTTCTATTCGGCTTCTTGTTTCTGATCGCGAACGGCAGCAACCACGCGGGTCACGCTACCTGGCACTTCATTGAGTGTGCGTGTCAGCTTTGTGACCGGGGCCAGCATGACCGACATCAGCATTGACAACGCCTGTTCCCGAGTCGGGAGCTTCGCCAAAGCATCAATCTGATCTGCAGGTAGCACCTGTCCACCAACACTGAGCAACTTGATCTCGAATTCTTCATTCTCTTTTGCAAAATCCTTGAATACGCGGGCACCCGCACCAGGATCCTCCATCGAGAATGCATAGATATTCGGACCAAGAATCTCGTCTTTCAGACACTCAAGCTCGGTCCCCTCGAAAGCACGTCTCGCCAGGGTGTTTCTCACCACCTTGACATGCACACCTGCATCGCGGGCCGACTTCCGCAGGGTGGTCATGTCTTCAACGGACACGCCCCGGTAGTCAGCAACGACAGCAGAGAGCGCTGAGCCGGCCACATCGTGAACCTCAGCAACAATTGCCTGCTTTTCTTCCAGTCCTATTGGCACAAGTATTTCTCCTGTGTCGAACTTTATTCCACGCCCTCTTACGAGTCGTGGGGCCTACGGCGACAAGATCCATCCGGATTCGGGCTCACCGTCTGCGCAGGCTCTCAACAAATTAACCGCCAAACCTCGTCACTAGACGAGAATTGGCAGACCTGCGGTCTTTGACAGACCCTTGCGCCAACGTTGTACACATTCGTACAACAACAACGCAGGAGCCCCAAAGTCATCAACCTCATGCTCAACACCCGCGCCTGCGGGCCTTGAAACAATCAGTCAGTCAAATCATCGCATCCACATCCCAGTGATGCTAAAAACACGTCGCAATCAGGCTTCCAGTGAAGCCTGATCAATCTGAATACCAGCACCCATGGTGCTAGACAGTACAATTTTCTGGATATAGGCGCCTTTGGCTGCGGCGGGCTTGGCCTTTCGCAGGTCCGCAAGCAACGCTTCAATATTCTCCCGGACTGCGGTCGCTTCGAAACCAATCTTGCCTACTGAGCCGTGAACAATCCCGTTCCGGTCAGTCCTGAACTGGACCTGGCCCGATTTCGCATTCTTCACCGCTGTTGTGACGTCTGGCGTTACTGTTCCAAGGCGTGGGTTAGGCATCAGACCGCGTGGCCCAAGCACCTGTCCAAGCTGGCCCACAACCCTCATAGCATCGGGTGTCGCAATCGCCACGTCAAAATCGATCGTACCGCCTTTAATGGTCTCTGCCAGGTCTTCCATGCCGACCACGTCGGCCCCGGCGGCTTTTGCTTCTTCCGCCTTATCACCCTGCGTAAAGACTGCAACCCGGACATCCTTTCCAGAGCCATTAGGCAGCACCGTCGAACCTCGAACCACCTGGTCAGACTTTCGAGGATCAACCCCGAGGTTGACACTGACATCGAGTGACTCCTTGAACTTCACCTTGGAAAGTTCGGTGAGAATGCCAACGGCATCTTCAATCGAGTAGTGTTTGTCCTTGTCGACCCGCTCCCGGAATGCTTTGACTCGTTTGGACAATTTGGCCATTACACACCCTCCGTGTCGATTCCGGCGCTACGCGCACTGCCCGCAATAGTCCGCACGGCCGCGTCCATATCTTTCGCAGTCAGATCGGGCATTTTGGTCGTAGCAATCTCTTCAAGCTGCGCTCTGTTTACCTTACCGACCTTGTTGACGTGCGGCTGTCCACTCCCTTTACCGATACCCGCCGCTTTGCGCAGCAAGACAGACGCCGGAGGTGTCTTCTTGATGAACGTAAAGCTCTTGTCATTGTAGACAGTAATAATGACCGGAACCGGCATGCCTGCTTCCATAGACTGCGTCTCGGCATTAAACGCCTTGCAGAACTCCATGATGTTCACGCCATGCTGACCCAATGCCGGTCCCACGGGTGGGCTCGGGTTTGCCTGACCTGCAGGAACCTGCAGCTTGATGTAGGCATCAATCTTCTTAGCCATTCTGGCCTCCTCGGGTTCAAGCCCCTGTTCACGAAATGCCCTTGCAGAGCCCCGCTACTAATGGTCCCCGTTTTCGGTTACTCGTCTAGCCCTTCTCAACTTCGGTGAAGTCCAATTCCACCGGTGTCGAACGACCAAATATTGTGACTGCTACGCGCAGCTTGCTCTTCTCGTAGTTCACTTCTTCAACGACACCATTGAAGTCGTTGAATGGGCCATTGATGACCCGTACCAGTTCACCTGGCTCAAACATCGTCTTGGGCGTAATGCTCTCACTGCCGGCCTGAACCCGTTGCAGTATTGCTGACGCTTCGTCGTCGGACAAAGGCGCCGGCTTGTCCGCTTTACCCCCTATGAACCCCAACACCCTGGGCGTTTCCTTCACCAAATGCCAGGTCTCGTCATCCAACTCCATCTCAACAAGAACATACCCGGGAAAGAACTTTCGTTCACTGCGGCGCTTCTTGCCAGCACGCATTTCGACCACCTCTTCGGCCGGAACGATCACTTCCCCAAACTTGTCACCCGTATTGGACAGGTCAATACGCTCCTGGAGCGAGCGCATGACATGCTTCTCGTATCCGGAGTAGGCATGTACCACATACCACTGTTTGCTCAACGTATTCTCCATGACCGGACGATCAGCCAATGATAGCCTGAATGCCCCAACTCAGCCCAGAGTCCATACCCCAAAGCATCAACCCCACAAGCAATACCACTCCTACCACAATCAACGTCGTCTGCGTGGTTTCCTGCCGCGTTGGCCACACGACCTTCCTGATCTCAACACGCGCCTCCCGGGCCAGCTCCCAGGCAGACTGTCCCTGGGCTGTCTGCAACGCCACTGCCACTGCCACCGCCAACACTCCGATACCGGCCAGCATTCGATAAACCAGCGCAGTCGTGGCGTATTCAGCGTTGGCATAGATGCCACCACCGACGACCAACAGAACCAGCAGCCATTTCACCGGATCAAGTTTACTTGCTGTCTCTGCCTTCGTATTCAATGTTGCTACCAGGTGGCAGGCCAGGAGGGAATCGAACCCCCAACCTGCGGTTTTGGAGACCGCCGCTCTGCCAATTGAGCTACTGGCCTAAGGTTGCCTGCCTCTTGGTCGTCTGGACCCTTCTCTTCCTCGTGCCGCAGTTTAGTTTTCGATACCGGTTACGACGCCGGCACCCACGGTGCGCCCGCCTTCCCGTATCGCAAATCGCTGACCTTCTTCCATCGCAATCGGTGCGATCAGTTCAACGTTCATCGTCACGTTATCTC
>NTKD01000057.1 GCA_002457275.1 OM182 bacterium MED-G24
CCGGGTCGATCCTGGCAGATTATTGAATCACGCGATGAGATCGGCGGCACCTGGGATCTGTTTCGTTATCCGGGTATTCGATCTGATTCGGACATGTTCACGATGGGCTTTTCATTTCGTCCGTGGACCGAACCGCGCGCGATCTCCTCAGGTGAGTCCATTCGGCAGTACGTTAACGATGCCGCCGATGAGTTTGATCTGAGACGACACATACGATTTGGATGGACGGTCACCGCAGCAGATTGGGACAGCGCACCGGGTCATTGGAATGTGACGCTTGTCGGGCATACCGGTGGAATCCATGCGGGTGAGACGCTCACCGTGACTGCCCGTTTCTTGTTCATGTGCAGCGGGTACTACCGTTACTCACAGGGATATCTGCCGAGTTTTCCCGGCATCGACGATTACGAGGGAGTGTTGGTGCACCCTCAGCGTTGGGACGCTGCCATAGACTATAGTGGCAAGCGCGTGGTGGTGATTGGCAGCGGTGCAACAGCGATGACCCTTGTGCCTGCGATGGCAGAATCGGCCGCAAAGGTCACGATGCTCCAGCGATCACCCACCTATGTCACGTCCATGCCCTCGATCGATCAGGGGGCAGTCAATCTGCGCAGGCGCTTTGGGGACAGATGGGGGTTCCACCTGTCACGGTGGCGAAAGATCATCGAAGCCATGGTGTTTTTTAACCTGTGCAGACGCCAGCCAGCACGAGTTCGACGGATGTTGCTTGGCGGTGTGCGCGCTCAACTGGGACCAGACTACGACATCGCTACCCATTTCACCCCAGACTACAATCCTTGGGAACAACGTCTCTGTCTTGTGCCTGACGGAGACCTGTTCGCTGCGATCCGAAGTGGCCGGGTGAAGGTGGTCACCGATCAGATTGAACACTTTGACGCACAAGGTGTTCTGCTGAAATCAGGAGAACGGCTTGATGCTGACATTGTTGTTACCGCGACGGGGCTGGTCCTGCAATTATTCGGTGGTGCGGAGATCAGCGTCGACGGGGTCAGTGTAGATTGGGGGTCGCGTTACATGTACCGGGGCATGATGTTCAATGGGGTGCCCAACTTCGCGAATGCCATTGGGTATACCAATGCGTCCTGGACGCTGAAATGTGATCTGACCTGTGAATACGTCACCAGGGTGCTGAACCGAATGGAGCGTGATGGGGCCGCGTGGGCATGTCCTGATGACCCATCGACAGAGATTGAGCCGGAACCGATGTTGGATTTCTCGTCAGGTTATGTGCGTCGCAGTATCGATCATCTGCCCAAGCAGGGAACCAGAACCCCATGGAAGCTCTACCAGAATTACCTGCGTGACCTGCTGGCACTGCGTTACGGCCGGCTGCGGGATGGCGTCTTGCGGTTCGGTTCTGGCGCCCTGAGAACGGAGAAACCGGGTGCGATCACTGGCGCTCTGCAGGACGATACCTCTCATTGCCGATCAGTCGCAGACATCGCGGGAGGATGAGATGTTCTGCCGTGCCTCAACCGAAAGAAGACCGAACCTGATATGACCTACGAAAACCATCCCCTCTGGCCAGACGGCGCCCCCCTCAGCAATGGCGCCGATGCAATCGATACTCCTCGGATCACTGTGATGCGCGCGTCTGCAGAGCGTCGCGCTCAATGTGCCGTTGTGGTTGTTCCGGGGGGTGGCTACCGGATATTGGCGTCCGATCACGAGGGGCTACAGGTGGGCCACTGGCTCAACCGTCAGGGAATAGATGCCTTTGTCCTGCGCTACCGGTTGGGGGAGAAATATCACTCTGATATCTCACTGTTGGATGGCAAACGTGCGGTTCGATGGGTTCGGGCTCACTACCATACCGAGGACACTGCCGAGGATGGCCGTACACCAGTAGGCATGCTTGGTTTTTCAGCGGGCGGGCACCTGACCGCCGCGGTGGGTACTGGCTTTGACGAAGGTGACGGCGAGGCAATCGATGTTGTAGAACGTGAAAGTTGTCGGCCTGACTTTCTGGTCCTGGGATATGCGGTGACCAATGGACAGCTTAGGGGGCGAAAAGCCGACGAATATACGCCTACGGATGTTCGTGTGAACGCCCACACACCACCGGCATTCATCATGCATACCCATGAGGACAGTATTGTACCGAGTGACCAGGCCCTAGTGTTTTACACTGCGCTGTGTCAGCACGGAGTGCAGGCGGAACTGCATGTGTTTGGGAGCGGGGACCATGGCCTTGGACTGGGCGTTGGTGATCCGGATTTGAACCTCTGGCCGGACCTGCTGGTCCGTTGGCTTCGGCGCAACAACTTTGTCCACGCGGCGCAACGATGGTCTGTGAATGGGAACATCAGTATTGACGGTGCCTCGACCGGAGGCTGCTGGGTTAGCCTGGTCCCTGATGATGACACCAGGCCTTTTGCACGGGCCTACGTGACGCATCATGCTGGAGGTCAGTTTCTGATTCCGGCTGCAATGGGGCCACAGAGCGGGCCGCATTGCGTGATTGTTTCTGTGGTGTCGCGAGCGATGTATGACGCGAAAGCAGAATATTCAATGGATGATGTCGTGACCTACGAACAACGGGTCACCATAACGGGCGACACGTCGCTTGATCTGGTGCTTAAAGAAGCTGACAGGGTGGCTCACGATGCTGTTCACTAACGCCTTTGTATTTCGCCTGACACGTTCAATCACCATGTCCGAAGATGATCTTGAGTCAGCGCTTTCGGCGCATCAGTTTGTCCCGTGTAGCGGCATTCGACCGTCCAGTTTTGGCTGGGTTTCCCCGGTGGCGAACGAGCAGGATGATGAAGACGCGCCACTTCAACACACGGTTGCAGGTTGCCATCTGCTTTGTGCGCGTCGTGAGGACAAAGTGGTGCCAGCGAGTGCTGTTGCGGAACAGGTTGCAGAACGTGTCTCCCGGGTGGAGCAGGTCGAGGGAAGAAAGCTGTCAACGCAGGAGCGACAGAATATCAAGGACGACGCCTTTGCCAGCTTACTGCCGCAGGCCCTACCACGGTCTAAACAGATACTCGGGTACATTGCACCAGCGGATCAACTGCTGATTGTGGGTACTACATCACGACCCGAGGCTGAAATGTTCCTTAATACACTCAGGGTGTCGTTGGGCAGCCTGCCAGTGGTACCACCTCCGATTCGAACGAATCCTGGTGATTACTACACACGCTGGTTGACGACGCGAGAGCTCCCGGATCACTTCTCGCTGGGTGATCAATGTGATCTCACCGATCCCGAAGAAGGATCATCGGCGTCCTGCCGGAGGCAGGATCTGGCGACCCGCGAAGTTCGCAATCACGTCGAATCCGGCAAGATCTGCACGCGGCTTGGTCTACTCTGGCGTGGAGAGCTGCGATTCGTCGTGGATCGTGATCTGGCGATCAAGCAGATGAAATTTCTCGATGCAGCGGAAATCAGCGAAGATGAGAATCCTATTGCGAAACTGGATGCTGATTTGAGTCAACTGGCTTTGACCCTGAAGCAGATGCTGCCTGACCTTTTTGAAGCGCTGGGTGGCGAAGCGCGTTTCAGTGACGATGATTTTAAGCTCGGCGATGAGAAGTGAGATTGGTGACTAAACAAACGCAGGCTCCGACTCGTGTCAGCGTTCTGGGTGCGGGCAGCTGGGGCACCACCATTGCATCCCTGATGGCGCGAAACGCGGATGTTTGCCTTTGGGCTCGGGACCCTGCTGTGGAACGAGAGGTCAACGACGCGCACACCAATCAACGCTATCTGCCGGACGCGTCCCTGTCACCGCGATTACGGGCCACATCGGATCTCGTTGAAGCCGTTGTTAGAGGTGACGTCCTGGTGATGGCAATACCATCTCAGAACTACCGGGAAGTATTGATGAAAGCGGCGCCACATCTTCTACCGGGTGTGCCTATTGTCAGTCTCACCAAGGGTCTGGAGCTGTCTACACGGTTACGCATGACCGAGGTGACAACGCAGGTGTGTCCGGACCACGTGACAGGCGCACTGACAGGACCCAATCTGGCGCGTGAGGTGATCGCCGGTTATGCGGCGGCTTGTGTTCTGGCGATGCCGGACGAAGCGTCAGCGAAGAGACTACAGCCACTGTTCCACACCCGGGTGTTTCGCGTTTACCGAAATAACGACGTCATCGGCTCTGAGCTTGGAGGCGTTCTAAAAAATGTGATCGCGGTTGCGGCGGGTATGGGCGATGGACAAGGCGCAGGTGAGAACACACGATCTGCGCTGATTACACGGGGCCTGGCGGAAATTACACGTCTGGGGGTGGCGTTGGGTGGGCGTACAGAGACATTTTCCGGGCTCGCGGGGATGGGTGATCTGGTCGCGACCTGTACCAGTCCGCAGAGCAGGAACCATCATGTCGGTGTTGAACTGGGTAAGGGGCGGTCTATCGACGACATTACAGCAGAAATGTTCATGGTTGCGGAAGGGGTCAAAAGTGCACCGGCCGTGGTTGCGCTGGCGCGGGAACACAACGTCGAGATGCCGCTGGTAGAGGGCGTCTTCAATGTTGTGCAGGGAAAGTTGACAGCGAGCCAGGCAGTACGGGAAATCATGCGTGCCGACATCGGCTCCGAAGCCGAACCGAACTGACCTTGAGTTCTAACGAATGTGTAAAGGTGGGCTGCTTTTTTGTTAGTAATGTCGTTGCTATTTTCGAGGCATAGTGATTAAGTGCGCGAGAAAAGGAACGACCTGTAGGCGAACTGCAGGCATGTTCACTTCTGGCTCGGACGCTACGCTACGCTGTCAACAACCAGGACTGCCCATGAAACCATCTGATGTCGTTATTGTTGGCAACTTTTCTGATGATCCCTTTGCGATTGATGTTGCCTATGCGGTGGGCCAGTCCGTCGATGTGTCGGATCTCATCAGCCTGAAGACATTCGCCAACGGCGAATTCTGCCCTCGCTTCATATCTGACGAGCGAGATCTCACCAACATCGGCCAGCACTTAACCGGTAAGACGGTGGTGATTGTCAGTACGTCCAATCGTCTGGTGTCACGACAGAATCTCGCGATGCGAACCTTTCTGATCGCGCGTGCCGCAAAGGAAAACGGCGCGGAAAAGGTCATGCTGGTTGAGCCTGACCTTTACTACAGTGCTCAGGATCGTGGTCCCTCCCCTGTGCTGGGCGCAACGATCCACCCGCGAGACAATGCTGACCTCAAGAAATTTGATGGCCAGCCTTTCACAGCAAAACTCTATGCGGAGATGCTCCGGCTGTCCGGTGTGGACGCTGTGATGACGGTTCATAATCACTCCTTTGCTGTACAGACGATGTTCTCGGAGGTCTTTGAGAATGAGTTTTACAACCTGATTCCGTATGACATCTATCTTCACTACCTGATGAACGCCGATATCGTTGAGTTCGGGGAGCGAGGTGAACGTCTTGCCTTGTGTGCGCCGGATGAAGGCGCTCGTGATTTCGTGGAGGCGATGTTCTCTCAGCTTGATCTGCCAGAAGCGCGCTTCGTATTGCTCGATAAACAGCGATCCGGAGAGCGTGAGGTCGAGATATCTCTGCACCCGGATAGTCCCTCAGACTTGGATGTCTTGAGCAATCGTGATCTTGTGCTCTTCGATGACATGGTCCGAACAGGATCAACCGTCGTGAAGTCCTGCGAATTTCTGAGAAGCGGGAATCCGCGCAAGGTCATCTTTGGGGTCTCACACTTCTACGCAAGCGACGAGGGGCGAGAGAAGATGGCGAGCGGTGCCATCAATGAAATCCTGACGCTGAATACGATGCCAACGGTCCTCAACAGAGATGAGCAGGGTCGTTTGCGTCGAAAAATGGTGGTCCTGAAGATCGAGCAATGGCTTGGGCACAACCTGGTGCGGATTCTGGGGCTTGAGTCGTGCTCAGATGGAAGCGCCTACCACATCGATATGTCATCCAAGAACCCCCGGTTTCGCCGCAAGATCTGGACGAGTGACGAGTTGGGCGATCTTGTAAGGCGTTAAGTCAACGCGACGGTGGCCGTTGCACCACCGATAACAAGTAACAGCATTGCGATGAGCCTTTTCATCAGTGAACTGGGCAACAAATCCGTTAGTCGGGCACCCCGATGTGCTGCTGGAATGGATCCAATGAGTAGTGCACCGAGTACCGCCCAATCCGTGTGCCCCCGTAGAATGCATATCCCACACCCACGATGAGCGACATTAGCATTAGGGTCGCCTAAGCACTGGGAATACTGCCGATGGCAAGGAACAGCAATGGTCTCAGCGCCACGTGGTTGCGCCTCAGGTTGGCAATGGCACCAGATGCCTTTGTAACTCCGGCGTAGAGCAGGTCCGTTCCGATGGCGATATGCACAGGCATCCCGGTGAAAAGTAGCGCGGGAGTCATCAGTGCGCCGCCACCGACACCAATACTGCCGACGAAACCTCCGACAACGGCACCGAGAACGATGTATGCAATAAACTCAAAAACTGGCATATGCCGAACTGTATGTGATGATTTGGGCCATCAAGTGACCGGGTCCTGATGCCTTCTGATGACGATCGGAGGCCATTCGATTCCGGGGGAATAGCCAAAGAACCATATGTGATCTCGTTAGTTCATTTACGTCTATGTGCACGGGGCCCGTGGTCGACCAGCGATTCGGTGTTGCGCCCAGCCGCGCAGACTGGTTTCATGGCGCTTCCTAATCATAAGCAAATGGTAGAAGTCCCATGATGATGCATAACTCGCTGCGGGATCTGCTGGATGAGGGCAAGCCCACCATGGGTACTCATTTCATGTTTGTCGACGGCGATGTGCCTGAAATCATCGGCGATCTGGGTACATTCGATTACGCAGAATTTGTCGCTGAATACACCGCCTTCAACATGACTGATCTCTATCACCTGGCGCGGGCTGCGCAGTGCGGCAATAATCTGCCGCTGATGATCAAGCCAGACCAGGAGTCCCAGGGATACTGGGCACAAGCCGCGTTGGGTGCTGGCTTCAAAGCTGTTCTGTTTACAGACATCAGGTCACCGGAAGACGTGGATATCTGTCATCGCCAGCTGCGCCCGGACACACCGGAACATGGCGGTCATATGGGCGTGAAGCTGCGCCGGCCGGCGCTTGCCAGTTATGACACCGGCTTTTATGGCAAAGACCTGGAATCTGCAGTGTTCTGCATCATGATCGAGAAAAACGTAGCGGTGGATAATCTGGATGCAATCCTCGAACGTGCGAAAGAGAAAGGGGTCGACATGACCCAATGGGGTCCTGCCGACTTCAGCTTCTCACGCGGTGAACCCAAGCTGCAGGGCTCCAAGGAAATCCGCAAATTCGAAGAACTTGTGATTGCGAAGTCCATTGAATATGGCGTTCCGCCGCGCATCGAAATTGGCGCGGTTGAACAGGCACAGCGATATATCGACCTCGGTGTTCGACACTTCTGCATTGGGTGGGATCGCTTCATCTTCAGGCAGGCGCTGGGTGGTCTCGGTGAGGGCATGCGCAAGTTGCTGGATACGATCTAGAGTGACGTATGCAGCTGACTGATACGCAGGTTCAGCAGTTCAGGTCAGACGGATACACGACGGTACCAGCCTTCTTTACGAAGGCTGAGGTGACCGCGATGCGTCAACAGGTTGACCAGTGGCGTGAGGCAGGGCTATTGCGAAATGTCGCAACGGCGGGTGACGGTCAGACCCCTTCTCAGGATTGCGAGAATCTGCAGTTGGTTCCCTTGTTTCCTCATGGGGAACTTTTTCGAGCCTTGCCGTTTCATCCCAAAGTGGTTGCAGCGGTCACGGACCTGATTGGCTCACCGGCCTGTCGCATTCTCGATCAGTTGTTCTACAAACCTCCGCGCATTGGAGGCGCTACCAGCTGGCATACGGACAATGCGTATTTCAGGATCTCGGACCCCCTGAGAGGTACTGCGATGTGGATTGCGTTGCACGATGCCTCAAGGGAAAACGGTACCATGAAAGTCATCCCGCGGCGTTTTCACATCAAGCACGCCCATGAGCGGGATCCGTTCAGTGATCACCATATACGGATGGTGGACGCAGATGACCGTGATGCGGTGCACTGCGAGGTGAAAGCTGGGGACGTCGTCTTTTTCTGCTATGGCACGCCCCACGCGACAGGAGCGAATCTAACAGAACATGCTCGATGTGGTGTTGGGATCCACTTCCTGAATAGCGACGCCGGCCCCGATCATCTGACAGAAGGGTCGAGGTCGCGCGGCAACGTCCATATGACAGGGCCGCTTGCAGACAATGGTCTCTCTGAGTTCGGAAAGGACATGACAGACGTGTGGGCGCAAGAGGTCACACGGTTGAACGCGGTCTGATGGCTAAAATGATTGCGGGACATTTGCTGGTACGTGCCCTTGAAGCGCAGGGTGTTGATCGCGTGTTCTGCGTTCCCGGCGAGAGCTATCTTGCCGTCCTTGATGGCTTACATGACGCCGCCATCGACACCGTAGTCGCCCGGCAGGAAGGTGGCGCGGCCATGATGGCTGAGGCAGACGCCAAGCTGACGGGACGACCGGGTATTGTCATGGTGACGCGAGGCCCGGGTGCCACGAATGCCGCATCGGGAGTCCATGTTGCAACACAGGACTCGACGCCTCTTATTTTACTGGTGGGCCAGATCGCGAGAGGCGTTGATGGCAGAGAGGCGTTTCAGGAAGTTGATTTCACGCAGCTCTATTCCGGCCTGGCGAAATGGGTCACGGAAGTCCGGGATCCGGACCGGTTACCTGAAACGCTCGCGCACGCATTCTCGGTGGCGATGGGTGGTCGACCAGGACCGGTCGTGATCGCTCTGCCAGAAGATATGTTGAGGGAGGAAGTCCAGGAACCGCCTGTGCTTCCGTATTCGAGCGCGGTGGAGCAGGGGGTGACTGAAGGACAGTTGGCCGATCTGTCGTCCATGCTGGCGGGTGCACGCAGGCCGATCATGATCCTGGGCGGTTCGCGATGGACCCCGGATGCATGTCGGTCGATCCAGTTATTCGCGGAACGTCAACAACTCCCTGTGGCGGTCTCTTTCAGGCGGCAACAGCTGTTTGACCATAGCCACCCACTGTACGCAGGTGATCTGGGCATTGGTGCCAACCCGGCGCTTGTTGATCGGATTCGTTCGGCTGATCTTGTGATTTCGGTGGGAGCAAGGCTGTCCGAGAACCCCAGCCAGGACTTTACGCTTCTTGATATTCCGATTCCCCAGCAAGACCTTGTACATATTCACCCGGGGCCCGAGGAGCTGGGGAGGATTTATACGCCTGTACTGTCCGTCTGCGCCTCACCAATCTCGTTCGCTACTGCGGCTGGGCAGTTACCTGTCGAGCATGTCAGACGACATGATGAAAGCGCGCATGCTTCCTATCTCGATTGGACCGATGTCTTGCCTCGAACCGGGGGAGAGGTCGACATGGGTGAAGTGATGACCCACCTTCGTGCAGAAGCACCGTCAGATGCGATTGTAACGAACGGTGCAGGCAATTATTCCATCTGGGCGCATCGCTTTTGGCGTTTCCAGAGCTTTGGAACACAGGTGGCACCGACGTCGGGGAGTATGGGGTATGGACTTCCCGCAGCCGTTGCGGCCGGGTTGCGGTGTCCCACCCAGCGGGTGTTTTGTTTTGCTGGCGACGGTTGCCTGCAGATGACGATTCAGGAGTTGGGTGTACTTGCTGAAAGGCAACTCAGGGTGACGGTTCTTGTGGTGGACAACGGTGCCTATGGGACAATCCGCATGCATCAGGAAAAGCAATATCCGAAGAGGCTATCGGCCACTGATCTAAAGAACCCGGACTTCGCCGAGGTTGCGAGGGCCTATGGCATCCCTGCATTCTCTGTGACGGGCACGGATCAATTTCCAGCGACACTCGCGGCAGCGCTGAGTATCGAGGGACCTTCTCTGATTCACCTCAAGACCTCGATTGAGGCCCTGACACCCACGTTGACGATTGACGCTGCGCGCGGCGTCTCACCTCGCGCTTAGGACTCCCTAACACTGGATCAGTCAATGTCCTCCAGGTGAACGAGGATACCGGCGTTGGCGATCGTAATCGCGTCTTTGCCATCTTCGCTGGGAATCGATAAACCACCCTTCTCAACTTTGACCTCGACGGTGCCGTAGGGCAGGGCCTGGGCAACCTGACTGATGTCGACAGCATCAGGATCAGGAACGCCGATCAGCACATCGATCTTCATGTCGTGGGCGGTCCGTTTCAACGGCTTGAAAAAATTTAGCGAAGAATGGTGAATAGCATCGAACACAGCGCGAACGGCGGCACTGGTGTTGTCGCCACCATGGACGTCGACACCCATCCCCATTTCAGTCACGTATCGTTGCTTCATTGCGCAGCATCCTTTTGTTGTTCGGCGACATTGTCCTTTGGTTTTGGTGTCGGCGTGTGTGTTTTGAGGACCCAGGTGATTCGATCGCCCGGTTTGGCAATATAGTCTCCCGCACCGACGCGAACGGTCTGATCGTTGACGAGGAACATCCAGAATTGATGGCCACCGGCCGCTGATCGTCCTGCTACACCGGTGACAAACTCTCCCAGGGAAGTGACCCGGACGTCGACGTCAGTCAGGTCCCTCAAGGTCTCCAGTGCGGTTTCGCCACCGACGCCTGAATATTCGACCCGACTGCCATCATCTGAAATAACCGCGTTTGCGGTCTCCAGCGGTTCCGCGTTTTGGCACGCCATGATCGAACCAAGGAGCAAGAGGTAGATGAAGTGTCGTCCTGTCGGGCGTCGATTTTCGATAGGCATCAGCCAGCTCCTATTGCGACTTCACGACATCGGTGAAGGTGGTGATGAACTCCTCGGCGTGTTCCTGTTGGAAGACCAGGGGGGGTCTGATCTTGATGACATTGCCATGGGCGCCGGCGTTGCTGAGTAGTATCCCCCGATCCTTCATCGCGTTCGCGATTTTCATGGCGCCAACGCGATCTGGTGTCCTGCTGTTCGTGTCGGTGACCCAGTCGACCCCCGTAAAAAGTCCACAGCCGCGTACTTCGCCCATGTTGGGACAGTTGCCCTGTAGCTGCTGGAGGGCGTCGCGCATGTGTTGTCCAATGATCGAGGACTGTTGCAGTAGGTTACGGTCCAAGATCTCATCGAGTACTGCCATCCCTGTGGCGGCCTGAAGTGGGGATGAAGCGAACGTATTGAAGTATCGACTATTGCGTCGAAAGGTCTCCACGATCTCATGGCTGGATGCTGCGGCGGAGAGTGGCATTCCGTTCCCCATGGGTTTGCCCATCGTGACGATATCCGGTGTAAATCCGCTCGTTTCGTAACCCCACCAATCACCGGAACGACAGAAACCGGCCTGTACCTCATCGGCAATCATCAAACCCCCGGCGGCATGCACAACATCCGTGGCTTTGGCCATAAACCCGCGAGGGATGTTGGGCAGGCCTTCGTTGGCCAATATCGAACAAACGAACATACCGGCGAACGGCACTCCTGCCGCTTTGAATCCATCGATTTCATCCTGGACGCGTGCCACATAGGCGTCACAGAGTGCGTCTTCGGACAGGTTATCGCCCAGAGGTCGGTAGGTCTGGGGCACCGGAATTGCCCTGAATAGTCGCTGCGGGTTGTGATCACTCAGGCTGGCGCGCGCTAGTTTGACCACTTCTGCGCTGTTGCCATGGTAGGTCGCATCGGTACAGATAAAACCCTGACCGCCCGTGGCACCTCGAGCCATGAAGAGGGCCACCTCAGAAGCTTCGGTTCCGGAGCACGCAAAGACGACTGACTGGATTCGGTCGTGATGGAGCGCAACAAGTCTTTCAGCATAGTCGAGGATGCCCTCGTGCAGGTAGCGACTGTGCACGTTGAGGGTCGCCAGTTGTTTGGACATGGCTTCGGCAACCCTGGGATTTGCGTGTCCGACGCATGGCACGTTGTTATACATATCAAGATAACGTTTACCATCGGCATCAAACAGGACAGCACCCTCCCCGCGAACAATGTGAACGGGTTGTTCGTAGAACAACGGTGCATGACCCATGAGGGCATGACGGCGTTCGAGAAGGGATTCGGTCATGGGCCGCGGGCTCCTAGTGTATCTACGCATTGTGCCATAGGTCTTGTGTATGATGACCATCGCGATCTGATCTTGGGTATCGTTCATGAGCCATGTGCTGATCGATCGTCGTAACCAGGAACCTGGAGTAGGATAGAAGTCCCAAGAGAGAACTGACTATGGGTATCCAACATTATCTTGACCGAATCGGCTTGGGCATCGCCAATGAACCTTTGCTCGAACCACTGAAGGCGGTTCATCGAGGACATGCCCACCACATTCTTTACGAAAACAGCGACGTCTACAGCGGAATACCGGTGGATCAGGACATCTCAAATATCTACAAGAAAATCGTTGAACAGGGACGTGGCGGATGGTGTTACGAGATGAACGGGCTCCGGGATTGGGCGCCGAACGAATTGGGTTTCAAGGTGACCCGTAAGATCGGCGGGGTGATGCGCAGTGTCTTTGGTGACACGCGCGTTTGTGTCCCTCTGGTTCTAGCTACGATGTTTCGATCGAATCGATCATTTAGGCGTTCCCTGAGGACCTTGATGCTGTGTGTGCTTCTGGTGCCATCCATGGTAAGGGGCGCGGATGATCCGGCTGTTCTGCTCAAGGCCGCGTTTGATCAGTTTGACGGGAGGTTCACCGAGAACTGGTCCTATACGGAGGCGCTGACAACCAGTGATGGTATTTTTGTCGGTCAGTACGATCCAGCGGTTGATCCACAATGGCGGCTGGCATCTGTTGATGGAGAACCCCCGACATCCAGTGAATCCAAAACCTACCTGAAACGCAAAGCGGATGAAGCGCAAGGTGGTCGCAATGGTCGTCGCGATCCAGAAGATCTGGTGACTCCGGGGACACTATCGCTGGTGAATGAGACAGACAGGCATTGGACCTTCAGTTTTGTCCCACACGGAGAAGGTGACGACGCCGCGGTCATGGAATATCTCAAGGGACATCTACAGATCGCCAAAGATGGCGGCCACCTGGTCTTCATCGACATTCGCAACGAAGACTCGTTTCGCCCGCGATTTGGCGTGCGAATCCATGAGTTCCTCAGTCGCTTCGAGTTCGAGCGTAACGGTCAGGGCGTTGTCTTGCCGGTTGCTTTCGAATTCAAAATCCGCCTGAAGGCCATGGGGCTGATGAATGTCGATGAGGGGGTCACCGGGCGTTACACCGATTACGCTAGGGTGGGTCGCTGAGCGTCTCGTGGACGAACACATCAGAAGCTGTCTTTTGGACCGCACGATGGGTGTTTTTACTCTAACCCCGATTTAGGCCTATGATAGTCAGGCACTCAATTCATTCGTGGAGCATCCATGAGCAAACTGTATGACATGGAGATGGACAGCATTACCGGCGAGTCCGTTTCCTTTTCGGAGTATCGCGATCAGGCGCTCCTGATCGTCAACCTCGCCAGCCAGTGAGGCCTTACCCCTCAGTACGCAGGTCTGCGTACCCTTCAGGAAAGCGGTCAGGTGACCGTCCTGGGCTTCCCCTGTAACCAGTTTGGTGCGCAGGAACCCGGTACCAACGAGGAGATCCTTGAATTCGCGACATCAAAGTACGACGCAAACTTCCCGATGTTTTCCAAGATCGAGGTTAACGGCGATGACACCTGTGATCTCTATGATTGGTTGAAGTCTGAGAAGCCCGGTGACATTGGATGGAACTTCACCAAGTTCCTTGTCGGCAAGGACGGCCGCGTGCTCGAGCGGTTCGAGCCACAGGTGACGCCAGAAGAGATTGGCGAACAACTCCGAGGGTTGTTGAGCTGACGAGATCAGTCGCGACTGAAATTCCTGATCGCGTCTTGGGAGAGCTTTTTGGACTGCGCAAGGCTCAACTGACGTCGCTCCGCGAGGGCCAGTTGAATCTCGACGAGCCGTGACCGCGTCATCGTCATTTTTGACATCAGGAAAATCGGAATAAAGAATAAGGCAGGTATCGCGACGCCATCATTGAACGCCAGCAGGAACAAGGTCTGGTCGTCCACGGATCCAAGCGCCGCCCGTGTTGGAAACGATATGACGTAGTCCAAAAGGAAACCACCGATAACCAGCCCCAGACTGCTGGTGGCTTTGGCAGATAGACTGATAGCTGATGAAAACACGCCCTCCTGCCTTCTCCCGGTGGCAAGCTCCTGCTCGTCCATGAGATCCGCCATCATGGACCCAAACATGATGCCGCAGGTCGTAATCAGGTAGGTCATTGCAGAGGCGTGGATCACCAGAAGATACAACAGCATCGGGTCACCATTCTCGGGCCAGACGTCCCAGAAGCGGAAACAGACCTTCATGATTGCAAGCACCATATAGGCCGCCAGGAACCACTGCAGTAACGTGTGTTTGTCGATCAGGCGTTGGAGTGCGGGGACTGTCGCGAAAGCGGCGATCGCCCCGAATACAGCGAGTACAAACCAGCGTAACTCGTCAGGTGTGAATTCCCAGAAGTAGGTATTCATATAGATATCAAATACGCCACCTACACCTGCAAGACCTGAGAACATCAGAAAAATCACAAAGATCAGGCGGAAGTTGGCGCTCTTCAGCGCCAGTATGACCTCGTCGAACGCTCGTTTCAGACTGAATGGAGGCGTCGGATTTACCGGTTGTTGAAGGTATGCGATTTCCTTGCGCGTACCGTAGGCCGACACCAGTGCCCACAGAATACACAGGCCACAAACAATCAGTCCAAACGTCGAGTAGTACTCCGGATTCAGTTGCCCGGCCGGGTATTCCTCTGTGTTTGGGAACAGGAATGACCATGTGAAGAAGGTAAATGCCAGGCCACCGGCCCAGCCGACCATGTACCGGTAGGTAATGATCGAGGTACGCTCAACGTAGTCGTCAGAGAATTCTGCTGCGATCGCGTTCCAGGGAATGATAAAGAACGTAAAAGTCAGTCGGGCAGCCACTGTCCAGAAAGCGAGCCACGCCAGTAGTACCCCGTCGCCCAGGGTTTCTGGTGGTGCGAACAAGAAATACATGGTGATACCGAACGGGACA
>NTKD01000058.1 GCA_002457275.1 OM182 bacterium MED-G24
TGATGATGACGGTGCGATCGTCGAAGCGGATATCTGCCATGGGGGTCTCCGTTAATTGGGCTGTCTCGAGGCCAAACACTTGGCTCGCGGTAATTCTGGCGCGCGACTATAGCAGGAAAGCACCGGAAATTTGAGGCCGGACGCCGTCACTATCCAGTGATTTTTGTAGGAAACCCGTCAATGCTGACCTGGTTGGCGTCTTGCCAATATTGTTCGATGCCGTCCTGGCCACGTTTTTCAGACCACATGCTGAGGATCTTGCGGTCCTCAACGTAGTCCATTTGCGGTACCGCGTAGCCGCAGGAGGTCTGGGCCATCTGAATGTGAAGGCGAAAATACTGCCTGGCACCAAGGGGTGGCGGTAGTAATTTGGCACAAGCCTGCCACTCGGGATCCCGTGGGTGGATCGCATCTGCCTGGCCGTAGACTCGCAATATGCGTGGCGGACCCTCAAATGCACACCACATGATTGTCATACGGTTGCTGTCAATCAGGTGTGCCGCGGTTTCGTTGCCACTCCCCGTCAGATTCAACCATAACAGTTCCGACTCGCTGACCACCATTATACTGTCCTGCCCCTTCGGAGACAGATTGATACGACCGTCTTTGGCCGCGGTTGAGACAAAGAAGATGTGCTGCTCTTTGATCCATTGCTGGAGCTCGTCACTGAGGACATCAAACTGTTCGGCCATCAAACCTCTCCGGGAATCATCGGATTAATGAAGATACTCGCCAGAAGGTCGACGGATCAATCACTTTTCGATGCAGGGTTGTTCCCAGGTGCCCCTTACCGTGGGCAACGAAAATCTCTGTACCCCGAATCCACAGACTTGTCTGTTAAATCCCGAAGGCCTCCTCGAAAAGACGGGGTGGAATGAAGTATTCTTCCGGCTCTTGTGGAACCAACTGCCACGTAAGATATTTACGATGCTGAACGAAGAAGCCATCCGCGATCTGGTCGAGACCCACGGCGCTGCCGTGAACCATGGCCGCCCCATCAAACAGCTGATTGAAGATGGCGAGTTGCCGCGGCTTACAGGTTGCACCGTGTCGGAGGGGAAGGTCTCCGACTCGGTGTTGGGTGACAACCTGAGAACCGGAGACGGTCAACCGATCCGTCTGATGTATCGCAACAACCGGATCTCTACCCATGACGTGAACCGGGGCGAGATACCGTTCAAGGATCAGGTGCTGGCGTTCAATCATGACCATATGCTGCGTCTGGTGAAACCGGTACTGGGTTCGTCACAATACGAGGTCGAGGGTCTTTCGCCTGCGTCGACGGTTATTCCCGCGGAGAACCTGAATCTGTTGCAGGTGGAGAATGTACTGCGCATGTATATGGCGGAAAGTTCGACGTCCACCTCGCTTTACCAGCACTGGTTGACGGCGAAAGAGAAGGGACAGAGCACGATGGACTATGCAGGGCATCAGCTTGATGTGGCGATCCTTGAACCCAACGGTCGGTTGCCCTATCTCATGGATACACCGAGTACCAAAGACAAGGTCGACCTGACTACCGACGTGGAGTACCTGATCCAGTGTGGTGTCTGCACAGAACATCAGTACGCACAAATCCGGAATGCGTCACTGATGGCCTATGGCATTGTTTCCCATTACCTGGCGCAGAGAGGGATGATTCTTGTCGACACCAAGACGGAACACGGTGCCAATGCTGCGGGTCAGATCGTTGCCGCTGATGAGCTCTACACTATGGATTCATCACGTTTCTGGCGAATGGATGAGCATGGTGAGGTACTGACCCGGGATGGCAAGCCGGTTTCCTTTTCGAAGGAGTTTGCCCGCGGGATGGTGAAGGAGAAAGACCAGCAGTTCTCGATTGAGCAGGCGAACGAGATCGCTGTCAGATACATTCAGGGGTTGCAGCATCTGACGGGCCAGGCGTTCAAGCCGGATCTGCGTCCACGCGAGCAACGTCTTATCGAATCCACGAACCTGATTCTGGACGCCTTGTTGTAGGTCAGCAGGTCAGCGAGGATCAACGCCAGCGAGAGACCAATAAACCATTGACCAAAGTTGACGGCATAGAAATACACGAGGTGTGTACCTGTGCGGTATCGGAGGTGCAGGCTGCCATCCTGCAGCTTGTACTGAATCTTCCAGCCAATGATGCAGGCTATCGTGATGGCGGCTGCGTAGACGCTATCGTCACGCCCTTCGATGACGTAGGCGGCAGCAACGTTTGTGCCGATACCGGAAAGTACGAGCCGATGGTCGCCCACGTCTGCGCCCGACCTTCCGAGAACGCCATAACAGACATGCAGAGCACCATCGCGATGATCGGCCAGTACAGGAGGTTGTTGGCCAGGCCATGGACACCTGCAGAACTCCCAGCATAGGCCCTGAGAGTGCGATGGCGGCAACCAGAAACGGAGCGTAACGGAAGTGATAGCCCCCACCACCGACAAGATCCGCGACCCGATCCTCAAACCCGTTATCACGGGTCCACCAGCGACCCAGGATTTGTGGCCGGATGTATGGCTAGGACCTGAGCAGAAGTAACAGAACACCAAGGAAGCTGCTGTTGTCGTCTTCGACTGAAGATCGCGTTCCGGGGGGATCGCTTCCTCTCCAAACATGGGGAGGGCACGTGATCTGATCCTGTTGGCGGCTAGATCGGCTGACTTCAACCTGACTCTCCGTTTTTGGAGCGCGCTTAGGGCATTGAGGGCACCAGATCAGCGAGGTTGCCATGGGGGAAGTCCCCCACGGGCCAGGCATTCTAGGAGCCGACGATGCCACCGTCCTTGCGTCGAATCGCCAGTGTACAGTCGCGCGGCACTGTCTCCCCGTCAGTCGGGGCGGGAAAATTCGTCAGACGTGGATCGCCGTAACCAGGATGTTGGATATTGACGAACAGGGTTCTGCGGTCGGGCGTTGTCGTCACCCCTGTGATCTCGCATTTGGGAACGCCGGTCAGCAGCCGTGCGATCTTGCCGGTATTGGTGTCGGCTATTAGTAACTGGTTGTGGATCCCCTGGGGCTGACGACCGTCTGTGAGAATAAAGGCTCGACCGTCGGGATCGGTCCACAGACCATCGGGGCTTCCGAAACCCTGGTCCGATTCGTAGTGGTCATCCGCGATCAGAAAGATGTTCCACTGGAAGGAGGTGCCCAGGTGATCATCGGAATCCTGCCATCGAATGATGTGGCCATTGCGATTGGGGGCCATGGGGTTGGCCGCGTCGGGCATCTGTCTTCGAGAATTGTTGGTGAGTGTGCAATAAACCCAGCCATCAGGAGCCACTGATGTCCACTCCGGTCGATCCATGGGAGTTGCTCCAACGATACTGCCCGCGATGCGTGCGTAGGTCAGAATCTCCGCCTGATCAGCAAACCTGGCACTCAGCCGAGGGTCGGACATTGTCAGGGGTATCCACTCGCCGGAGCCATTTTCAGCGAAATGTGCGACGTACAGAATGCCCTCATCCAGGGGGCTCCGGCCGCGATCACGCATGGTTTGCCAAGGGTCAGCAGAGACGAATTTGTAGATGAACTCGAATCCCTGATCGTCGCCCATGTACGTGACGATACGGCCGTCGCCACTCGTCACGACCGCGGCTCCCTCATGTTTGAACCGCCCCAGCGCGGTTCGCTTGACGGGTAGCGACGCGGGATCGGCTGGATCAATTTCAACAACCCACCCGAACCGATTGGGTTCGTTCCTATAGTCGGGGTTGCTGAGGTCAAATCGCGCGTCGAAACGGTGCCAGTCATATCCTGCGCCACGTTCAGTAAGGCCGTACCGAGCCTGGCTCTCGCCGGCTTCAAACGACCCGGTCGCACCAAAGTAGAGATTAAAGTTCTCCTCGCAGGTCAGGTAGGTTCCCCAGGGTGTTCGACCGTTTGAGCAGTTTGCTAGGGTACCAGCGAATGGATTGTCGACCTTGTTCTCAAGTAGCGCGTGTCCCGCCACGGGACCACTGAACATCACACGCGTGTTTGCATGGATGCGACGGTTGAAACGGCTGCCGCTTCTTTGCCAGCGGGTGCCGGACTTTTCGATTTCCAGAACGCTGACGCCATGCGCATGCTGTGACGTACGGATCTGATCGAGGTTCGTCGGCGCGCTCACTCCCAACAGATGAGGGTTCCTGCCGAATTCATGGTTGATCGCCAGAAGCCCCCTTAATCCATCTTCCGAGATCGGGAAATACGTCATACCATCGTGACCAATACCGACCTGCACAGCCTGGTCCGCGGCGGTTGGAGGATAGTTGAAGCGGGGTCCGTCCGGAGCGATTGGTAAGCCCCAGGGAATCAATGTGTGGAACTCATAGTCCGGCGAGATCACCGGCATTTTGCTCCGCCCTGCGCCGAGCGGTACGGGTCGAAACCCGATGAGATCCTTGTAACTCTGGATTGTTGCGCAGCCGTGAGTCGCAAACGCGGCTGCCATTGCCAGGCTACCTTTGAGCAGCGTACGTCGTGATACCCGTTGCATTGATGGCTCCTGAGGCTGTGGAGTACATATTTCCATCGTACCGCGTGGTCTTAAAGTTGGCGTAAAGAACGTGCTCACAGATCGTGAACGCCGAACCTATACAGTGGGTGCATCATCGTTTTCCAACATCCCCCACAAAGTGGCCATTTGAGGTACGATGCCGGCTCACAACGTAAGAGTATGACATGACTGAATCCAGCGACGACATCCTGTTTGATCTCTCCGAAAAGGTACTGACCATTACCTTGAACAAGCCGGAGAAACTAAATCCCATCGGCGACACCATGACACCGTTTGCGGTTGAACGTTTGCGTGATGCAGCCATCAACCCTGAGGTGGGGTG
Organism: OM182 bacterium MED-G24; assembly: GCA_002457275.1. GTDB lineage: Bacteria > Pseudomonadota > Gammaproteobacteria > Pseudomonadales > Azotimanducaceae > UBA7451. Next base: position 4,809 of record NTKD01000058.1, read on the forward strand.
TGTCGTACTGACCGGTGCAGGCCGTGCCTTCTGTGCTGGTGGTGATGTCTCCAGCATGGGTGGCTCAGGAGACCAGCCGCCTCGTACCTACGAAGAGAAAGTTGAACACCAGCGTGGTATCCATGAACTGCCATTGCTCCTGCATAGCGTTCCCAAGGTGACCATCGCGGCGGTCAACGGCCATGCTATGGGCGCCGGTCTGGGTCTTGCTGCTTCCTGTGACCTGAGGCTGTCTTCTGAAAAGGGCAAGTTCGGTACAGCGTTTGCGAACGTGGGACTGGGAGGTGACTTTGGAACGACGTGGCAGCTGAACCGTTTGCTCGGTGAATCAAAGGCGAAGGAACTTTTTTTCCTGACCGATATTCTCGATGCAGAGGAAGCGTTACGTATTGGATTGATCAACCGCATTTTGCCTGCTGAGAACTTTATGGACCACGTTCGGGAAGTCGCTGAACATATCGCAAACGGACCACTGGTCAGCTATCGATGGATGAAGGAAAACCTCAACCAGTCGTCACATGTGGATTTCAAGACCATGCTCGACAAGGAAGCTGTCTCCCATCTTCGCTGCGCACAGACCGAGGATCACAAGGAAGGTGTTGCCGCCTTTATGGAGAAACGTTCCGCAGATTTCAGAGGGCGCTAGAACTCGACTACGATCCCATCACAAGCTATCCCATCACAAAAGCCAAACATCAGGAGTCAGTATGGCGCGCATGACAGGGGCCGAAATTGTTGCCAATACGCTGAAGACTGCGGGTATTCGTCACGTCTTCGGCATCGTATCCATTCACAACATGCCAATCGTGGATGCGATTTCGCGTATCGACGGTATTGACATGGTGACCTGTCGGAACGAACAGAGTGCGACTCACATGGCAGATGGCTATGCGCGTGCGACGGGACAGCTTGGTGTGGCGCTGGCCAGTACTGGCCCTGGTACAACCAATGTCGTGACCGGATTATACGAGTCTGCCTATGCGTCATCACGAACGCTGGTGATTACCGGTCAGGCGGAGACCACGTTCTACGGCAAGGGAAAGGGCTACGTTCACGAAGCCGAGAATCAAAAGGCCATGTTGCAGACGGTCGCTCAACACGTGGCGTCTCCGCGTTACATTGAAGAAGTGGCGACCCAGTTCAAGGACCTGATCCGGGATGTCTGCAGCGCGCGCCCACAACCTGGTGCGATGGAGATCCCGATCGACCTGCAATATGCAGAAACAGAGGCTGGCGACCTGACGGTAGAATTTCCGGCGCCGTTTGGCGCGGATGCCGAGAGCCTGACCCAAGCCATTGACGCGATTGCTGGTGCCCGCAAACGGGTGATTCTGGCGGGTGGTGGTGTCGGGAAGGCGGATGCGTCAGAGGCGCTGGCTGCTCTGGCGGAGAAACTGGATGCGCCTGTGATCACGACACCCAACGGCAAGGGTGCACTGCGTGATGACCATCCTTTGTTGATGGGGCCGGTATTGCTCTCTCGGCCGATACTTCAGGCGGTGCAGGATGCAGACCTGATGATAGCGGTGGGAACGCGGTTCCAGGCGGGCGTTGCGGGTGGGCAGGTGGCGATGCCCATGCCGAAGATGGTGCACATCGATGCTGATCCCCGGAACATCAACCTGAACTATCGACCGGAAGTGGGCGTGGTGGGCGATGCGAAACTTGCACTGAAGGCCATTGCCGAAGCGGACATTGAGTCTGGCGACGCGCAGTACAAGGAACAACTGCTTGGCCTCGCCGGTCAGAGCAAGTCGGGAATGCGGGATCGGTTGGGGCCTGATCAGGCGGGTATCCTCGATGTATTTTCCAGATACATGGACCGGGATGCTTATTTCGTACGGGACAATACGTTACCCGGCTATCATTGGGGTAATGGACTGCTTCCCATCTTCAAACCAGGCGGTTACATCTTTCCCACGTCAGGAGCTATAGGGCCGGGTCTGCCACTGGGGATTGGCGTCGCGATTGCGACCGGCGTCAAGACATTCTGTATGCATGGCGACGGCGGTTTCATGTTTCATGTCGGCGAATTGTCAACAGCAGCGCAATACCAGGCGCCGGTGGTGATTGTTGTGTTCAACGACGGGGGCTACGGCGTGTTGCGGGGTTTGCAGGTCAACCAGTTTGACGGGAGATTCAGTGAAACCGATCTGAGCACGCCGGATTTTGTGAAACTGGCGGAGAGTATGGGGCTAACCGGACTACATGCAGATACCGTTGACGGATTTGCGGAACAGGTTGAGAAGGCAATGGGTATTGAAGGTCCGGTGCTGATAGAACTGAATGTCCGCAATATGCAGCCGATCTCAGGAGTGATTCCGCCGCCGAAGGACTAGGTTTTCGGTGAATCGCACGGGGTCTCGTCACCGACCCACGTGCCATTGCGTTTGTGAAAATTCTCCAGTTGCTGGCGATATTCGTCGTGGGTCAGGGCGTAGTCCTGGCCCATCTCGCGCTGATGGGCCCGTAAAACGAAGTAGATCCAGAAGCCGATCCAGCCAATAACGAACACGATGATCACGCCGAGTATCACCAGGAAGAGAAGTGGATTGGAGATGAGTGGGTCTGTGGCCATTTTTTTGGAGCGGGGGAGAGTATGGGGTCAGTGTAAAATTATCCGAGCCGGCGCGTGTTCGACGCTCGTGTTCGTATTGTAATTTTACACTGACCCCATACTCTCCCCAAAGTCCCCTCCAATTCCGGAATCACAGGTTCAGAATCCTGCTGTACTTAACCAGAAACTCGCGTCTGGGCGTACCCGGGAATCGTTAGCCATCGTCGGTTTCGTTGTAGACCACAAACAACCCGGAGTTCGCGTCTGATAGCCAGGAGAACCTGATATTGGTGGCAAGCAGATCATCGCGATCGTTGTGCTGTACGAGCGCCGGCAGGGAAATGTTGGGCGTAAAGAATAGTTCATCCGGAATGTGGTCAGGGCGATATCAAATCCGCTAGAAGGTAATGAAACGTCGTTGTATCGCCAGGAGAGTGACGTACTGAACGCGTCGTTCTGACGCCATGTGATTGCGGGCGAAACGGCCAGTCGATCACCACCAAAGAAGCCACCGCGGGTCACACTCATCGCGAAACTCAGGGGCGCGTTGCGATTCGTGTTCATGGTTACGGAGACTTCCGCTTCATCATAGTCGTCCGCGGGTACCACAACGTTTTGTGCCAGTGGAAACATCTGCTGGACACCTTCGTGAATGAAGTTGACCGCCGTCCAGAGTTCAGCGCCACTTTTCCATATGACGGCGTTGTCGAGGTGGAGATAACCTGATTGATAAAAGCCATCGTTACTCCAGTAACCGGCGTAACGCGCATGCGGTCGCAGTTCCAATATGGAAGATGACTGACTGAATCGGATCCGCTTTTGTCCGAACAATCCTACTCGTTCGTAATTCCTGCGATTCAGAAAACCAACTTCTGGGTTGAATCCATCGCCGACTGCCGAGAGGGATGCTGACCAGGACCACTCCTCATCGCTTTAGTTACTGGAGAGGAAGAAGGCGCTGTCGTCACTAGGGATGTCGATGGAGTCTGTTTGCGCGACAAAACCGGACAAGGTCAGGTTGTCGCCAATACCCAACTGACCATCAACGGCAAAGGTTTGGTTGTCATCCTCCACATCGGTTTTGTCGACCAGAAGTACACCCATCGATGATCGATTCCGGAACTCCTGTTTGACACGCAGGACACCGAAATCGGTTCCTTCCGCCAGGTCTGCAACCTCGCTTGTCCTCATGAACAGCAGGCCGAGGTTGGTGTTGCGCCCTGTTTTTCCAGACACACGCAGCCCGCCGTCGATGGGTAGCTGGCTGCCGCCAGGTCCGATACCGATACGCCTGGTATGAAACAACTGCATCAGACCTGGCACTCTGACACCGAACTGACCGGCGTTTTCCAGGAAGAAGGGTCGTTTCTCCAGGAAGAACAGGTTGAATCGATTCAGATTGACCTGCAGGGAATCAACTTCAACCTGCGCGAAGTCCGTATTCCACGTCACATCGAGGGTTAGCGCTGAGGTCAATGCGTATTTGAGGTCAAGACCTACTTCGGTGTCTGAGTCTGTATCCGTCAGTTCACCACCACGTGATTGCCTCGATGTGATGTAAGGGATGACCTGGAAATTGCGCTGACGGGGCACGTCTATGCCGGATACGGTACCCGCGAGTTCTACTCGAGAGAGAGAATACTGGATCGGAATCGGTGACCAGTAGGCGACTTCGTTGTTGCGGCGAATCCGACGTTCGACGTTGATACCCCACCTCTGCTCGTTGCCTGGTTTGAAGCGAAGTGACGTAAATGGTTTCGCGAATTCGGCGCTCCAGCCGACATCATGAACAGTCGTTGCTACTTCCCAGGTGGTATCCCAGTTGAGATCAAAATCAAATCCAGACACCTGGGCATCGTACTGCATGTCGCCCGGATTGGTTCCGAACACCAGGCCGTTCTGGCCGCTCTGAAAGGTGTCAATGATGAACCTGAGGCTGTCGCTCTCCGTGACTGACGCGTCTCGCTGATTTGATGTCACGATGATGTTATCTGGCTCGTCGTCGAGACAGATTGCCGCGATATAAAGTGTGTCGTCATCGAAACCGATGTGGATACGGGTCTGCTGGCTGGCCGGGTTCCCATCGATGGGTTGGACCTGGGTGAATGATGATAGCGCATCGTGCCCCCGCCATGCGGCATCGCGGGCAAACACGCGATCGATGACCGGCGTCGTTGTCAATCGGGTTGTCCGAAATTCTGCAGCCTGAACGGGGAGGAGGACGGCGGTCAGGATCAGCAACCCGAACAGTGAGTGTATTCGAAGCATACTCGGCATTTGGTTTCCTAGGACGATCAGAGCAGCGGGTCGGTACTTCGATCCAGCGTCATCTCATGAACAGGAAACTGCCCTGTTTTGCGATCTTCAAAATAGTGCGCAAGCGTTCGATTGACCACGGGAAACGACAGCTCGTTCCAGGGAATCTCTTCCTCCTTGTAGAGGCGGACATCGAGCGACTCTTCTCCGGCGCTGAAATCCAGGTCCAGAAGGTGTACGCGATAGAACATGTATACCTGAGAAATGTGCGGCAGGCTGAATACGGTATACAGCCCCTGGGGTTCTGCGTTCAGATTCGCCTCTTCGCTGGCTTCACGTAACGCGCCGGTCAGCGTGCTTTCTCTGTTCTCCAGGAATCCGGCTGGCAGGGTCCATAACCCGTATCGCGGTTCTATGGCACGTTTACACAGCAGGACCTGATCTTCGTGGATGGGTAAACATCCGGCGATGATCCTTGGATTCTCGTAGTGGATGTGCCCACAGGACTTGCACACAAAACGCTCTCGATTATCACCCGATGGAATCGTGTAGTGACCCTCGGCACCACACTGGTTGCAGAACTTCATGGAATGGCCTGCTGACTTCGTAGGCGTGAGTATACGCTTTTGGTAAGCTGCCGTAGATCTCAGACAATGTGAGGAGTCGTTAGGTGATTTACGACCTAGGCGATCGCAAGGTGACCATCGAAGCAGAAGATTACTGGATTGCGGATAACGCGACGGTTATCGGTTCGGTGGTGATCAAGAACAATGCCAGCATCTGGTTCAACGTGACGGTCCGGGGCGACAACGACGTCATCACCATCGGTGATAATTCCAATGTACAGGACGGGTCGGTTCTTCATACTGATGGTGGTATTCAGCTGACCATTGGCGAAGGCGTTACCGTGGGTCACCTAGTCATGCTGCATGGTTGCACGATCGGCAACAACACACTGGTTGGGATCAATTCGGTTATTCTGAATGGGGCGAGGATTGGCAACAATTGCCTGATCGGCGCCAATTCGCTCATTCCCGAAAACAAAGAGATTCCGGATGGCTCGCTTGTGATGGGTTCACCCGGCAAGGTGGTGAAACAGCTGTCTGATGCGCAGATCAAAGGGCTGACTGCGTCCGCAATGGGTTATGTGAACAACTTCAAGCGTTTCAGGGATACGCTCAGACCTGCAGGTTAGCTGCCCAGAGTTGGTTTTAGCCCGTTTTCGCGCCATAATTCGCGGCATACAAGCACCGGCGATATTGTTGAGCCGGTAAAACTTCCACGGTCCTGACATGTTGCGAATTGCACAAACGAAGCACATGAATGGTGGCTGCCAGCTGCCCTGGTCGCTTATGCCCGTTTCAGGACTGTTCATGCCTGGTTCAGGACTGTCTATGCCCAGTTCAGGACTGTCCGGGATTCTGACGCTTGCTCCTACTCTTAGCCTGAAGAGCATGCTAAGCCTGCCGTTGTAGGCGGCCGGTCAAAGTTCCTACATCGTCTGTTGATGCCCGCACGTTAGATTGAGTTGCGGGCTAACGCCGATTTCGGCAGAACACCAGATCAGAGATTCTCATGAAGACAGAAGCAACCGATAAAACCACAGATCAGTCCAAGACTGATGAGACGCGTCCGCAGGCATCCGCCAAACAGATGCCATTTCAAAAATACAAATCGTTCGAGCCGGTCCGTTTGACGGATCGAACCTGGCCCGACCAGACCATCACGGAAGCCCCCAGGTGGTGCAGCGTTGATCTGCGGGATGGCAACCAGGCATTGGTCGACCCGATGACACCGGATGAAAAGATGAAGATGTACCGCCTACTGGTGGAAATCGGATTCAAGGAGATCGAGGTTGGATTTCCGGCGGCATCGCAGCCCGATTTTGATTTCGTTCGGCGGATCATAGAAGACAACCTCATCCCTGAAGACGTCACCATCCAGGTGTTGTGCCAGGCTCGCCAGGAATTGATCGAGCGGACCTGCGAAGCAGTGATGGGCGCGAAGCAGGTGATTTTTCACCTGTATAACTCCACGTCCACCTTACAGCGCAGGGTGGTGTTCAACATGGGCCGTGAAGAAGTCATCAAACTCGCAACGGACGGCGCCGAACTTGTCAAGAAACATGCAGACGAACTGAAGGCGGCGGGAACCCACGTTACGCTGGAATACTCACCAGAGAGTTATACGGCCACTGAGCTGGATTTCGCAGTCGATATTTGTGCAGCAGTGATGGATGTCTGGCAACCGACCGCGGAAGACAAGACGATCCTGAACCTGCCATCCACGGTAGAGATGGCGACCCCCAACATCTACGCGGATCAGCTTGAATGGTTTATCCGTCACCTTCCGGGGCGTGATAATGCGGTGATCAGTTTGCACACACACAATGACCGTGGCACCGGTGTTGCGGCATCTGAACTTGGATTGATGGCCGGCGCGGAACGTATTGAAGGTACGTTGTTTGGTAATGGTGAGCGCACGGGCAACTGTGATGTGATTAACATGGCCATGAATCTCTTCTCCCAGGGTGTGGATCCGAAACTGTATCTTGCAGATATGCCCCGTATCGTTGAGGTGTCCGAAGCGTGCACGAAGATTCCTTTGCATGTTCGCACGCCGTACGCTGGGGAACTGGTATTCACGGCGTTCTCCGGGTCCCACCAGGATGCGATCCGAAAGGGAATGTCCGTGGTGGATACAGGCGGCGATGCGCAGTGGGAGGTCCCTTACCTGCCCATTGATCCGTCGGATGTTGGCGGCAGCTATCGAGAGACTGTTCGCGTGAATAGTCAGTCCGGAAAAGGTGGTGTCGCTTTTATCCTTGAACACTACTTTGGCGTCGCTCTGCCGAGGGAATTGCTGGTGGAGTTCAGCCCGATTGTTCAGCAGCTCACGGAGCAGAAGGAAGGTGAACTGAAGCCGGATGAGATCTGGCAGGCGTTTGTGTCTGAGTTCATTGAAGTGGAGGGACCCTACGTGCTGATCGACTATGACCTGACTTCGAAGGGTGGTCTCCAGACCATCGAAGCCCGAATTACAGTCGCTGAGAATCAGCTCACGGTGACCGGTAGCGGATCCGGGCCTATTGATGCATTTATCGCTGCAATGGTGGAGACCTTGAATGAGCCACTCAATGTCGTTGATTACCAGGAGTATGCGCTAAACGAGGGTAGTGAGGCGCAAGCGATTTGCATCCTTGCACTGATCGATGACCAGGAACGCAGACACTATGGTGTCGGGATCAGTCAAAGCACGGTGACGGCAGCCTTTCGGTCCATCATCGCTTCGATCAACCGCAAATGGCGGTAATGGTCCAAAATTGGATGTGTGGGCGTGAGCCCTAGGGTGTCCGCGAGACTTTGACCGTCCGAATGAGACTGTCCTGAATCTGGATGGTCTCGATTCGGTATGATCCGATGGCGAGACAAACGTTGAATTCGGGGATGGTCTCCAGTTCTTCCGTGACCAGCCCGTTGATGGTTTTCGGACCTTCAATCGGCATATCCCATCCCAACTGGCGGTTGATCAGCCGGATGTGCGTGCTGCCATCAATCATGTAGCTGCCATCTTCCTGAGGATGAATATCGGTGCTCGTAGCGGCGAGGTCGGTTGTGAATTCGCCCACAATCTCTTCCAGGATATCGTCGAGCGTGACGATACCCTGCATGTCACCATATTCGTCGACGACGAGGCCAACACGCTCCTTGGCTTGTTGGAAGTTCACCAGTTGTTGCTGCAGGGGTGTGTTCAGGGGAACAAAGTAGGGATCTTCAACCACCTGCATGATGGCTGCCTTATTAAATTCCACATCACCCCGGGTGGCGAGCTTGGCGAAGTTTCGCAGATGCAGCATGCCCAGGATATTTTCCAGGTCATCCTTGTAGACGGGGAGGCGCGTATGCTGGGACGACCGAATGATGTTGATGATCTCTTCTGCATCGTCGTCAATGTCGATAGCAAACACCTCGTTTCTGGGCACCATGATGTCATTCACGGTGACCTGTTCAAGATCGAGAATGGACAGCAACATATGTTGTGGATGGTCCCCGATCTGACCTTCATTCACGACTGTACGCAATTCGGCGCTCGTCAGTGCCATATTGGATCCGTCTTCCTGCGATATACCAATCATGCGGAGCAGCGAGTTTGAGATCCCATTGACGACCCAGACCATCGGATATGTGAGCCATAGCAGGGCGGCCAGAATATATGAGGAGGGTAGGGCGACCCGTTCAGGGAAGGCTGCGGAGATTGTCTTGGGGGCAACTTCCGCAAAGACCAGAAACAGCAAGGTGGTGACCACAGGCGCAATCGCAACACCGCTGTCGCCAAATAGCGTCAGGGCAATCAGTGTTGTGATCGATGCGGCGGAGAAGTTAACGAAGTTGTTGCCAATTAGGATGACGCCGAGTAATCGATCCGGACGTTCCAGCAGCTTGCTTGCCCGTTTGGCACCACCGTGACCCTCGTCAGCAAGGTGCTTCAGCCGGTACCGGTTCAGCGCCATCATCGCCGTTTCTGAACCGGAGAAATATGCAGACAGAATGATCAGAACAAAGACAGCGCCGAAAAGGGCGCCTAACGATGGATCTTCCAAACGAGGAGACCTCGGCTGTGGCTGAAGTGCCGTTGTATCGTTCGGAACGCGCGCCTGTCAAGACGGATCAGGACCGGTCCAGGAATACCTCAAGCATGATCTTGGAGCCAAAGTAGGCGAGGGCGAGGAGTAGAAATCCTGCCACTGTCCAGCGGGACGCAATGACACCGCGCCATCCCCATTGCTGGCGACCGACCAGCAGAACTGCGAACACGGCCCACGCAGCAACCGAAATGAAGGTGTGATGGATCAATCCGGGTACGCTGGCATCGAAGTAGATCAGACCGCTTCCGATTGAGAGCGTCAGGAATATGATCCCCAGGGCGATCTGTTCGAACATCATTGCGTCAATCGCCTGAAGCGGTGGCACAAATCGCATGATGCCGATGGCTCCCGTCTTCAGGCTCCGATCAGCGACCGCTACGAACAGTGCCTGCAGGGTAGCAAGGGTGAGCAGACCATAGGCAACAACTGAAAGCGCAATGTGGACGGTCAGCCCGAACCCCAGATTGTCCCGGATCCGGGAACCGTCGCTCAGCCACCACGTGAAACCGATGGAGAGTGCCGTCAGGGGAAATAGAAAAACCGAAAGACTGGTGACAGGTCGTCGCAGGAAACTCAGCAGGTATAGGCCGTTGATCACCCACATCATGAGCGCGCCCATGGGTAGAACACCGATATTGGCGCCCGAATCTGTGACGATAGTGAACGACGCAAAGCCCCCGTGTACGAGCAGTGCGAGCACGCTGAGGATCACAAGCCTGGGCGTATCTGCCTGTTGGTTGCGTGTG
>NTKD01000059.1 GCA_002457275.1 OM182 bacterium MED-G24
CGGGCCATACCGGGTCACCCGAACCATGGGTTCGACGGTCTCGGCATGTCTCGCGACCCCCTTTGCGATAAAGGGTGTGAACTATTCCATGACCTCGGCCTGTGCCACGAGCGCTCATTGCATAGGGCATGCCGCGGAGCTGATTCAACTGGGGAAACAGGATGTGGTCTTCGCCGGTGGCGGTGAAGAAGAACATTGGTCCCTGTCTGCGCTCTTCGATGCGATGGGCGCGTTGTCCAGTGGCTACAACGAGACACCTGACCGCGCGTCGCGAGCCTATGACAAGGACCGGGATGGTTTTGTGATCGCCGGTGGTGGTGGTTTTGTTGTTGTTGAGGATTACGACCACGCGAAGGCGAGGGGTGCGAACATTCTTGCAGAGGTTGCGGGCTACGCGGCCACATCGGACGGTCATGACATGGTTCAGCCGTCAGGAGAAGGCGGGAAACGTGCCATGGAAATGGTTCGCGCTGAGTTGAATGACAAGGTGGACTACATCAACGCTCACGGCACCAGTACCCCGATGGGTGATATCCCTGAGATCAATGCGATCCGGGATGTATTCGGCGAGGATATACCGCCGATCAGTTCCACAAAATCCCTTTCAGGCCATTCTCTTGGGGCGGCAGGTGTTCATGAAGCAGGGTATGCATTGCTGATGCTTGAGAACGATTTCATATGCGCCAGTGCCAACATTGAAAATCTTGACCCTGAAGTCGGGAATGCCCCGGTAGTACGCGAGATTGTGGAAAACGCGGGCCTGAATACCATCATGTCGAACAGTTTTGGATTTGGCGGAACGAATGCTGTTCTGGCTTTCCAACGTGTTGCTTGATGGCACAACCTTTATACTTTTATTGCACAACCTTTATACTTACTCCTTACTCTTGCGGACTGATCGCGGAGTGTTACAAAAGTGAAGAGATCCAAAGTCGTCGTCATCGAAGATGAGCCCGACCTCGTTGAGGTGGTGAGTTACAACCTCAAAAGAGAAGGCTACCAGGTAGCTTCGGCCATGCGTGGGGATGAGGGGTTGAACCTGGTTCGGAACCAGTCTCCTGCGCTCGTTATTCTTGATCTGATGCTGCCCGGTATGGATGGTCTTTCGGTCTGCCAGCAGATGAAGGCTGATCCTATTACGCGAGATATTCCTATCATCATCGTGTCGGCCAAAGGTGAGGAAAGCGACGTCGTGATTGGCCTCGGTATGGGAGCCGATGACTACCTGGGCAAGCCATTCGGGCCGCGTGAACTGCTTGCCAGAGTGAAAGCGGTGCTGCGACGGGGAGCCGTTCGCAACGAAAATCAGAAAGAACGCATTGTCGTGGGTGAGCTATTGATTGATTCGGCAAGGCATGAAGTTCGAGTGTCCGATCAGCTGGTCAAACTCACTGCGACCGAGTTTAAGGTCCTCTATCAGCTTGTTTCACACCCAGGCCGTGCGTTCTCACGGGAGCAACTCCTTAATCGAGTTGTCGGGGAAGGCGTGGTTGTGGTCGATAGGAACATTGACGTGCATATTCGCTCCATCCGAAAGAAGCTAAGAGTTTGTAGTCAGATGATTCAGACGATCCGGGGTGTCGGATATCGCTTTGTTGACGACTGACCCGAGGCCATACTGACGCTGAGGGGTTCTGATGTTACGTTCTAAATTTCTCTGGCAGTTGTATACAACGCTAGGCGCTGTGGTGCTCGTCAGCATCGTTGTGTTCGGAACGTTGACTTTGGCGCAACTCCAGGTCGACACGCGCGCGAATATCGAACATTCATTGATCAGCCAGGCAACCATCCTGCGCCACCACCTGCGCCCGTATCTTGAAGCTGGACGACAGCTCAGTCAGTCGGAGCTGGGTTCCCTGATAGAAGGTGGTTCAGCCCGGGTGACTGTCATTGATACGGCGGGTGTGGTGATGGCGGACAACCGGCAGGAGCCGGGCATCATGGATAATCACAAGGCGCGTCCTGAGGTTCTGCAGGCGATGTCGTCCGGTGCGGGTGTTTCCGAGCGCTTCTCGAGGACGATTGGCGAAAACATGCTTTATGTGGCGTTGCGTGTACCGAAGGAAGGTCGGCTTGTCGGTTTCATTCGCGTCGCGATTCCGCTGGCTGATCTGGAGGCACAGCATGCAGCGATCCGAAACCGCCTGGTTTTCAGCGCAGCTATCATCTTGGCAGTATTTCTGGGGATCGGTTTCCTAGCCGCCAGAAGGATTTCACGCCCGCTGGCCCAGATCACTGAAGGCGCGAGTTTTATTGCGGCTGGGCACTATGATCACCGGCTGCCCAAACGCTCTGACGATGAGATTGGCCGTTTATCGTCGACATTGAATGAATTGGCTCGACAGACAGAGGAGCGGATTGAAGACCTCATGGACTCCCGTAATCAGCTGGCAGCGATTCTCTCAGGATTGACGGAAGGTGTGATTGCGGTCGATATGGACCAGAAAATTCTGCATATCAATGAGTCCGCAGGTCGAATGCTGCAACTTCAGAAAAATGTGGCAATCCGGTCTCCTTTGGGCGACGTTGTTCGGGTCGATGAAATCCGGCAGGCAGTGGACACATGCCTATCTGAACTGATTTCAGTAAACGCTACAGTCAAGGTGAGAGACAGCACCCTAGATGTCCTGGTGGCTGTTCTCAGAAACGACGACTGGCAGAGCGCGGCCGGCGCGATCGTGGTACTCGAAGATGTTACTGAGATGTTGCGACTCGAACAGGTTCGCAGCGATTTTGTTGCCAACGCATCACACGAACTGAAGACGCCAATATCGGCGATCCGTGGTTTCGTAGAAACTATCCTCGACGATGACCAGATGCCGGAGGACATTCGCAAACGCTTTGTTGGTCGTATTCGTTCTCAGTCCATGCGGTTGGACAATATTGTGAAAGATCTGATCCACCTTTCCAGATTCGACGCCTATGCGGTGAGGATGGAGCTGTCGACACTCGACCTTGGTGTATTACTGCGCCAGATTCAACAATCAAAGGCAGAAGATGCCGCTGATACTGAACTGTCGTTTCATTCTGAAATCTGTGACAAGGCTGTCGAGGTCAATGGTGAGGTCAAGGCTCTGGACCAGATGGTCGTCAACCTGATTGATAACGCTTTCAAGTATACGCCTGTGGGCGGCACTGTGACCCTTCGCCTTTCGACGGTGGGTCAGATGGCCGTGATAGAAGTCGAGGACAATGGGATAGGGATCCCGGAAGACGAAAGACAGCGAATCTTTGAGCGCTTCTATCGAGTTGACCGCGGCCGATCCCGAGAACAGGGTGGAACCGGGTTGGGACTGTCCATTGTCAAACACATCGCGCAGTCCCACAACGGTAGCGTCGATCTGATCGGTGAGGTGGACAAAGGTTCGACGTTTCGGGTGAGCATCCCATTGGCGACTAAGGCGTTGCTGACGGCCACAGAACCATCGTCAGGTTCGTGAGTCGCTTAGCAAGTTGGATATGGATACTAAGGCCGACTTTTGCGGAGATGGGTCGATGCGTACAGTCCTGGTCATGGTACTCATTTTTACAGTCGGTGGTTGTGCATGGTTCAAACCTGACCCCATGCACCGGTTGGCGGGTGAATGGCAGTCGGAGGTTGGGGGTTACCCCATCGTCCTGACCTATTCGGACAACACGGTTCAGGTAAACGGTGAGGCACCGACTCGTTACACGCGCGAAGGGAACAGGATTACGATCATCAGCGCGGATGGGGAATACGACGAGACCCGTCTGGTCAGTTTTCAGGGTAGAAATACCATGGTTCAGACCGACCCTTTGACCGGAACCGGACGAGCTTATACGCGGGTCATTGATTGAGGCCGGCCTGCACTGAAGCCCGGTGATGCAACGAGAAGGCATCGGGTTGACCCGGTTGATACTGTATATTAATACAGTTATTCTGGCGCGATGCCAGATGAACTTCCTATAGGCTACTACCACACAAACTTCTGTAAGCTGCTCGCATTTGTTCAGAATCGTTACCACGATCTCCTGACGCACGCAGAACGGGCCTGTATCGATGACTTTCATGACCTGACCCCTGATGCACAAAGATTGTTTGTTCGTCTACTGACGCGTAAGGGACCGTTGTACCGGTCAGATCGTCTGGCGTATGAGGAAATAGGGGAAACTGAGAAAGCGCTCGATGAACTCTCGAGTGCCGGGTTTGTCTTCGCGCTGTCGCGGAATGATGGGGAACACGAGTGGCACCGGATTGGCGTCTCGAATGCCGAATTCCCTGAGGCGGCTGATGAGGAATCGAAGGGTAACAACGGCCTAGACACCGAGGCAGTGGAAGTGAGCCAGGCGAGCGCCGTTGATGTTTCAGATGTTTCTGTTGAGGGAGCATCCAAAGACGCTGTTCTTGCGTTGCTGACTCGTCATGAACTCATTGCACTGCTGAAGACAGGTAGTACGTCCCGTCGAAGTCAGCTGGTAGCTGAGGCAACTCAGCTCCCTGTTGCCGCGATCGTTCAGCACTTGCCTTTCAGGGTTGTCATGACAAGGCGTCTGCAGGAGGTTACGTGCTTTCGACTCCTGTTCTTCGGCAACACGCATCAGAATCTGACTGAGTTCGTATTGCGTGACCTCGGTGTTGCGCCCTATGAAACATACACCATTGACGAAACCAGCCGGTTTTTCACTTGTCGTGATCACGTTGAAGAGGTCAGGCGAGCCTACGAGATTTCGGATCACTGTCACCATCTGCTGGAGACCCCGGATGTAACCCACATCGAGAGGTTTGCTGGCGATTTCCCGGAACAGATCAGTGTCCGGGCCACGCGGCTCCTCGATCGCACCAGGAACCAGATGGCCAGGCAACTCGAGCGAATGCAGGCAGAGGATGCTGCGCTGGCTATCTACCAGCAGTCACAAACGCACCCAGCTCGGGAACGACAGGTTCGACTGTTGATCGCGGGAGACTGCCTTGGAGACGCCTTGTTGCTTGTAAACAGGATGCTGGCGGAGCCCTGGAACGAAGATGAACTGGAGTTCGCGTACCTCAGCAAACACCGGATACTGAAGAAACTGGGACAACCAACAACACCTCCGGTACGTTGTCAGCCAATAGTGAACGACCTGGTGCTGGAGGCGGAAACGGATCTGCGCGTCGAAGAACTGGTTCGCCGTCACTATGAGCAGCAGGGATATCAGGCGCACTACGTGGAAAATGCACTGTTCCCGGGTTTGTTTGGACTACTTTTCTGGGACGTGATTTTCTCTCATCAGCCAGGGGTGTTTTTCAACGAGTTTCAGCGAGGTCCGGTGGATATGTTCGACAGCAGGTTTGTCTCTTCACGACAACCGCTGATCGATGAGTGTTTCATTTCGCTTTCAAGTGGCAACTACCGCCATCGCATTCGCTCCACATTTCGGCACAAGTTTCCTGCAGTCAATTACTTTGTCCACTGGGGCATGCTGGATGAGGTGCTACTGGAAACCTGTCTGGATCGGATTCCGGCAGATCACCTTGCATCCGTTTTTCGACGGATGCTGCGTGACCTGCGAAACAATCGGAGTGGGTTTCCCGATCTGATCGTGTTCCCACCTGGGTCAGGTTATGAACTGATTGAAGTGAAAGGGCCGGGAGATGCACTGCAGAAACATCAGAGACGCTGGTTCGGTCATTTTGAGAGGGAGAACATTCCCGCCCGGGTCGCAAAGGTTGAGTACGCGTCGTGACAGAAGCAACAGATGCGACAGATGCAAAGACACATCCGATTTCCGTCGGACAACTGGTGGAACGTTGTTGTATGGCAGGCGATCTTCATGCGACGACGGGTTCACGCATCTCCGGTCGGGAAGGGCTTCGTGCACATCAACGGGTGCAACGCCGGCGCAAAAAGACGTTTGGAGACGACTATCAGAGTGAAGTCAGGGTCTCCTCAGGGTTCTGCCTCTTTGAGTCAGACCTGGAACTTGAGGACGTGCGGCTGGATATTCGAGGTCGCATCGATGGACTGGTCACGTCCGGATCGGATACTGCGCCGGAGTTGATGATTGAAGAGCTCAAAACGATACGAGGGTCGCCCCACGAGATACCCGAGACGCTGCGACAGTCGCACTGGTCGCAGGTGATGACGTACGCAAGTTTGTTGCTTCGCGAAAGTGAAGGGGACGGCGCCGACCTGGCAAGATACATCGATACGGTAGAGCTTCGGCTCTGCTACTTCGACCTCCGTGAGGGTGAGGAACATGTCGTAATGAGGTCGTTCAGTCGCCGTCAGCTGTCTTTGCACCTGTCCGAACTAGTGAAACGCTATACGGATATCTTGCGCATCGATCTTGATTGGTGTCGTCACCGGAATCCACAGCTACGCGCAATGTCGTTCCCGCTGACTCAGTATCGTTCAGGGCAGTATGAGTTGTCGCGCGTGGTATACGGCGTATTGAGAGATCAGGGAACTGCCTACCTGCAGGCCCCCACAGGCCTGGGGAAAACCATCGGATGTCTATTTCCAGCCATCAAGGCACTGCCGTATCTGCCTGTGGATCGAGTGTTTTTCCTGACGGCAAGGCAGAGTGGGGTGGCCAACGCGGAGCGCGCGTTGGCACAACTGAGAAGCTCCGATGTGCCGATCCGCAGCCTGTCGATTACGGCCAGGGAGAAGGTGTGCCTCAATCCAGGGGCGGCTTGTGACGGTGACCACTGCCAGTTCGCCAAAGGTTATTATTCGCGAAGGACCGAGGCGATAAATGATTTGCTCGCAACGGACCGGCACATTGATCCGGCGAAGGTAGAACAGGCGGCGAGGACCCACCAGGTGTGTCCATTCGACCTGGCGTTGGACACGGCACGGCACATGGATGTCATCGTGTGCGACTACAACTACGTGTTCGATCCCGTGGTACATCTGCGCCGGTTTTTTGGAGAATCGTCAACTGATAATCAGGTTCTGCTGATCGATGAGGTACACAATCTTGTTGAGCGGGGCCGCGAGATGTTCAGTGCGACACTGGGAACTGCTGCGATGAATCGAGCTCTGTCGAACGGTCTATCGAGCCCGTTCCAACACAGTGGTGGCTCGTTCGCATCACGTTGGCGCCGGCTTGAACCCTGGCTTTGCCAGATCGTGGCGGAATTCAATGAGCTCAGGCAGCAGGCTGACGTTGGAAATCTTGATACGCGTGTGACACCCGATGGATTGCTGTCGGCTGTGAGGAACCTTTGCACAAACATCGAGATGCTGTTGTCGGATGACCAGGAAGGATCACCATTGGAAGGCGTACCTGGCGAACAGGATGAAGCTCTGCTCACTCTCTACTTTGATGCTTTGCGGTTCTTACGAACATCTGAGTGGTTCGACGACTGCTATAGGACGCTGGTGACCCAGGATGAATCGAATGAAGTGTCTGTCTCGCTGATGAACGTCAACCCAGCCACTATGTTGGCCAGTCGTCTGCAGCAGGCAAGCGCTGTCGTCGGTTTTTCAGCGACATTGTCACCCCAGACGTATTTTCAGACCATGCTGGGTGGTGCAACGGCGGATTGGTATCGTTTCAGTTCCCCGTTTCCACCCTCTCATCAGAGGGTGTTCATTGCGCCGTACATATCGACCGGCTGGCGTCATCGACGAGCCTCCGCCGACAAACTTGTTGAGTTGATTGGGCGTCTGGTTCAGGCGGAACCTGGTAACTACCTTGTCTGCTTTCCGTCCTACCAATATCTTGAAGACATCTACAACCGGTATACGATCCGGAATCCGACGGAGCGGGTGTTGCGACAATACACAGACGATGATCTGACACGCCAGAAGGCGTTTCTGGACGCCTTTGACACAAGCGATTCTGCGACCGGATTCGCAGTGCTGGGCGGACGTTTCTCAGAAGGTGTCGACCTAGTCGGACGTCGACTGATTGGTGTTGTCGTGGTCGGCGTTGGTTTGCCTCAAATTGGTCCCGAGAGAGACCTGATACGGGAACACTTCGATGATGAGGGGATGGATGGTTTTAGTATGGCGTATCAGTACCCTGGATTTAATCGCGTCCTGCAGGGCGCGGGCCGGGTCATTCGCAGTGAGGATGATGTAGGGATTGTTTGCCTGGTCGACGACCGGTTTACGCGCCGCGACTACAACAACTTAATGCCAACGGAGTGGCAGACCGTCACCTGCCGCGACGAGATATCGCTCACGCAGCAGGTGGAAAGGTTCTGGGAACTCGCTACCAGCGGTGCCCCCTGCGGGAGTGATGATGACCATCGTGGCGGTGATGGCCGCGATCATGCAGATGACTGTGCTGATAGTGTCCGTGCCGATGGGAAGGGGCGTGTCGGTATCGACTGACATCGTTGTGGCCCCGCAGGTGCCGATACCCCTGACGATGATGTCCACCGCTATACCCACTACGATGCCCGCGCTTCGGACGAATCCTCCAATCACCTGAGTCCAGCCGATACTCCAGTCGGTATCCGTGGCGTCCGCCGGATTGGTAAACGATTCTGCCCCCGTCCCGGATCACCACCCGACCTTTTTGGTCTCGGTGTCCTCGAGAGTTGTGCCCATACGAGTGATCGTGGTGGCGGTCGCGACCCCGTCGATCGTTTCGGTCATGGTTGTTGTCTCGGTCATGCCTGTTATCCCGGTCCCGGTGTGGGCGATCCTTGTGATCGGCATATGCACCGGCGACAAAGGCGGTGGATACCAATACGACTGCGATCTGAAGCAGATGCCTTGCTATGTTCTGATCTCCTGTAAGGAATATGGATCACCTCTATCGAAGTAATCTGGGAACCAGACTATTGGATCAAGACTGAATCGCTACTGAACGCGGCACTCAAGGCACTGAAGATAGATCGCGGGGCGGGACATGGCAGCTTGTTGACGTATCAGCCACCGGACTTCCTCCGCTCCAGGGATCAAAGAGATGGGATCTTCGACATTACACAGGGTACCGCATACTGAGATGCCCTGATCGATGATACGTCGCATCAACTGTTCAGAGGGCGATAGGGTCACTTGTAGACGGGTGACGTCGTACCCGGTAAGCCCGGCGAGCAATGCAGCGGAAGCGACTGCGTCTTCGAGGGTGCCGAAACTGTCGATGAGACCGTGTGCCATGGCATCGTTCCCTGTCCATACCCGACCGTCCGCCAGAGCAAGAACATCTGACTGGTTGAGTTTGCGCCCGTCTCCCACGACGTTGACGAATCGAGAGTACGTCCTGTTTAACGATGATTCGAGCACGCTACGCATATCGGGAACAAGCGGTCTGAAAGGATCAAGTGCGCCAGCCAGTGGCGTGGTGCCTACACCGTCAGTATTGACGCCGTATTCCGACAGCGTATCGCTCAGGCTGGGAAACAGTGCGTAGGCGCCTATCGATCCGGTCACCGTGTTGGGCATGGCAAAGATTCGATTGCCGGGTGCGGCGATCCAATAGCCCCCTGATGCGGCATAGCCCGACATCGACATGACAACGGGCTTCCCGGACTCCTGAACATGAAGGACTTTCTGACGAATATACTCTGCCGCGGTGGCGCTGCCACCAGGGCTGTCGATACGTAATACAACAGCACCGACATCGGGGTTGTCCTGGGCCTGTTGTAGCAACTGGGCCAGGGAGTCAGCACCTATTGTCCCTGGGGGTTGATATCCATCGAGGATGACGCCGCTGGCGATAATGACTGCGACCTTTTTCGTATCTGGCCTCTCCAGGCCGGCGCTCAATTCTGTAGCAGTGAGGTAATCTCGATGATTGATGAACGCGAGGTTATCAGTCATTTCGAATCGCTGTTCGAGACGTTGATCAAATTCATGGGGAGCGACGAGTTCATCGACGAGCCCGTAGGCCAGCGCCAGCTGACCACCGTCGCCGTTATTTTCTCCAAGCAATCGGGCGTATTGTTGTGTGTATTCTTTAAATGCACGTTTCTCGACACCTCGTCGTTCCGCAACGGTCGTGGCGTACTGATCCCACAAAGACCCGAGCCATGAGAGGTTGATCTGCCTGGTTTCTGTCGACATATTGTCCCTGAGGTAGGGTTCGACGGCACTCTTGAACTCACCGGCTCGAAACACGTGGTACCTGACCTTGAAGCGGTCGAGTGCAGACTTGAAGTATGTGGGGTAAACACCGTAGCCCGACATCACGACACCACTGAAGAGGTCGACGCTATCATGGTGCAGGTAGACCGCTTCCGCGTGAGCAGCAACAAAATACTGGGATTGATTGAACGAGGAGCCAAATGCGACGACTGGTTTACCGGTGTCGCGGAACCGGTCAATCGCATTACCCAGTTCTGAGAGCAGGGCGGGTGCGCCACCCGAAAAATCATTCAGGTTGAGCACCACACCGGTGATTCGTTCATCGTTCTGTGCGCGCTCCAGAGCATTGGTCAGTTCAACCAACGAGGTTTCCGCACCACCTCCGGATCCGGAGACGAGCTGACCGAACGGACTCGTGACCTGTCGCTGGAGGACCAGGTTGCCAGTGGGATGGAGTTTCAAAATGCCCTTGTCCGGGACGCTCACGGTTTCGACGTCCGTGAGTGCAACAATGATGAACACCACGATGATGATAAACAGAAGGTTGGTCACCGTCTGTTTGACCATGGTGATTCCGTTCCAGATGGCACGAAGAATGTTCATAGCTTTCGCCACAGAAAAACCAACACTATAACAGAGCTGATTCCATCAACAGCGTAGGTGATGTGAACGGGCGTATTCACGCTCAGGTTCATCCATGCTACCTTTCGGTGCCTCCTTGGGCTTAAGAAAGTCCCGAGGAAGAGTGCCCGTAAGTGCGATACCTGGTTGGAACTGATTGAGGTCTCTGTATGAATTTTGAGTTTTCGGCGGAACAGAACCTGCTACGGGAGCAGGCAGTCGGCTTTCTCTCGGATCGTGCGCCGTTGTCGGTGGCGCGACGTGTTCTTGATGGCGATGAAACCCATGCGTCTGACGTCTGGCAGGAGATCGTCAACCTCGGTTGGACAGCGACTGCAGTGCCCGAATCGCATGGGGGCTTCGGTTTCGGACATCTTGAGCTGTGCGTGCTGGCAGAAGAGCTGGGGCGTTCGTTGGCTCCGGTCCCTTTTTCTTCATCGGTATATCTGGCGACGGAAGCCGTCGCCGGGGCGGATTCGTTGGTGCGGGATGATTGGCTGCCAAGGCTTGCCGTTGGTGAGGTGATCGGTTGTGTCGCACTCTACGAAGTAACCGGCGCGCCAAAACCGGATCGGATGAAAGGGTGCACGGTGACAGATGGTCGCCTGAGCGGTCGAAAGAGATGGATAACAGATGGCGACATCGCGGACATGGCTGTCGTTGCCGCGAGGGATGCTGTGACCGGTGACCTTGGCCTTTACGCAGTCGATCTGGGCTCAGATGGTGTCGGACGATTCACCGTGGAGACGATAGACCCCACGCGTAACCATGCTGATCTCAGCTTTGACAATGTGCCGGCGAGCCCACTGATGACGTCCACAGGGGAAGCAGGTGGATTGCGCCGGCTGCTGGATCGGGCGGCGGTACTGTTTGCGTTCGAACAACTGGGTGGGGCAGAGGCCTCATTGAACATGGCGCGAGATTATGCCCTTGGTCGTTACGCATTCGGTCGTCCAATCGCCGGTTATCAGGCGATCAAACACAAGTTAGCTCGGATGTACGTTGCGATTCAGCTCGCGCGCTCCAATTGTTATTACGGTGCCTGGGCACTGGCGACAGACGCACCAGAACTGCCGCTTGCAGCAGCGACGGCGAGAGTGAGTGCCTCTCAGGCATACCGGGAGTGTACGGAGGAAAACATCCAGATCCATGGCGGCATGGGTTTCACCTGGGAGTTTGACTGCCACCTTTTCTATCGACGGGCCAAGTTACTGTCGGTCAATCTGGGTGGGGAATACGACTGGAAACATCAGTTGATCAGTTGCATAGAGGCCGATCAGGCGGCGTAGTTGATAGCGGTGCGAAGCAGTTGCGAAGAAGTTGAAGAAGTCTTGAGGGAGCGTTATGGATTTTGACGATACGTTAGAAGAAGCATCATTCAGGGCACAGGCGAGGACCTGGCTCACGGAAAATGCGCCTGACCATGAAGGTGATCATACGGACGACTTTCTAGATGTCGCCAAAGCTTGGCAAAAAGCCAAGTATGATGCCGGCTGGGCGTGTCTCTCCTGGCCCAAGGAATGGGGCGGGCGCGATGCCACACCCGTCGAGGCCAAGATCTTTGCCGACGAAGAAGCCCGGTACAAACTGCCCGTGGGTCCGTTTTTGATTGGGCAGGGAATGGCGGCACCAACGATGATGGCTTATGCCTCGGAAGAGCAGAAGGCCCGTTACCTGCCAAAACTGGCAAGTGGTGAGGAAGTCTGGTGCCAGTTGTTCAGTGAACCTGCAGGAGGGTCAGATCTTGCTGCGCTTCGGACGCGGTCCGTACGCGACGGCGATGACTGGGTCGTCAACGGGCAGAAGATTTGGACATCCGGTGCACACTACAGTGACTTAGGTATCCTCGTGACTCGCAGTGATCCTTCTCTACCGAAGCACATGGGACTGACGTATTTCTTTCTCGACATGCGGTCAGCGGGTGTGGAAGTGAAGCCGATCAAACAGATCTCCGGCCAGTCCAATTTCAACGAGGTGTATTTTACCGACGTCCGTATTCCCGACAATCAACGACTGGGTGCAGTGGGCGATGGTTGGCGCGTCGCACTCACGACATTAATGAACGAACGCGCTGCCATTGGTGGCGGTGGTGGCACGATGAACTTCCAGACGGCATTTGACCTTGCGGGCGAAGTTGATCTGGATGGGCAACCTGCAATTACTGATCGTGGCGTCCGTGGACAATTGGCAGACTGGTATTGTAAGGAAAAAGGTCTGGAATTTACCGGTGCAAGGAGTCAGTCCGCGTTGTCTCGTGGTGAAACGCCTGGGCCTGAGAACTCGATTGGCAAACTGGTTGCGGCGAAGCAGGCACAGGATATCGCTTCATTCTGTATCGAGTTGTTGGGGATGACAGGTGTCTCGATGGATCATGAGGAGCTATCCGCGTATGCGGAGGCGTACCTGGGTGCCCCCGGGAGCCGAATTGCCGGGGGTAGCGATGAGATCATGCTGAACATCATCGCGGAACGTGTTCTCGGATTACCCCAGGATATCCGTGTCGATAAGGGTGTTCCCTTCAATGAGGTCCCGACCGGCGCAAAGTAGACATGGATGCGGATACAGAAATATCTCTGGCGAGACCTTCCGACGCGCTTGCGCTGGCTGAGATGTCCCGTGACCTTATCGAGGTGGGATTAGGATGGTCATGGAAGCCATCGCGTATTCTCGCGATGATCGAACACCCCGAGAGCGTCGTTCTGATGGCCAGAACGCGGCTTGAGATCGCCGGTTTCGCGATCATGGAGTTTCACGAAGAACATGCCCATTTGAACCTGCTCGCCGTTAAACCTCATCAACAGCGCAAAGGGGTGGGCAAAGCGTTGCTTGAGTGGCTTGCGACATCCGCCCGGGTCGGGGGTATCGCGCGAATCGAACTCGAAGTGCGTGCGGATAACGGCGAGGCAATCAGCTTCTACGAATCGATCGATTTTCGCCGCGACAAGGTACTCAAGGGGTATTACCAGGGGAAGCGCGATGCACTCCGCATGGTGCGCCATCTGATGACGCCTGAGATGGCGGCTCAACGTCCGTGACCCTCTGGTCCTGGCATGAACTGTGTGAGGCACTGAATGTCCCTGTGACAGATCAGCATGCAGATGCCACAGGGGTCAGCATCGACTCGCGAACCCTTGCGCCCGGCGATCTCTTCATTGCGCTGTCCGGCGACCCAGGTCCTCGTTTCCACAGTAGTTCGGCGGGCGATCTTGATGGCCATGATTTCCTCAAGGCGGCGGTTCAGGCGGAGGCATCGTCCGTCATGATCCGTGGGGACTACAGGGGCGATGTGGCCATTCCGGTATTGCCGGTTCCAGACACGCTTGAGGGGCTGTGGGCGCTGGGTCGCGCCGCGCGCCATAGAACAGATGCCCATATTGTTGCGGTCACCGGCAGCGCAGGAAAAACAACCTGCCGAAGCTGGCTTGAGGCATTGCTGTCCGAACAGGCACCGACGCATGCCTCAACCGGTTCGCTCAACAATCACTGGGGTGTTCCGTTGTCCATGTCTCGAATGCCGGCGGAGGTGCACTACGGGGTCTTTGAAGTCGGCACAAACAACCCCGGGGAAATCGCTCTTCTGACGGAACTCGTCCGACCTGATGTGGCTGTTGTACTCAACGTGCTTCCCGCCCACATTGGGCGTTTCCCGTCCATGGATGATCTGAGACTTGAAAAGCTATCTCTTGCTGAGGGGCTTGGTGAAACCGGAATAGTCATTGCGCCGTCGAATCTTGATTTAAACGAATCGGCCGCTATGGATCGTGACGTTTTGACCTTCGGACTGTCTTCAGACGCAGATATCTGGAGTGAATGGGGATCTGTCGATCATCGGGGTATAGATGAGGCTTCTATTCATGTCGGTGATCAAAGGCTAGTCTGTCACCCACCTTTCAAGGGTGATCACCGCTTGTTGACGCTCACCGCGGTGTTTGCCGCGCTTGCTGCTGTGAAGGCAGATCTGGAAAAAGCCGCCCGTGACGTTGTTCGCCTCACGGTGCCAACCGGACGAGGGGAAGTCATTAAAGCGGGAGACTGGACGCTGGTTGATGATAGCTATAATGCCAACCCCGTCAGTGTTCTCTATGCCGTTAACGCACTGGCGGGTGAGGGTGGTCATCGTGTCGCGGTGCTTGGCGAAATGCTTGAGCTGGGTCCGGACGGGCCATCTGCCCATGAAGAGGTGCTCCTTGCGGCAATGAACTCCGTGGACCAAGTGTTCACGGTGGGTGAAAACTGGCCTCCGAAAGGTCAGGAAAGACTCGACCCACAACTTGACGATGCAGTGCTTACAGCGCTCGTCGATCGCATTGAA
>NTKD01000006.1 GCA_002457275.1 OM182 bacterium MED-G24
CAATACATAGCCTGGGTCACGATGCATCCAGGTCCCCAGCAGGACAGCTGCCAGTACCACCACGAACAGGTAGATGAGGGTTCTGTTCAACCGCCGTTCTCCGATTCACCTCTAGTGGATTCTCCGCGACGCTGGAGTTCGCGAACCAATCGAAGCGACACACTGATATCCGGTATTTCACGGGTAGTATCGATACTCTCCAGTTCTGCGAGGGTAATGAGAACCGAGCTGGTCTCGACATCCTGTCCATCGAAGTACCGGTTGATCCAGTTCCGGGCATCCCCAATGCTGGTGACAAAAATCTCCTGCTTACCGCTGAGCAGGGCCAGCTGCGCTTGCTGGTACTTCATGACCAGATTCTGCCGCAGGTAGTATTCCTCTTCCGCAGGCAACACCGGTTGAACCCGTTCATCTGAAACACGATAGTCCACCAGCGCTGCGATACGACTCCCTGCGGAACCGAGCATGGACGTCAGATTTTCCAAGACCGTGGCACCGGGATCCGATACCTCGGGAACCGCTTCAACGTCCATCTGGTAGATCAACTGTTGTTGGCGTAAGACGTCAACCCTGCCGATCAGGGCATTGAGGCGAAGAAAAATACCCTCCGTGTCCAGATCCGCAACCGCGCCAAGCGCAGCGAGGTCCTCCGCCAGACTCGCCCGCAGTTCGAAAACGGTCAGTCCATGTGCATCGGCAAGAATGTCATCGACGGTTTGTATTAGTGCGATCGCCGAAGGCACATCACGATCCATCAATAATCGCTGACTCGCGAGTCGCAAAAGATACTCCGCTTCAGCCAACAGCCAGTCCTCACGAGACGGCCCAACAAGCTCACGAACCTCGGACAGCTGCGCAGACAGTACCGCATCGACCTCGGCCAGCAACGTATCCCGGTCACCAGTCCTGAGATAATCTTCAACCTGTACCATTCTCGAGGTCAGATCTCTCACCTCCACCCTGGTGGCGTCGTTCAATTGATGCGCTGAAGACTGCGCTGCACGTGTTTCATCAACCGCAGTCCAGCCTCGAGCCAGGTCAATGAACTGTTCGCTGATGCGTTGCTGTTCAACATAGAGGTAGGCGACGCCCGCCGATGCAGCCAACGCGATCAAAAGCGCACTCAATGACCAGATTGGGGCGCCCCGAACGCGACCTCCCGAGCGCGCATCACGCGATCGCTTGTCCTTTCCGGATTGACTGGTTGTAGGCTGTCTGGTGGTGGGTTGCCTAGTCGTGGATTGGCTCTTACGCCCATCGTTCGATTCAACATCCTCGTCAGACATCCTGGTGTCTTCTTCGCTCATATCAGTGTGAAACTTGTGTCATCAACATCGACAGCAATCAGGGCTTGTCATAGGGTAGCCAGCGTCTGGCACTTTCGATACAGGTTGCAACCGCGATCTGCTCTAAGCCTGAGGAGATTAGCACCTTTTTAAAACCGATGGCGGTGGCGGCCTCTGCGATTCGTTCCGATACCGCGACCAACACCTGGTGGTGATCAGGCACGTCCATCAGCACGCTCTTCAGACCTGGTAACACGGAACTGTTATAGACAGGCACCACGTATCCATTGATCTGGTGCTCGACCCTATCGCCGTTACAGAGTTCGCGCCGATAGGTCGTCAGGTTCTCTACCCTAGCCTGTCGCTCGAGTAAGGTATTCTCCAGATCGTCAAGTCCATCCTCGCCCTTCACGATGAGTACCGCTGAATCCGCGGCGTCGACGAGTGGCTGTAGGGAAAGCAGACCTGTGCTGCCACTGACAGCAGGAAACAGAACCTCGGGGGCTCCCTCATTCTCCAAGATCATTGCAGTCCGCTCGCCAACCGCGTACCAGCGCAAACCTGACGGCCACTGTGACCAGAACGCCGCAAGTCGCGGAAGGCCAGTGAGCACCGCATGCTGGCTGACAAAAATCACGTGATCGAACCGATCGAGACTCATTGCAAGCCGACGGTCATCAACACCCTCGTCCACTGATGTAATGCGTGTCAGTGGCCTTTCTATAACCGGCCACCCGAGCGCAGTGAACGCACCTGCCAATTGATCGTTGCTACCTGCTGGTCGGATCAACAGCAATGTCGGATTCACGTCGGTGTACTGCCGGATACAATCAGCTCCCTGACGTTCTGGTGGTTCAGTCGGTGCAACAGGTCATCAGCGACCATCGCCGAAGGACCTTCTGACGTTGCCCGAACCTGTCGTAATCCTTCCACGTCCGAAACAAAGGCCGTCATCCTCACGGTGTCGCCGCGTATCGACTCTGCGTGAACACCCACGGGTAGATCACATGTGGCGAACAAAGAAGATGAGACCTGCCGTTCGGCGGACGTGCACAGAGCGGTCATGTCATGGTCGAGTTCAGTCAAAGGAACAATCAGATCTTCAATACCTTCGTCACGACACTCAATCGCGATAGCTCCCTGACCCGCTGCCGGTACAGATGTTTCGATGGGCAGGTAGTCTGTGATCGCGTCCGCCAGCCCAAGACGCTTCAGCCCCGCGACCGCCAATACGATGGCATCAAAGTCTCCTGAACGAAGACGCCTGAGCCGTGTATCAACGTTACCCCGCAGCTCCTCAAAAACAAGATCGGGGCGTTTGTGTGCCAGCTGATAGCGACGACGCAGACTTGACGTCCCCACACGCGCACCCATTGGAAGCGTGTCAAAGGTGTATAGCTCGGACAACAGCGCATCCCTCGGATCCTCCCTCGCAAGCACTGCACTCAGCTGCAGTCCCGGTGCCAGAACGGACGGAACATCCTTCATTGAGTGAACCGCAATATCTGCCTTCTGTTCGAGCAGCGCAATCTCTAGTGCTTTGACAAATACGCCTTTCCCGCCAATTTTGGTAAGGGGCGAGGTTTGATCACGATCGCCTTCAGTCACGACACCGACAAACTCGATCGACCATTCCGGCGCGACTCCCTGCAGAAGCGAGCGAACGTTTTCTGCCTGCCATAACGCAAGCGGGCTCTTCCTGGTGGCAATTCGAATCGTCTTCATCGGCGTGACATCAAGGTCCGGTTCCGCGCGACGTTAGGGAGATACAGGCAAAAGTGCAAGTACGCTCACCAGCCACAAAAAAGGCAGCCTTGGCTGCCCTCTATTGTTGGGGTACCTGAATCGCTGCGCGACTGGAGCACCTGTACCAGTTTGCGCAAGCCAGAAACATGACGTCGACTAACCGCCAGTTTTTCATCAACGCCACGCATTTTGACCTGATAGTGGCCACGAGCATCTCGCTCAAGCACCCCAAGATGATCCATCATGACCAACGCATTCCGATGAATACGAACAACCTTGTCACCAAACTCGTTCTCGAGGTCCCGTAACGTGTCATCGATCAGTACCTCACCGTTCTCGTGACGGACCATAATGTATTTGAGGTCAGTCTGGAAAAAACGAATCTCGTTAAGTGGCACGAGTTCTAAACCACGCCGCGTCCGAGCACTGAGTGAGTTCGCATCTTGTTGTCCGGCTCTTCTCCGCTGACTGCACGCATCTGGACACGATTCACTCGCCCGATCTTTCCAGTGCCTCAGACAGCGCTTCGCGTCGCACGGCTTCAAGAGGCAGCCTGCAGCCAAAGCATCAACCGCATGCTCTTCAAACGCTGTACAAAAATTACTGCCGCTGGTGAGGGCAACTGAGAGATTCGCTTGGCCGCGTCCATTCCGTCAGAACTAGGCATTCGAATATCCAGAAGTATAATGTCCGGCTCCAACCCCATACACTTCTGAACCGCCTCATCACCATTTGCCGCTTCGCCAACCACGTCGTAGTTGTCGAATGTACCTACCATCCGATTCAGGCGCTCCCGCGCCAATCGCTCGTTATCTGCAACCAGTACTTTCATCGTTTGCTCCAGCGTTGCTTATTCGCTCATCGCGCACTGGCCCTCAATATCAACCGCTCGTCGGCGGGGAAGTGATAGGCGTTACCAGTGCCATCTGACGCTAAATTACCTTCCTCGATCCACAAAACTGCGACGTAGCGCGCACTCCGGGACGAAACAACAAAAAAGTGTCGGTTTTCTTGACGCAGGTCACAAACTAAATGTCGCGACATCCGATTGCGGCGTGCTTGTCGATCCGTTTAACAGGCTAAACCGGCCCCTTTTTGGCGCAAGACGTACAGGACGTCGCGACGATCAAGGGGGTGCGGTCTCAGCTGGCCGCTGGCGCCAGACCCATCGGATAGGACACGGTCGTGTGGTAGTGGTGGTCCGGTCCCTCGTCTTCCACGAGTGATGCGGCTTCGCCATAGATGGCGCAAAGGCGGCGTAGGAGATTGTCCATCGCCATGCAGTTTTCGGTTTCATGGCCACCTTGTTAGGCCAGTGGATTGCGACTTCGTACCACCAGTTTCCCGTTTTCCTCGCCAATACGCACAGTCACAACGCGACCTTCCGGTAACGGCTGTATCCCGTGGTAGATGGCATTCTCGAGAGGTGGTTGCAGAGTCAGCAGCGGTATTTTCACCTCATGCTCATCAATCTCCACCTGCCAGTCTACGTGAAGCCGATCACCGAGGCGTAAAGTCTCGATGTTCACGTATTTTCTACAGAGCGTAAGCTCCTCCGAGAGCGCAACCGGATGATCGCTGTCATCGTTCAAGCTCGCACGGAACAGCTCAGACAGGTCTTCAACCAGCTGTTCTGCCAGATCCGGATCCACCACAATCAAACTCGCGATGATATTCATCGAATTGAAGAGAAAATGCGGCCTGATCCGTGACTGGAGTGCCTGAATCCTGGAGTTCAGTTCAGCCTGCTCCTATCTACGCAACTGGTGTTGAAGATAGCAGTATCGAAACGCGATACCACCCATGATTCCGGCGATCAGGACGTTACGCATGACTGCACCTGTGTTGTACATCTGCCAATGGGATTCGCCCATGAGGAAAATCACCCAACACGCTGAAAAAATCAGTTAGTAGCAGGATCAGCGTATAGCCAGTCAACGTCGCCGACATATTCTCCATCTGCATCAGAACCGGCCGCAGTACAC
Organism: OM182 bacterium MED-G24; assembly: GCA_002457275.1. Classification (GTDB taxonomy): domain Bacteria; phylum Pseudomonadota; class Gammaproteobacteria; order Pseudomonadales; family Azotimanducaceae; genus UBA7451. The sequence continues at coordinate 5,018 of NTKD01000006.1, forward strand.
ACAATGCGGCTGCCGAGACCAGGACGGTCCATTGGACAAACAAAGAGGTCCATCCGAGGCGATCCCAGTCAAAATCGGTCAACGTTGACGTCGCGAGTACCTACGCGAAGACAAGAAACTCGGTGATCAGTACCAAAAAAGGATACTCTGGGTGTGGTAAAGGTCCGGGAGGAAAAAATCCTCCACCTCGATACCATCGTTTTCCTTGTTCATCTTGTCTCTGCTTCGTTGGTGCGCAAACCGCTTAGTATAGAAGATCACCTGCACGTTGCTATAATCGCCCACCTTCGGCGGTTGACACCAAACCGGTACATCACTCCGCCACAGACGCCTCACGAGGCCAACAGCCCGACGAGACAGGTTCAGATCATGGTCAACAAACAACAACCGCCCGATTCCACTGGAAGCACGCAAAAGCTATGGGATGGCCGTTTTCAGGAAGCAACCGATGCATTCGTTGAAGCTTTCACCGAATCCGTCAGCTTTGATCGGCGGCTGGCTGAGGTTGATATACGTGGATCGATTGCACACGCCACCATGCTCAGCAAAGTCAACGTTCTGACCAACAAAGAGGCCGAGGCAATCATCACAGGGCTGGAAGCCATCGCCAATGAGATCATCGAGGGAGCGTTTACCTGGTCGACGGCGCTCGAAGACGTCCACATGAACATTGAACAGGCGTTGACTGAGCGGATCGGCGATGTCGGCAAGAAGCTTCACACCGGACGATCGCGGAACGATCAGGTCGCAACGGACATCCGACTCTACCTGAGACAGGTCTGTGATCGTGTGATCGATCAACTGAAAGCACTTCAACTCGGTATCATTGGGCTTGCGGAGGCCGAGGCGGACACCATCATGCCCGGCTTTACCCATCTGCAGGTTGCACAACCCGTGACGTTTGGTCATCACCTCATGGCTTGGCAATCCATGCTCGAGCGCGACCGGGCCCGATTCGTCGACTGCCGAAAGCGTATCAACGTATTGCCACTGGGATCGGCAGCTCTCGCAGGAACGAGCTATCCGATCGATCGTGAATTCACACGGGAACTGCTCGAATTCGACAGCATCTCAACAAATTCTCTTGATGCCGTCAGCGACAGGGATTTTGCGATCGAGTTTGCAGCCGCCGCAAGTCTGACCATGATGCATCTATCGCGCTGGTCCGAGGAACTAATTCTGTGGACCTCCGCGCAATTCGACTTTGTATCGCTACCAGACCGATTCTGTACCGGTTCATCCATCATGCCGCAAAAGAAGAACCCCGATGTTGCTGAGCTCACCCGAGGCAAGACAAGCCGGGTCTATGGCGATCTCACCGCACTGCTCGTGCTAATGAAAGGACAACCTATGGCATACAACCGCGATAACCAGGAGGACAAGGAGCCCTTGTTTGACGTGGTCGATACCCTGATGTCCGTGCTGATCGCGTTCACCGACATGGTCCCGGCGTTGGTCGCAAAGAAAGACAATATGAGAAAAGCGGCGGCGACGGGGTTTTCCACAGCAACAGATCTGGCGGACTATCTGGTGAGAAAAGGTATCCCCTTTCGTGATGCACATGGCATTGTCGGCGCGCTCGTCGCGCAAGCCGAAAACCAGGGTGTCGATCTGGCTGATCTTCCGTTGCAAACGCTGCAGACGGCGAGCCAGGTCATTGAGCAGGATGTGTTCGATTATCTGACACTGTCCGGCTCAGTCAATGCACGGAACCACCCCGGCGGCACCGCACCAACCCAGGTAAGGGCGGCCGTCACCGCCGCACGACAACGACTGCAATGAATCGCATTCCACCAACGATCAACCATCTTCTGCGGAGAACGCTCGTGATGCTCATGATCACGTTGTGCCTTTTCTCCTGCGGGCAAAAGGGACCTTTGTTTCTGCCTGAGGACACATCGCGGGAAACGCAACGCCAATCGGTCTCCACGTACTTCGAACGAAAGGTCTTGCTGTGACATTCCATTACCATGATGGCCACCTGTATGCAGAACAGGTCCCCCTCGAACAGATCGCTTCGGATCATGGCACGCCGACCTTTGTCTATTCACGATCTTCGATTGAAACCGCATGGGATTGTCTCGACGACGCTTTCTCCCTCCGCCCACATCAGATCTGCTACGCGGTCAAGGCGAACAGCAATCTCGCTGTTCTTGACGTACTGGCTAGACGGGGTGCCGGATTCGATATCGTCTCAGGGGGTGAGCTGGCGCGCGTACTTGAAGCCGGCGGTGATCCTGTGCGCGTCATCTTCTCTGGCGTTGGCAAACAGGTCTGGGAAATTGACCAGGCACTGGGGGCAGGTATTGGTTGTTTCAATGTTGAATCGAGGTCCGAACTGGACAAGCTGGCTGATCGTGCCGGCGCGCTCGGTACCACGGCACCCATTTCCATCCGGGTGAATCCCGATGTCGATCCGGGTACACATCCGTACATCTCGACTGGCCTCAAGGAAAACAAATTCGGCGTCAATGCTGAGGAAGCGCTCGCACTCTATCGGCTCGCAGCAGACCACCCGGCACTTTCAGTCATCGGACTGGACTGTCACATCGGTTCCCAGATCTCCGATATCCAACCTTTTGAAGATGCGCTTTTGCGTTTGCTTCCCCTGGTTGATCAATTGCAGCGTGAACAGATTCCGCTCACACACCTGGATCTTGGAGGTGGGCTGGGCGTCACGTATCAGAACGAAGCCGTACTCGACCCGGTCGCCTATGCTGCGATGGTGGACAAGCACCTCGGCAAACGTGCACTCACCATCATGCTCGAGCCGGGGCGCAGCCTTGTGGCCGATGCCGGCATACTTCTGACACGAGTGGTGACCCTGAAGGAAAATGTGGGGCGTCACTTCGCTGTGACAGACGCGGCCATGAACGATCTCATTCGCCCCGCTTTGTATCAGGCTTGGCAGAGCGTCCTTCCTGTGCGGGAATCCACACCTAGCGAACGAGCCCGATTCGACGTCGTGGGTCCCATCTGCGAAACCGGTGACTTTCTAGCCAAAGATCGAGAGCTCAGCCTGGTAGAAAGCGATCTGTTGTCCATTGGATCTTCCGGGGCGTACGGTTTCGTGATGAGTTCGAACTACAATTCACGCCCTCGCGCCGCGGAAATCCTCGTCGATCGCGACCAGGTGATTGTCGTTCGGGAGCGCGAATCACTGTCCGACCTGTGGCGAGGTGAATCCACCCTGCCTTCCTGAATGGGGCATCAATGATTTGCATCCTGGTGAACGCCGGGTAACCTTGACCTATTCAGAATAACGAGACCTGCCATGCTTGCCAGATTTACCAAGATGCACGGCCTTGGTAATGACTTCGTATTGCTCGATCTTGTCAGCCAGAACATACGCATTACGCCCGCGTTTATCACGCGCATGGCAGATCGGCACGCCGGCATTGGTTTCGACCAACTTCTGGTTGCTGAACCGCCAACGCAGCCTGACCTAGACTTTCGTTGCACTATCTATAACGCGGATGGTAGTGAAGCGGAGCAGTGCGGCAACGGGATGCGCTGTTTTGCGCGGTTCGTGAGAGACCGTGGTCTAACGAGTGCAGCTCAGCTTCAGATCGAGACCAGCAATCGTACTGTCACATGCCATGTCCATGAGGACCAAGTGACGGTGGATATGGCAACACCTGAGCTGAAACCAGCCTGTATTCCATTTGTCGCGGACAAACAGGCCGTACTCTACCCACTGGATGTCCCCGGGGTTGGTCGACAACGCATTGCAAGCGTCAGCATGGGGAATCCACACGCAATCCTCACCGTGTCGGAGGTGGATCAGGCGCCCGTATCACAGCTGGGGCCGCTCATCGAGCATCACGAACGATTTCCCAATCGCGTCAATGTGGGGTTTATGCAGGTCCTGTCACGGGATCACATTCGGCTTCGGGTATTCGAACGTGGCGTTGGAGAAACAAAAGCCTGCGGAACCGGCGCCTGTGCAGCAGTCGTGGGCGGTATTCTGCAAGGCCTGCTGGGACATGATGTCACGGTCACATTGCAAGGTGGCGATCTGAAGGTTAAATGGCAGGGCGGAACCGAACCTGTCTTGCTAACCGGTCCCACAGCCAGGGTGTTTGAGGGTTGTGTTCACATTTAACCTCGTCTACTAATTTCAGCCAGGAGAAACGATGAGCCCATCGGACACCAGTCCCACCAAGGAACCAGACACATTGGATGAGTCCAGTGTGGTGCGTTTTCTGGAGACGCATCCCGATTTTTTTGCGAACCGTGATCAGCTGCTGATGAGCCTGCGCCTCCCGCAACCGCGGGGCGCCGCTATCTCCCTAATGGATCGTCAGGTCGCCCTCCTGCGTGAGCGCAATGTTGAAAATCGTCGTTTGATAGAAGACTTCAAACGCAATGCGCTACGGAATGAGGGGATCTTTCAATCCACGAAGACCCTGGTGCTGGCCCTGATCGCTGCAGAGGACGCCGAGGCATTCTACGCTGCCCTCTCCATCGGACTTCGTGATGAACTAGGATTCAGCGTGAGCCTTCTTTTCATCGGTGAAGAATCAACATCCATCAACGATGTCGCCCACTTCACCCGGAGTGAGGACATGCCCGGATACTACACGACACATTTTGATACCCAGACGACCTACATGGGGCCTCTCAGAGAGGAGGAACGTTCCTGGCTCTTCCCCATGGAAGCCAACGAAACCCCTTCGTCTGCAGTGGTGATCATGCTCGAACAAGACCCAATGACGTTACTGGCACTCGGGCATCCGGAGCCCGGCTACTTCAATAGTCAGCTCGAAACTACTCTGTTGACGCTTGTGACGGACGCACTGGCAGCGTTGTTGCCACGTTTTCGTCCTTCGACTTTCCGAGAATGAACGCAAAAATACTTCGAATCGCTGATTTCCTCGAATACCTCTCGGCGGAACGGCGTTTGTCGCCGAACACGGTGTCCAGCTATCAGAGGGACCTGCTGCAGGCGGCGAATTTTTTTTGCGGCAAGATGGCCACCAAAGGACACCCGTCTTCTCAGATCGAACCGAGGTGGACCAAACTCAGCGAACACAACATCCGAGCATTTGTCAGCGCGCGACATCATCAGGGAATCTCCAGCGCGAGTCTCTCTCGCGGGCTGTCCGCACTACGGTCTTTTTTTGCCTACCAGATGCGCGAAGGGGCGGCTTCGGACAATCCGGCCGTGGGTGTGCGAGCACCCAAGGGCAGTCGAAAGCTCCCCAGAACCCTCGATACAGACCAGATCAGTCAACTACTGTCCTTCAGTGATGGGAGCTGGCACGGTGTCCGCGATCGATGCATGCTGGAACTACTGTATTCGTCTGGTCTCCGGCTGAGTGAGCTCGCCGGTATTCGCCTCGGTGATCTGGACTGGCAGGATGGTACGGTCCGCGTCACAGGGAAAGGTAACAAGACGCGGGTATTGCCTATTGGATCAGTTGCCATGGCATGGCTTGAAACATGGTCCTCCATACGCACAGATGCTCCGAGGGCTCCTAAAAAAACGGCAGTCGATATCGATACAGACATGCTGTTCCTGTCCGAACGTGGTCGTCCGATTTCGCCACGAACCATTCAGAAAAGACTCTCACAGTGGGCTCAGACTCAACAAATTCACGGTGGGGCGCATCCGCACATGTTGCGTCATTCCTTCGCGAGCCACATGCTCGAAAGCAGCGGGGACCTGCGGGCGATTCAGGAACTGCTGGGACACTCGAACATCTCGACGACTCAAATCTATACCCACCTAGACTTCCAGCATCTCGCCGAGGTTTACGATAAGGCGCATCCAAGAGCCCACAAGAAGCAGGACCTGACATGACGGTACGGGTCATTGCTTTTGATCTCGATGATACGTTATGGCCGGTCAAACCCGTGATCACCGGTGCGGAAAAGGCGCTGAACAGGTGGTTGGGTGGGTCCATTCGAGACTGGCCGGCTGCCGCTCGAAATATGGGCGCTATTCGGGATCAGCTTCTCATCAGGGATCCGACACTGTCTTACCAGCTGACGGAGCTTCGGTGCAAATGCATCACCGAGGCGCTAGACCGACACGGAAAAAGCAACGCGCGACAGATCGCAGAAGAAGCTATGGAGGTATTCCTTCACGCCAGACATGACGTTGAGTACTTTGACGGCGCCGAGGAATGCCTGGCTGATCTCTCGACACGATTTGTGCTGGGTGCACTGTCCAATGGCAACGCTGACGTACGCCGACTCACCATCGCATCGCACTTCAGTTTTTCATTTTCGGCCGAAGACGTCGGCGCACCCAAGCCCGCACCCAATCTGTTTGAGGCAGCCCTGGCGGAAACTCGGGTTTCGGCCAGTGAAGTCGTATATGTAGGCGACGATCCTGTTCTTGATATCGACGCAGCCAATCGGTTTGGCATGCGTTCTATTCACGTTATCAACGGGAAGACCTCACAGAAGGTGGGAGACACAGAACCGGACCTGGTCATCGAACACATCCGGGACCTGCCACACGCAATCACCGAGTTCTGTTGAACAGGCAGGAGCGATTTTTCCATTTGGTTCCTCGCGGCCTTCGCTTTCCGCGCCCGACAACACTCAGTGTGCAGAGAGCTGAACAATGGTCTGCTTGAGCGTATCGACGTCGGCGGGAATGACCTGTTTTCGTGTCGGCAGTTCGGAGAGCTGATCAAGTGAAGGGTGTCCTACGACTGGAACGCCCGCCAGACCGATGGCTTCGGAGAACTTGGCCGGGTGAGCGGTGGAAAGTACCAGGAGGGGTCCATCACCACGGTGACTCGACGCCACATGCATAGCAACCGCGGTGTGTGGATCCAACACGTACCCGGTCTCGTCATAGACATCTCGGATCGTCTTGAGTGTCGCCTCGTTATCCGCTGCCCCTGAATGGAAGCAGTCATCTAGGATCCGAGTATTCATGGGAATCTCAGCATGTCCTTCATTCACGAATTGCGCCATGAACTGACGCACATTTTCACCCGAGCAACCCATCAGAAAGTACAGGTATCGTTCAAGGTTGCTTGAAACCTGAATGTCCATCGCTGGACTATGAGTCTGTTTAACTTCACCCCTCGAATAGACCCCGGTCGAGAAAAAGCGATGCAGAATGTCGTTTTCGTTGGTCGCAAGAATAAAGCGACTGATGGGCAGGCCCATCTGGCGCGCGATGTAACCCGCAAATATGTTCCCAAAGTTACCCGTGGGTACGCAGACCTCAAACTGTGCAGGCTGACCAATCCGGTACCATGCGAAGAAGTAATACACCACCTGAGCCAGAACACGCGTCCAATTGACGGAATTGACGGCAGCAAGCGAGTGAGCGCGCTTGAACTCAATATCTGAAAACGTCTCCTTGAGAATCGACTGGCAGTCATCAAAACTGCCCTCGACCCCGATATTATGCACATTCGCATCACTGACAGTTGTCATCTGAAGCTCTTGTGTTGGACTCGTTCTTCCCTCGGGAAACATAATGAAGATATTGATGTTGCGCTTGCCGCGGACACCCGCAATCGCCGCGCTTCCTGTATCGCCGCTCGTCGCACCAACGATATTGATCGCCTTCGCATCACGTTCCAGCACCCATTCGAAAACCGCACCGAGGAATTGGAGTGCCACATCCTTGAAGGCCAGTGTCGGACCATGGAAGAGTTCAAGCACATGAACGTCACCAACCTGGACCACCGGTGTGACATCCGGATGATCAAAAGAGGCATAGGCCGTTCGAACAAGCTCCGACAGAACTTCATGGGGAATGTCGTCGATATATCGCGACATGATAGCGGTTGCGAGCTCGCCATAGCTGGCATCGGCCCAACTCGCCATCTCCTCGGATACATTTGGAATCGAATCAGGGACCAGTAATCCGCCATCGTCAGCGAGGCCCATCATGACAGCCTCAACAAACGACAGTCCCGACACACCACCGCGGGTGCTACGATATTTCATGACGATGATTCCGCTGGACGATCGAGTGATTATACCCACTCGGCCGTCATCAACGGACCCGTATTGGACCGATCAGGTGTGAACGATAGAGGTGCAGGGTGGCAGATGTCACCCTGCTGAATTCGTCAAAAGCTAAACCGCTTCGCTACCCGTCTCACCTGTACGGATACGAATCACGTCGTCGAGTGGCGAGACGAAAATCTTGCCGTCGCCGACCTTACCGGTGTTCGCGGCGCCAGAAATGGCTTCAATAACAGCTTCCAGATTCTCGTCAGCAACGGCAACCTCGATCTTGACCTTGGGCAGAAAATCAACAACGTACTCTGCACCACGGTACAATTCGGTGTGTCCCTTCTGGCGACCAAAACCTTTCACCTCCGTGACGGTCATGCCCTTTACGGAAATCTCGGACAACGCCTCTTTGACGTCATCCAGTTTGAAGGGCTTGATGATGGCTGATACTAATTTCATTGTGTTTTCTCCGTAATGTCCGCCCTGTCGAGTGAGACAGAATGTATCGAAATTCCCAACGATTGGCTACGTTGATGATCGATCGCTGCGTCCTCCAATCAATATGTTACTGACATTTTCTGGCCAGTTCCCGACATTGTCCCATCCCGGCCATCGAATCGTGATGCCAACAACCGATCCATCAACAGAAAGGTGAGGATTGCTGCCAGACACACGCCAACCGCCAGGTTGCTGTCTTACTATTACTTAAGCATCCACCATGCCAGTTTGAAGACTGCCACTTTTCAGTACATTAGACGTGTTTATCACCCGACAATGCGCCATATGTGCACCATCAGGGTGCGTACGATTTAGAAGGTGGTTCATGCCGGTGCGCTTATCGACCAAGGATTGCTGGCCTAGAAGATTCAGAGACAGGTTCTGACGCTAGGTCGGGCAGCTATACCCCTGTTCACTCTCAACGTACAAGGTCGCACTGGTTTCGAATCCCTCACTCATTATCGCGCCAGTGAACTTTTCGATTACCCGGACCCGCGACCTGATCGGCGTCAACGCGCTGGAAGTCATTATGGAAGCCGATGTGGCAGCCGGTCTTCCCGCACTGTGATCGTTGGACTACCAGATACTGCCGTGAAGGAAGCCAAAGACCGGGTGCACAGTGCCATTGTGAATGCAGGTTTTGCACGGACATCGGGCAAACTCAGCGTGAACCTGGCGATCGCCGTCGCAGTACTTGCGGCCGATCGTCAGTTGCCGCCGGGACGGGTGAGTCAAATGGAGTTCCTGGGAGAGCTGACACTGGATGGCATGATCCGGGGTGTCCGCGGTTGGCTCCCAGCGGTTCTCGCAACCGACCGACCCATCGTCGTACCGCAGGCCAACGCGATGGAAGCAGCAATCGCCAATCGACCCAACATCTACATGGCAGATCACCTTGCGACGCTGGGAGATCAACTACGCTCAGGAGAGCTTTGTGCGCTGCCCCCGGCAGAACCAGGATCGAGGTCACAAGGTGCCGGACTCGACGATGTTCAGGGAAATACCCAGGCAAAACGCGCCCTCACGATTGCTGCCGCAGGTGGTCACAACCTGCTGTTCACCGGACCACCGGGTAGTGGGAAGACCATGCTGGCCAACTGCCTTCCAGTCGGCATGTATTGGAAATGTTACGTCAGCCCTTGGAATCGGGTCAGATCATGATCAGCAGGGCCGCCTACCAGACGCTGTTTCCCGCAGATTTCCAGTTGATTGCGGCAATGAACCCATGTCCGTGCGGCTATTTCGGCGATGCCTAGGGAGGTTGTCGATGCGCCATCGACACGGTGGAACAATATCGTCAGCGACTATCCGGACCATTGCTGGATCGAATTGACCTCCACGTTGATGTTCCTCGAATCGCTATACGTGAACTCCGGGATCCTCACCCGATTCCTGCTGAAAAACATGACGACGTTAAGCATCGAATAGAACCTGCTCGAGACAGAATGATACAAAGACAGGGTCAGAGAAATGCGCAGCTGTCTTCGCGGGGCACGCAGACGTTCTGTCAGTTGGCACCAAGGGACGCGCATTACCTCGACATCGCCATGGACCGTCTGAGGGTTTCAGCGCGCGGTTATTACAAGTTGCTGAAGGTGGCGCGCGCGATCGCGGACCTCGAAGACCTCAGCCAGATCAGTAGGCAACATCTCACCGAAGCGATCAGCTTACGCCAAGAGAACGCGCTCTGTGAAACTCAGTGATTCCGACCTTGTAAAGGCCGACGCCGAATCTGATCTACTCCAACGCGTCGAGCATGTAGTCGACAATGGCCTTCAGATCATCTTCTGAGCAATTGGCGCAGGTGCCTCCCGCCGGCATCGTTCCGATACCATTGATCACGCTGTTATAAAGTACCTCACGACCTTTGTCGATGCGTGCCGACCATTGTGACGCATCGCCGAACTTGGGCGCATTGGCGATCCCCATCGCATGACATGTGGCACAACTCACGCTGTAGAAGCTTTCAGGCCCCTCAGCGCCACCACCCCCCGAGGAGACGCTGGCAGAGGCGCAACCCAGTCCTTCAACGCACACCGATCCAACCCGAGCGATTCGATCCTCGATAGCATCTTCGACGGGCCCGGCGTATGCGGGCAACACGCACAGGAAAATGGCAATCAACAAACCTCGATTCACAGCGCTTCCTTCGAAAATGAACATGGTGACGAGCGATGCTGAATTATACCCAACGCCTCCCCGACAATCATGTTCTTCGAACAGGTGGTGACCATCCTGGCGGTCACAGGCACCCGGGATATCGTGTCAGGCCTGCCCCCACCCGCTTGATTCCACCTCAGCGTTGGAATTGAACTTAAAGACGCTGCCTGTGCCGGCCTCGACAACAGATTGTTCGGAAACCTTGGTGAGTATTGCGCGTTCACGAAATTCAGACAGTGTGTCTGATCCGATATTCACCATCGTACTTCGGAGTTTGTAGAGCGTGGTTTCCAGTACCTCCGAAACCGGACCCACAAACGGTACGTACGCGTCCACGCCCTCTTCGAAGATCAGTTTTCGAGTCTCCATCGCGTCACTGTACCGTTGCCAATTCTGTGCACGTCGAGTGCCTTCTCCCCAATATGGCTTATAGATCTGTCCATTAATGGATGTTTTCGGTGTGGGACTCTCTTCGGTCATCGCGAAATAGCGACCCATCATCACAAAATCAGCCCCCATGGCCAGTGCAACCACAATCTGAGTGTCATTCGCCAACCCACCATCCGAGCAGATCGGAATATATCGACCTGTTTCCTCATGATAGGCGTCCCGGCGCGCGGCCACTTCCAGCAGGGCGGACGCCTGACCACGACCAATACCCTTCTGCTCGCGGGTAATGCAGATAGAGCCGCCACCGATACCCACCTTGATGAAATCGGCGCCTCGTTCGACCAGATAATCAAAACCTTCAGCAGACACGACATTACCGGCACCGATCACCACATCATCACCGTACCGCGATCGCATCCAGGCAATACCCTCCGCCTGAAACTCTGTAAAGCCATCAGACGCATCAAAACAGAGGACATCCGCCCCCGCGTCCATGAGCGCAGGTACCCTCTCCTCGTAGTCATGGGTATTGATGCCCGCCCCAACGCACAGACGTTTGGACTCATCCAGTAACTCCTGGGGATGCCTGCGATGATCCTCATAGTCCTTTTTGAAAACCAGGGCCGTCAGGTTGCCCTGTTCGTCCACGATTGGCAGACATTCTTTCTTGTGTTGGTGTAAAAGCTGGTTCGCCTCGCGTAGCGAGATGCCATCAGGACCAAAAATTACATCGGTCAGGGGCGTCATATGCTGTGATACGCGACGTGACAAATCGTCCTCGTACTGCCAGAAATCCTTGTCAGTGATGATGCCCACCAGTTTTCCCGAAGACGTACCATCATCCGTCACCGGAACCGTTGAATGGCCAGATTCCTTCATCAACCTGATCACTTCGTCAAGGGTCATGTCCGAGGTCGCGTTCGTATCGCTCTGCACAAACCCTGCCTTGTGGCTTTTGACCTGTCTCACCATCTCTGCTTGGGATGCCACGGATTGGGAACAGAAGATGAAACCGAGCCCGCCCTGACGTGCGAGTGCAATCGACAGGCGACTACCTGACACCGATTGCATACAAGCAGAGACGATCGGTACATTCATCAAGAAACCAGGCGCATGATTACCTCTCACCGCTGATACGGGAGTCTTGAGGTCCACACCCTCTGCAGTTTGCCCCTTCCGGGTCAGTCGCGGAATCAGCAGGTATTCGGAAAATGTCCTCGAAACGTCGTCAATGATGGTCGCCAAAGGGTACTCCAGTGCACGCACCAGGAACTGCGACGGGACAGACGCGCCCGCACGACAAGCCTGGTAATCAGGATATAGCGGCTAATCCGCTGGGGAATAGTTACGACGGTGGAAATCGCCATGGCGAATTCTATGCAAACCGGAGGCGTGATTCAATTCACACTTAATACTTAATCTATGACCTCATAAATTCGCTATAAGATATTGATTACTAGGTACCTATTCGTAACATAGGACGTGGAACTAATGAACCCGTCTTTGTGGGAGTGTATGAACAAGTCCGGCCTGATTAAAAGGATGTCAGATCGTTTGGACCAGCTGACAACCGGGGATGTCGACATGGCGGTTCATACCATGCTCGAATTGATGTCCGACCGGCTCTCGACCGGATCCAGAATCGAAATTCGGGGGTTCGGGACGTTCAGCAATCACTATCGACACCCCAGAGTGGTACGAAATCCCAAGACCGGTGAAGTCGGCATTCACAAGCCCGGGAAGTACGTACCCCATTTCAAGCCCGGCAAGGAACTCAAGGAGCGTGTCGACGCCCAAACACAACCTGAGCCAGAGGAACTGCTAGTTTGACGTTTTGGCGCGGGCGCGCCGCTCTCGCTCAATCAGGAAATCTGCAACTTCAAGCATGGCTTCATTCGATCCGGCAAGATCACCGCTGATACGATATTTGCCATTAACCATAATCGCCGGTACTGCACGTGCCCGGTACATGTTGGCCCTCGCACGCGCCTGTTGTGCGTTAGAGCGAACGCCAAACGACTTATAGGCCTTCGAGAAGGCTTCCGTATCAATGCCCAACTCGGCCAGATACTCAGCCATCTCCACAGGATCCGGAAATTGCCTGCCTTGTAGATGTATTGCCTCGAAGATAGCGGGGTGAACCGCCTCTAGTTGACCGATCGATTGCAGCGCATAATACGTCTGGGTCAGTACCTCATCCTGGCGGGCCCACATCGCCGGCGTTCTGTTGAACAGGACATCTTGGGGCAGTGAAGACTTCCATTGTTCCACAACCGGATCAAACCGAAAGCAGTGCTGACAGCGATATGAAAAGTACTCCGTTACCTCAATGCGATCCGGATCTGCGGTCTCGTAAGGCACCGAAAGCGCAACGTAGTGGGTACCCTCTTCGAACCGATAGGGTGCTGCTGATACCGACAGACCGATCATCATCAGCGCCAAAATCAGCGTCCATTGTCGCATGAGAGTTTTCATGGTCTTGTTACCGTCCACTCGAAGACTGACATCATCTCTGACCCGGCTTCACCAGGAAGGTTGCAGCGATCAGACGATCGTCATCAACCGTAACTATCTCAGGCCGTAGAGGAACGACGCCACCGCTTCCATTTCAACATCACTCATATCAAGAGCGATCGACCGCATCATCTGGGCATCACCATCGTTCTTGCGCTGCTTGCCTCTGAACGCTTTCAGTTGGGCGACGGTATATTCCGGCCACTGGCCACTCAATACCGGGAACAATGCTGAATCATTGCCGCTGCCATCCGGACCATGGCAGGATGAGCACGCTGCAACACCTTTACGGCTGATGCCGGCGCGATAGATCGTCTCACCGAGTTCAACAAGATCCGCCTTTGCGGCACCGCCCTTCGGGGTTTGTGACGAATAGTATGCCGCCATATCGATCAGATCCTGATCTTCGAAATTGTCGAGCTGGCCCGCCATCAGAGGTGCCGATCGCTCACCGGATTTGATGTCCCGGAGCTGCTTCACCAGGTAGCGCTCACCCTGCCCTGCGATACTGGGAAACGACCCCGCGATGCTGTTGCCATCTTCTCCGTGGCATGCGGTACAGGTTTCTGTCAGAGACTGACCTCGCGCGGCATCCGCCCCCAGGACTTGTGGAATGGACAATGTCAGGACAAGTACACAGGCTGACGTGACGACGTATCGCAGCGAGGAAAGAAAGGCGAATTGTTGGGGAAAGGCTATGGTAAGCATGCCGCAATGACAACCATCGGCTGATAAACTAGGCGCGCATCATACCAAAACGATCTTCGATTTACCCTGTTTTGATACCTGTCATTCGCCCATAACTGCGCCTTGCATGAGCCTTCCATTCAATACAACTCAGTTCCTGACCAGTGCATCAACGCTCAAGCAATGCCCGCCTGACCAGGGATCAGAATTTGCGTTCTGTGGACGCTCCAACGCAGGGAAGAGCTCGGCCATCAACTACGTCACACGTCAGGGCAAACTCGCAAGAACCAGCAAGACACCCGGGCGGACGCAGCTCATCAATTTCTTTGAGGTGACACCGGACGTTCGGCTCGTTGACCTCCCTGGCTTCGGTTACGCGAAGGTCCCTGAAAAGATGCGTGAAGAATGGCACCGCTTTATTGATCAATATCTTCGCCATCGCGACAGCCTGGTGGGGGTTGTTGTGGTCATGGATATCAGACATCCACTCAGGGAGTTTGACCAGGGAATGGTGCACTGGGCCGCCGAAACCGGTATCGGATGCCATGTCCTGCTGACGAAATGTGACAAGCTGAAACCCGGCCGGCGCAACCAGGCACTCATGGACGTCCAACGTCATTTGCCCGACAGTTCAACGTGTCAGGTCTTGTCATCGACCCACGATATCGGCCGGGATGCACTCATTGAGACCCTCTCAGGCTGGGTCACTGAACCTGGTACTCCTGAGTCAGGATCAGCACGGCGCGTCTAGTGAGCCACGTCCCAATCGCTGCCTCTACCAACATCAACAACCAGGGGAACCGCCAGCTCAGCGGCAGCTCCCATCGCGGCAGAGACCTTGTCTGCCACAACATCAACGTCCTGCTCAGCCACCTCGAGCACCAGTTCATCATGGACCTGCATGATCACGCGAGCGTCCACGGGAGCATCGCGTAGCCACTCGCTGACCGACAGCATCGCTCGTTTGATGATGTCCGCGGCGCTGCCCTGCATCGGTGCGTTGATTGCAGTACGCTCGGCGGCTTGTCGCCGTTGAAAATTGCTCGCGTTGATATCGGGAAGATAGAGACGTCGACCAAACAGCGTTTCCACATATCCCTGCTCGGCTGCCAGCGCTTGGGTTCGTTCCATATAGGCGTGAACACCAGGATAGCGATCAAAATACAGATCGATATACTCCTGCGCGTCAGAACGAGAGACGCCCAGTTGCTGAGCCAGACCAAATGCTGACATGCCGTAGATCAATCCGAAGTTGATCGCTTTTGCACTTCGTCGCTGATAGTCATGGACCTCCTCCTCGGCAACGCCAAACACCTCTGCAGCCGTCGCCAGATGGATGTCCTTGCCTTCCGAGAAGGCCGTCACCAGGCCCTCGTCACCAGACAGGTGCGCCATGATACGCAGCTCGATCTGAGAGTAGTCAGCCGCAATCAGAAGTTGACCTGACGGTGCAACAAACGCCTGCCTGACCTTCCTTCCCTCGTCGTTGCGAATGGGAATGTTCTGCAGGTTCGGGTCCTGACTGCTCAATCGACCTGTTGCGGCGACGGCTTGATTATAGGTGGTATGAATCCGTCCGGTCGATGGATTGAGCTGCTTGGGCAGCTGATCGGTATATGTCGACTTCAGTTTGTGCAGGCCGCGATACTCAATAATGATGCGCGGCAGCGGGTAGTCCATCGCGAGTTCCTGCAGCACCGGTTCCGCCGTCGATGGCTGTCCTTTGGGCGTCTTTCGGATGATGGGCAAACCCAGTTTGTCGAACAGTATCTCCTGCAACTGCTTCGGCGAATCGAGATTAAAGGCCTGACCGGCTATCTCGTGAGCCTCCTTCTGCGCACTCACCATCCAGTCTTCAAGTTCAGCACTCTGTACTTCAAGGAGCGACGAGTTAAGGCACACCCCCTGGAATTCAATGTCCGACAGTACGTCCGACAACGGGCGCTCAATATCGCGATAGACCGACCCGAGCTTTGGCTCTTCGTTGAGACGATTCGACAACTCCGTATGGAGTTGCAGTGCGACATCAGCCTGCTCACAGGCGAACGCCGTTGCATCCAACAAAGGGATCTCGGCAAATGCCTTTCGCTTGGCACCTTTACCGGCAACGTCTTCATACCCGGCACAATGACGCCCCAGGTATTTTAGCGAAAGGTCATCAATCTGATGCCTCGACGCTACAGAATTCAATACATAGCTTTCGAGCATCGGATCATCCGTGTGATCTGTGAGCAAGATGCCATGTCGACGCAGGATGTTTCGCTGGCGTTTTGCGTTGTAGCTCACGAGCTTTGGCGGCCCCGATGCCAGACCCGACTGAAGCGCATCCAACACCTCGTCCAACGGCAAAGAGACTTCCGGCGATGTCACCGGCACATAGCGTGCCCGCCCAGCCACGGCCGCAAACGCCACGCCAACGATGTCTGCAACCATGTAGTGGTCGTCACTCATCATCAGCGTCAACGCTACGGAATCCGCCGTCTGCCATTCAGCCACGGCGTTACGAAGTTCATTCTCGGTGGTCATCGCGGCGTAATCGACCGGTGTGGATGCCATGGGTGCTCCCCCTGCCAACTCATCGGCCCACTGCTTGAACTCGTACTCGGTAAAAAGCTGCTGTAGTGACGGACCATCCGGATCGGCGCTCGACAGATCTGACTGTTCATCCGTCAACGCCACGTTGAGCCTGATTGTTGCCAGCTCCCGGGACATTGGCAACAGTTCCAGCGAGTGACGCAGGTTTTCTCCGATCTTACCCTTGATCTCCTCAGCACCGGCAATAACACGGTCGAGGGTTTCATAGGCTGCCAGCCATTTGACAGCGGTCTTTGGACCACATTTGGGGACGCCGGGAATGTTGTCCGAGGTATCACCCACCAACGCAAGATAGTCAATGATCTGATCCGGACGCACACCAAATTTCTCGACCACACCTCCTGGATCCATTTCCGTCTCTGTCATCGTGTTAACCAGCGTGATGCTGTCGGAAACAAGCTGAGCCATGTCCTTGTCGCCCGTCGAAATCAACACGGAACGTCCCGTCTTCGCCGCCTGGACAGCAAGCGTTCCAATCACATCATCCGCCTCGACACCTTCGACGATGATCAGCGGCAACCCCATCGCTTTGATGATCTCGTGGATCGGCGCGATCTGCTCCCGCAGATCATCGGGCATGCTCGCTCGATTGGCTTTGTATTCCGAATAGATTTCATTGCGGAACGACTTTCCCTTGGCATCAAACACCACCGCAAGTTTGGAACTAGGATGGTCCTCCTGCAGCTTGCGGATCATGCTGATCACACCTTTGATCGCCCCGGTATGGCGACCCTTGGTACTCATCAGCTTCGGGAGCGCATGGAAAGCCCTGAAGAGGTAGGATGAACCATCAACAAGCACAACATCATGAGTTTGTGTCATAGGCTTCTCACGGCAAACGAGGTCACAATGACGATACACAACAGGAATCTTCCGCGTATTCGGTGGTCCTATTCACGTCACCGTAACCATACGGCATGCTGCGTTCTGTTGCACAACCGTGACCCAGCGACACCCAGACACCGCCAGCATAGCCCTGGATACTCTGGAAGATCCACAAGTTGGGTCACCGACATTCGAACCAGACAAGACCGATGACAGCGCTTCACCAAAAACCCCTTCTGACCAGGACCACGACCACGACCACGACCACGACCACGAAGGGAAACCTCTGCGGCCTCATCGTGGCGACCCTGTTCCTGCCTCTCCTACCACTGGCGATTTCAGCAGCAGAGCCCGCGGAAGAACGCCCCACTGCCACCACGGCATCCCAGCGCACATCCGCAATGGACGCTGGCCGGGATGCGGACGTGGACATTATTGCCGCAGAAGATCGTGTCATCTATGAGTACCGCGTCAATGGTGTGATCACCGCCATCAAGGTGGTACCGAAAAATGGACGTCCCTATTACATGGTCCCCATCGACGGTTCCCCCCACTATGAGATCAGCCCTGACGCGAAGTTGTATCCTAAATGGATCCTGTTGGAGTGGTAATGGCAGCATTCACAACTTTTTCAGATGAAGCGCTGGCGCGTTTTCTTGTGATGTTCGAGCTTTATGAAGACATCAAGGCGACCCCGATTGAGACCGGCATCGAGAATTCCAACTACCACATCCATGTTGATGGCAGGCGCTTCGTTCTCACGATTACCGAGACACTCAACTTCGACGAGGTCGCCTTTTTCAACGAGATTTTTGGTGCGCTGGCAAACAGCGACGTACCGGCACCCTCACCGCTGCGCACCCTCGACGGAATGTCCAGCACCATATTCTGTGGTAAACCGACCTGGCTGTTCACTCATCTGTCGGGGGAGCACCCGGAAGCGCCAGACGCGGAGGCCTGCCGTCAGATTGGCTACGCGCTGGCGACCATACACACGATGCTCAAAGACAACCGTTACCATCGTGACAGTCCCTACGATCTCGCCTGGTCCGAAGCAACATTCACAAGAGTCAGGGCTATGCTCTCCGACGATGATGCAACCCATCTCGCCAGCGCAATCGACATCCAACGAGCGCTGAGCGACGGGAACGAGTTGCCCCGAGGAACCATTCACGGCGACCTGTTTCGAGACAATGCGTTATTCGATGACGGCCGGCTCACAGGCGTGCTTGATTTCTACCACGCCTGTGAAGACTTCCTTATCATGGACCTGGCGATCGCCATCAATGACTGGTGCCCTCACAGTGCCGAACTCCAGGGACATCTGTTGTCGGGCTACAGCGACATTCGATCTCTCACGGATGAAGAGCGCGATCTATTGCCGCCCACGCGAAAGGTCGCCGCAATGCGATTCGCACTGACCCGACTGACAAGCGGAGAATCAGGACAGCCCTTGAAAGATCCAACCGAATTTCTTCGGTTACTCGCAGGCCTCGAATAACAGACTCGCACGAGCGCCAAGAATCACTATGAATAGAGGTAGAACAGCCCAAACCATTGCTGATCATCAGTCCAGAACCGGTGCTTGGCGAAACCCGCGTCCGATGCCATCTGGGTAAATTCATCCGATGAGTATTTGAATGAGTTCTCCGTGTGAATCTTCTCGCCAGCCTCAAGGGAAATCACCGCTCCTCCCAGCATAACCTCCTGTGCCGTTTCGCTGACCAGGAACATTTCGATACAGCCTTTGTCGATGTTGTAGCCGGCCTCATGTCGGAAATTCTCGAGTTCAAAGTTTCCGGTCATTTCAGCATTCAGATGGGTCAGGATGTTCAGGTTGAACCGTTCCGTAACTCCCGCCCTATCATTGTACGCACTGTTTAAGACCGCATGATCTTTTTTAAGATCAACGCCAATCAGTAAACTGCCATCAACGCCCACATGGCGTCGGACCTGTCTTAAAAACCGAACTGCCTGGTCAGGATCAAAATTGCCGATGCTGGATCCCGGAAAAAAACCTACGCGGCGTCCGCTCGCGTCAAACGGTAGATCAAATTCCTGACTGTAGTCGATACACGTCGCCTTGACGTTCAGCCAATCATAATCTTGCGTGAGCCTCTCGACCGACTGTGCAAGATAATCTCTTGAGATATCGATGGGTGCATACAGCGATGGCCGAAGGCTCTCCAGCAACACCCTGATCTTTTCACTGCTGCCACTGCCGTATTCGATCAGAGCAACGCCGGTGCCAATGGTATCGACCAGATCGCGGTTCAAGTTCTTCAGCAACCCGATCTCTGTACGCGCCGGATAATACTCAGGTTGGCGTGTAATCTCCGTGAACAAAGCGGAGCCGGTCTCGTCATAAAAATACTTCGGGGCAATCTGCTTGTTGGATTGCTTGAGACCTGCGAGCACCTCCGCGCTAACGTCAATCTCTGGTGTCGGCAAGTCGTAAAACTTCAATGTCGGTACCGTCATAGTTCTCTCCAACAACGACAGATTCTCAAACGTCACGGACCAGCCGGATTCCGCTGAACTGCCAGCGATCCCTGGGATAGAAAAAATTGCGGTATGTCGCCCGGATATGGTCACGTGGCGTCGCGCAGGAACCTCCCCTCAGCACCCACTGGCTCGACATAAACTTGCCGTTGTATTCGCCCAACGACCCATCGAAGGTGCGAAAGCCGGGATAGGGGTCGTAGCTGCTTCGGGTCCATTCCCAAACATCACCAAACATCTGACTGATCTGGCCAACGGTCTGCCCCCGTCGACGCCCAGGGTGAAAAGTCTGGTCTTCCACAAATTCACCATTGTGGTTTGCCAGATCACTGGCGACTTCCCACTCCGCTTCCGTGGGAAGCCGGCACCCGGCCCAATGTGCATACGCCTCCGCTTCGTAGCCACTCACATGGCAAACGGGCGCATCTGGTTGCAATGGCTCAAGACCAGAAAGGGTATATTCCATCCACCCATTGTCGGTCTTCACCCAATAGAGCGGTGCGTTGACACCGGTTTCACGCCAGAGCGCCCAGGCGTCAGACAACCACAGCGTCGATTGCTCGTAGCCTCCGGCCTCCACAAAGGCGAGATACTCGGCATTGGTCACCAAACAATCCGACATCTCGAAGTCTCTGGTAAACACCTTGTGTCGCGGATATTCATTGTCAAACGCGAAACCCCGCTCTTCGCCTCTCCGGCCAATTTCATGTAACCCACCAGGTATGCGCACATAGCTCGCGTCATCCGGAATCGAAGAAGATCCCGTCGTTCGTTCAATGTAAGCGGGATAGAGCGGATTGTGACCTAGGTTATACTTGATATCGGTCAGCAGTAATTCCTGATGCTGCTGTTCGTGGTTCAATCCCAGGTCCACCTTGAACCCGACGTCCTGATCAACCTCTCCGCTCAAAAGTTCGGCCATAGCTTCATCAACATGATCCCGATACTTCAGCACATCGGCCACAGTTGGTCGTGACAACAACCCGCGTTCCGCACGCGGATGCTGGCGGCCGACCCCGTTGTAATAGGAATTGAACAGCACCTCAAACTGGGGATGAAACACCCGGTAACCCGGGACAAACGGTTTCAGCAGAAAGGTCTCAAAAAACCAGGTGACATGGGCGAGATGCCATTTTGGTGGGCTCGCCTCGAGCACCGGTTGAATCACATAATCTTCAACCGCTAGAGGGTCACATAACGTACGGCTCTGCTGTCTTACTCTGGCATAGTCCTCGCACAGTGAGGCCGTCGCCACTTCGTCTGGACGGACTGGCACGACGCCTCCTTACTTCTGTGTATCCAACGACCAGCCCACCCTAGCCACGCATCAGGTAACCCATGAGCGTGGCAATATTGAGCTCAGCATGGGGCGCCTTGATGAATCCAACGTACTGACCTTCCGGGTTGATCACCGCGATACTGGCCGAATGATCGACCAGATAACCCTCAGGATCCGGTCCAGGCACCTTGCCAAATGCGACGTTGAGTTGCGACGCCAATGCGACGATCTGATCAAACTCGCCAGTAAGCCCACGGAAGGCGGGATCAAAACTGCCCACATAGGCATCTATGGAAGCGGTCGTGTCCCGTTCGGGATCCACACTGACAAGGATCACCGCAGGTGGTTCAGGGATTTTCGTCACTGCTCTCGCCAGTACGCCCATGGTTGTCGGACAGATATCCGGGCAATAGGTAAACCCGAAAAATACAAGGGTCCAGCGTCCCTGGAATATCTTCTCGTCAACCGAAGTACCCTCGTTATCCAAAAGTTCGAAAGTGGAAACAGCTCGATACTCAGGGTGATGAAAAAAACCCAGCTCCCTCAGGCGATCATCACCGGGCAGCCCGGGATTCAGAAAATTATGTAGAAAGAGTCCCAGAATGATGCAGATGAACGCAACGAGCCATAACAACGTACTGCGCACGCCGCGCTCACGTTGACTGCGGAGCGCGTGGCCTTCAGACATAGTTCACCGGCAACAGGTAATGATCGACCACAAGCCCGATAAACAGAAGCATCAGATAGACGATGGAATACCGGAACGTCTGGATCGGGGCCCGATCGCGATCCTGCAGCATGCGCACGCAGTGGTAAATAAACACCCCACCGAGAACGAGTGCTACGGCCAGGTAGAGAATATTGTTCATACCAATCAGAAACGGCATGACGGAGACGAGAATCAATATGACGGTATAAAGCAGAATGTGCAGCTTGGTGTATTGCTCGCCATGCGTGACAGGCAACATCGGTATCGCGACTTCGCGATATTCATCCACCCGATCAATGGCCAGTGCCCAGAAATGGGGTGGCGTCCACGCAAAAATGATCAGCACCAGCAGCAATGCGCCACCGTCGATACTCCCGGTTACCGCTGTCCAGCCGAAGAGCGGGGGAGCCGCGCCAAACAACCCACCGATCACAATGTTTTGCGGAGTCGCGCGCTTCAGATAGAGTGTATAGATCAGCCCGTATCCCACCCACGATGCAAAGTTCAGCATCGCCGTCAGAGGGTTGATCAACCACGCCAGAATCACAAGGCCCACAACGCCTGTCACTGCAACAAACACAGCCCCCTGCGTGCCCGTCACTCTGCCTTGTGCGACGGGCCGGTTTCTCGTACGTGCCATGACCGCGTCGACCCGAGCGTCCATCAGATGATTCATCGCTGCCGCCGATGCGGCCACCAGCGCAATGCCAAGATTCCCGAACACGAGTATGTGCCAGGGAACCATACCGGGAGTGGCCAGAAGCATACCCACCAGCGCACATAACAACATCAGCAGGACAACGCGCGGTTTACAGAGCGTCAGATAATCCTGCCATCCAGGCATGGTTGCGGTCATGGAATGGTTCAACACACTATCCGGGGGTCCGGCGACTTATCGGCGCCCATGGTAACGTATTCACCAAAGCCGCACATCTTCACCTGTCGAACTGTGTCGCTTGCGCCAACAGGAATTACCCCACCCTGGACAGTTTCATCAAATGCTTCAGGTCTTTCAGCATATCCTGGCCTGAATTTTCCGGTCCGAAGCGAAGCATGATGTTTCCCATCGGGTCCATGAGATAGACCCAGTCACCTTCCGACGTCAGCCCCAGATCGACAAGGTCTTGCGCCAACCATTCGACGGTGAGATCCGGGTGTTCGGTGTCTATCAGCGCGCTGAACGTCTCATCAATCGCATCTGTCGTTGGGACCAGTAACTGGTGAACCCTTCGAGCATCCTTCCCCAAAGCAATTGTCACCTGACGCATCAGGTAGAGACGACCCTCACAGGCTTGATCGCACTGTGCGTCGGCGATGTAGATCAGACTCCAGTACCCCGCGTGGTGATGTTCACTAAACCGAAGGGGCGGTTGGACGAGTTCTCCCCGATTCGTCGTGGATCCGGACAGCGAATCAGGAAAGTGAAAGAAAAACAGATACGCCAGCAGCACAGGCACAAAAGCAATCCCAAAAATAGCCAACATCGTTCGTTGACCCCTACGTTCAGTCGTCTCCAATTTCTTGTCCGTATCACTCACCGTCAGTCCTCAAGAACGTGTATTTGCGTCATGGTGGCGCCTGCGACTCATCGGCAGCGGGGGAACGTCGCAGCTGCTGCCAGGTAAACACCACCCACATCACAACAATCGCCAACGACATCAGGAACCATTGAACCGCGTAACCTCGATGCAGCTCGGGCGCCATCACGGTCACCGGCCAGTTTCGTGGCAAGGCCATCGGATCGGTTTCTGCAAGACGGATCACGGTCGGGTGGAGCGAGACCGAGAGTAGCAAACCAACCTGTTCCGGATCCGGTGTTTGTACAAGCGGTATACCGTGAGCCATCGTCTCATGACCCAGCCAATGCACCTGGCCACCGCCTGGAACCCACGGCATGCCGACGATTGACCGTGTCGAATGATAGGCTGTCCGATCTTGGGGCACCTCTACTGCATCAAGCCGATGTGGACCGGAGCGTACGTAGCCACGATTAACCAGTGTCCAGCCGTTGATCGTTTCATCCCAGAACAACTGCAACACTTCGAACCCGGCTCGACCATCCAGTATCCGATTGTCGAGCAAGACCACTCGACGATCCCAGTACCCACGCAGCACAACGCGACGTTGTAACATCTGAGCGTCGGCTGTCGTTAACGCGCCAAGACTGACCGGCGCACTCGCGAGTGACGATGCATTTGCCGCTATCAGCGCGACTTTCTCCTGTTCTCGATCCAACTGCCAGAACCCCAGGCGAACGAAAACGCAGAAAAACACCAAAGTGAACAGTGTCAGACGCCAGTTTATCATTCGCGATATTGTTTTCACCAAAGCGCGGTCCGATTCACAATCCCGGCGCGCGTCAGAACTGGCCAGCAATGGCGATCCATGGCAGCATGGCGCCTCCACGAACGGGTCCTACAATGATTTTCGAAATCGCCATCGTCATTTTGTTTCTGGCCAACGTCGCAGTGCTCGGGCGAGCACTGTATACCTTACTGCTGGATCAGGGTAGGGGAAGCAAACGAACTGCCAACCTACTGCTCTTGCGCGTCGGTCTTGCGATCGCTCTGATCGCAACCATCATGTTCGGTGTCGTTACTGGCCAGCTGGGCGTCAGTACACCCTGGTCACCCTGATCGCACTTATCACTTTCTCAGGGAACAAACGTTTGACTAGAACCCGGTCGGTCCACCACCAAGCAGATAGACAAAGATAAACAGGCCAACCCAGACCACGTCCACAAAGTGCCAATACCAAGAAGCGGCTTCAAAACCGAAACAGTCATCGGCTTCAAAATGGCCCTTTAGCGCTCTGCCGAGCATGACAATCAACATGAACGTACCCAAGGTCACATGCGCGCCGTGAAAACCAGTGAGCATGAAGAACGTCGTGCCATAGATACCTGAAGCCAATGTCAGGCCGAGATCCGCATACGCGTGATAATACTCATAGCCCTGAACAACCAGGAAGATCAGGCCCAGCGCAATAGTCGCTGCAAGCCAGTTGATCAGTTTCTTCCGATTACCTTCCTTGATCGCGTGGTGGGCGATCGTCACCGTGAAGCTCGATGTGATCAACAGCGCGGTATTGAGCAGTGGCAGCTGCAACGATGGGATGACTTCCGCTGGACCGACAAACTTGTCTGTTTCCGGATTACTCATCATCGGCCACTCCGGTGTGAACCCAGGCCACAACAGTTCCGAAGGCCCGCGATCTCCTTCCCCACCAAGCCATCCAACGACCCAGAAACGGACATAGAATAGCGCGCCAAAAAATGCCATGAAGAACATGACCTCAGAGAAGATAAACCAGCCCATCGCCCAGACATAGGAGCGGTTCATCTGATCGCTATAGAGCTTCTGATGGTTTTCTTCGATGACGGTTCCAAACCAGTAGAACAATGTGAACCCAAGGACCAGGCCACCGACCAGCAAAACCCACATTCCCGCGGAGTGTTCCGTCCCGGCGGACATGTCATTCAGAATGTTGCCAATTCCAAAGACCGTCAGGAATATACCCAACGAAGCAAATATCGGCAATTTGCTGTTATGGGGCACATAGTAGGCTTCGTAACTCTGTTCCGACATGGTGAACTCCGACTCGGTTCAGTTCTCTTGTTTCAATTCAATCCGTTCAATCGCACCTGCGCGACATCAACCTGTTCAGTCACATCAAACAGGGTATACGCCAGCGTCAGGGTCGTGACATCCTCCGGAACGTCACGATCCACCACAAAGTGCAGCGGCATATCGATCGATTCACCATTGGCCAGTTGCTGTTGCTCAAAGCAGAAGCATTCGGTCTTGTGGAGGTAACGAGATGCATAATAGGGAGTGACACTGGGTACCGCCTGCGCTGTCATCAACCGCGCAGTGGGGTTACGGGCAAAGAAATCCGTCCGGTAACTGGCGCCAGGATGGACCGTCATCGTACGCA
Source organism: OM182 bacterium MED-G24 (assembly GCA_002457275.1). Classification (GTDB taxonomy): domain Bacteria; phylum Pseudomonadota; class Gammaproteobacteria; order Pseudomonadales; family Azotimanducaceae; genus UBA7451. The sequence continues at coordinate 31,051 of NTKD01000006.1, forward strand.
CCGTCGGACGGAACTCCCAGGACATTCCCGCATTGTTGTTGGCAATAAATTGCACCTTGATCTCACGAGAGGTATCAATCGCATCGTCACGTGCAACAACCTGGTCACCGGTTTTTCCATTCAGACCAGTGATATCACAGATCACGTCATACAGCGGCACCATTGCAAAGCCGAAACCGAACATGCCCAGTGCAACTGCAGCCAGCTTCAATGCGAACGATGTTGTATTCGTGTTTTCCATTGGGTCAGTACGTTGATCGCAGAATCAGCCGTGCGCTTCCTGCAGATTCTTGGGTGGCGTCGAAAACGAGTGATACGGCGCCGGTGACGGCAATGTCCACTCAAGACCATGAGCACTTTCCCAAACCTGGTTTGTGGCTTTCTTGTCGTCCTGAATCGTCTGCAAAATGATGAACAGAAACAGTATCTGGCTGAATCCAAACAGGAACGCGCCACAACTCGAGATCATGTTGTAGTCCGCAAACTGCAGCGCGTAGTCCGGAATGCGACGCGGCATACCGGCAAGACCGGTGAAGTGCTGCGGGAAGAACGTGATATTGACACCGACAAACGACAACCAGAAGTGTGTTTTACCGAGCGCCTCGTTGTACATATTACCGGTCCACTTTGGTAGCCAGTAGTAGACGGCTGCCATGATCGAGAACACCGCACCTGGAACCAGCACATAGTGGAAGTGTGCAACAACGAAGTAAGTGTCGTGGTACTGGAAGTCCGCAGGGACGATCGCCAGCATCAGTCCTGACAAACCGCCGATGGTAAACAGGATCACAAAAGCGACTGAAAACAGCATGGGGGTCTCAAAGGTCATAGAGCCCTTCCACATGGTCGCCACCCAGTTAAATACTTTTACACCCGTGGGGATCGCAATCAGCATCGTTGCGTACATGAAGTACAATTCACCCGTAATGGGAATACCCGCCGTGAACATATGATGCGCCCAGACGATAAACGACAGAAACGCAATAGCTGAGGTGGCATAAACCATTGATGCGTATCCAAACAGTCGTTTGCGCGCGAAAGTCGGAATAATGGCTGACACAATTCCGAACGCCGGCAGGATCATAATGTAGACCTCTGGATGCCCGAAGAACCAGAACACATGCTGGAACAGCACCGGATCTCCGCCACCACCTGCATCAAAGAAAGCGGTAGCAAAGTGGATATCCATCAGCATCATGGTCACGACACCTGCGAGTACCGGCATAACAGCCAGCAGCAGGTACGCGGTGATCAGCCAGGTCCAGACGAACAGGGGCATCTGCATCAACTTCAAACCAGGTGCCCGCATGTTCAGGATCGTCACAATGATGTTGATCGAGCCCATGATCGATGAGGCGCCCATCAGGTGGACGCCAAATATGAAGAACGTCACCGTAGGAGGCGCATACTCCGTCGATAGGGGCGCATAGAACGTCCAGCCGAAATTCGGTGCTCCGCCCTCCATAAAGAACGTGGCGAGCAACATTGAGAAAGCAAACGGCAGAATCCAGAAGCTGAAGTTGTTCATTCGCGGCAGCGCCATATCGGGCGCGCCAACCATCATGGGGACCAGCCAGTTGGCGAGTCCGACAAACGCGGGCATCACAGCACCAAAGACCATGATCAGTCCGTGCATAGTCGTCATCTGAATGAAGAACTCGGGTTCTACAATCTGGAGCCCAGGTTGAAATAGCTCTGCCCGAATCACCAGTGCAAAGACGCCACCGGTCAGGAACATGATGAAGCTGAACCAGAGGTACAGCGTGCCGATGTCCTTGTGATTAGTGGTCAGTACCCACCGCATCAACCCTTTGTCAGGACCGTGATGGTGGTCCTCATGATGATCGTGTTCGATAACTGCGCTCATGAGCTTCTCCCTATTGACCAGTTAGCATACTGTTGATGTCTTTGGGCTGGACACTGTCGCCCAGATTGTTACCCCAAGCATTACGTTCATAGGTCGTCACCGCGGCGATTTCGGAGGGGCTCAGCTGCGATGCAAACGCCTGCATCGCCGTCCCCGGTTTACCATTAAGGATAATATCAATGTGCGCATCTATATCACCGACTGCGATACCTTGACCGACTAGTGACGGGAAGGCCGGTGGCAATCCCTGACCATTGACCTGGTGGCATGCTGCGCAGGCGCGGAGATAAACCTCTTCGCCCGTCGTCATCAGCTCGTCCATTGTCCATGTCTTGCCAGTCTCATTCCATGCCTGCTGTGCTGCCTGCTTCTGATCCGCAAGCCATGCATCATATTCCGGTCGTTCAACAGCATGAACGACAACGGGCATGAAACCATGGTCCTTACCACAGAGCTCTGCACATTGCCCTCGGTATATACCAGGCTCCTCAGCAATAGCCCAGGACTCGTGGATGAACCCGGGAACGGCATCCTTTTTTACTGCAAAGTCAGGGACCCACCAGGCGTGAATAACGTCCTCAGCGGTGATAAGAAAACGAATTCGCGTATCCGTGGGAATCACAAGAGGATTGTCGACATCCAACAGATAGTGTTCCCGCTTGGCTGCGCGATTATAGATTTCATCCGGCGGCGTCAGCAGATTGGACATGAACTTCACCTGTGTCGCAGGGTTGGGATCATCGTCAATATAGGTGTATTGCCATTTCCACTGATAACCGCGCACTTCGATATCGATTTCTGCGTCACCCGCGTCATACATGGCATTCAGCGTGGTTGTCGCCGGGATCGCCATCGCCACCAATATGAAAATAGGAATGACTGTCCAGAGAATCTCCAGTTGATGATTGTCCTGGAAATCTGCTGGCTCGTGCCCCAGAGATTTCCGGTGCATCAGCATCGAGATGATCATGACGCCAAACACCACCACCCCAATGAGACAACAAATGATAAAAATCAACATATGCAGGTCATATACTTCTCGGCTGATCTGGGTCACCCCTTCACGCAGATTGATATCGTCCCAGCCTGCAAACGCGGCACTACTGATTGTGATCAGTGCGAACGAGATGAGCCATTTGAGCTGCATCAATTTCATCATATTCGGACACTCCAACTGTCTCACCTGCCGTGCATTACCCTGCACATTTCTGGCATCTGCCTTGTCGCCCCGTTGCCGGTGCTGATTCCCTGCTATATTTTTATCGGCCTGTTTAGAAGCTACTTTCTTCGATCCAACTGTAGGATCGTTGATCGCGTTTTCAAGCCTTTGTCATCGGGCAATTAACATCTCACCATACCTCAGCCCCACACCCACACTGGCGGACAGTGCAGCAGGTCGTCAAAATCGCTCAAAGAGATTCACAGCGGTCGCAGACCGGGCTGGTAAAAGCGCCGCAATTATAGGCGCCGAGTGATTGTTTCTCAACCGCGCAAAACCGCATTATGGCTGCCATTGCGCCGTATTAGTGACGTTTTGGCGGTGGATCTTCCGGGATGACGATCCGAACCGGGTCACCATCGCCGTGAAGAGGTGGTTCAAGTCGTTCACTGAACCGGCATCGTGTGCAGGCACGCACACGGGACTCGCCGCCGGCATCGCTTACAACATCAACAAATAACGTATCCTGCAGACCGCAGGACGGGCAGACAGCACCTGCTATGAATCGTCGCCCTCGCTTTATGGAAGTCAACGTAACCCATCCCGGATCCGCCCGATGACGACGGCTGTTTCCGGTGACTGGCCTGTCCATAGATAGAAGGCCACTGCCGCTTGCTCGACCAGCATCCCAAGACCATCCGCACAAACCCGGGCACCCGCCTCACTGGCCCAGGCGTTGAAGGCCGTGGTACCGACGCCATAGACCATGTCATAGGCATGGGTGCCTGACGAGATGACTCTCCCTGGCAGGTCGGGCACGGCACCCGAGAGCCCTGCGGAGGTCGCATTGATCACGAGGTCATAGGCGTCCTCAAGTGCATCGGAGTCAAGCGCCGCAACAACGGACGATTGTTCTACTTGACTAGATACCAGATCCGTCGCACGAGGTAACGTGCGGTTGGTGATGTGCACACAGGCAGGTTGGGCCGACAGCAACGAAGGCAATACACCTCGGGCTGCACCCCCGGCACCAAGCAGCAGAATGCGCCGATCCCGCAGCAGCCAACCCAGATTAGCGACCAGATCTCGCAGCAAGCCTTCACCATCGGTGTTATCGCCGTGCAGTTTGCCGTCATCGATGACGACGGTATTCACCGCGCCTGTATCCTGAGCGACCTCACTCAATGTATCGCATCTTGCGACGACCAACTCCTTGAAAGGTACAGTACAGTTGAAGCCACGTACACCCGATAAGACCAGGTCCGAGACGGTGTCCTCAAAACGTTCCGGGCGGATTTTTCGGTAATCAATCGACACACCACACTGATCAGCAAAAGACTGGTGGATTTCCGGTGACCGGCTGTGTTCTACCGGGTCGCCCAGTACCGCTAAACGGATCACCCGCGAATCTCCCGCCCGGTTCTCAGTTCAATGATCCGGGAAGGTTTGCCCATTCCCGCAGTCTGTCCCTCAACGTAGACAACCGAGGACCCGAAATACGCTTCGGCCTCAGACGACGTGCGTGCTGGCTCCAGACCACTTGGGTTCGCCGACGTCGATACGATCGGACCGCCAACAGCGTCGCAAAGGGCTTGAATGGTTGGATGCATCGAGACACGAATTGCTACGGATTCATGTTGACCACGAATCCAATTCGGTGCGATTTCTGTATCAGGAATCAATAGGGTAACTGGTCCAGGCCAGTGATCCACGAGCCTCTCCCGTTCCTTGATGGTCAACTGACCCAGATACGGCTCTACCTGAGAGATCTCACCCGCTACCAGTATCAGTCCCGCTTCGACAGGCCTGTCTTTCAAAGTCAGAATCCGCCGAACCGCTTCTTCGTTTGCGGGCAGGCCGCCCAATCCCCATACCCCTTCTGTGGGATAGGCGATAACGCCCCCGGCACGCAGGTGGACGACAACACTCGCCATTTCATCCGCGCAGCTCGTCGTGTCTGGACGCACCATCTGACCAGTCAGCAAACTTGCAGAGAGCTATTGACGCATTGCGTTACCCAACACGTTGCGCCATGCGTCGCCCAATTCGGCACTCTGCTCGCGAATTTTCTCGGCATCATTATCCCCTCGATCCTGCCGCGATCGATTTCTCAGAATCCGCGACGACGTCCGTCACCGGCACATCAGAATACGAGCCCCTCAAAATCGCAACACAAGGGGCCAGCAGTGCTCTCCATTCCTGTTCAGTTCAACGCCGGAAACTAACTCATGTTGTGACCCCCATCAACTCCCCGAACGTATCCACCTGGCAGATGAACGATGTCGCCCTCAATTTCAAGTTCCACCAATATCGAAGTGATCTCGTTGACGTCGGAAGGATGGTGCGTCCGGATTTCATCTATGAACATCGGCTGATCTGACATCAGTAAGAGAACACGATTTCTTAGCGAGTCGGGGTTTCGCGGGCTGGAACCATCCGCTTCCGATGGGACGCCGTCCGGAGATACGCCACACTCGACCCATGCTGTTTCAGCGAGTTCCTGCAGAACGTCCAGAGACGTTGTCACGAGAGCCGCGCCATCGCGAATCAGCTGATGACACCCACCATGCCGATCGTCTGTAATCGAACCAGGCACGGCCACTACGTAGCGTTCCGGATGGTCCGGTCGAAGAATCGTGTCTCCAACTGCTTGCAGATCCAGACTGGCGGTGAGCAACAGCGCCGGAGTCAAACGAATTAATACTTTTCTCATCGCCGGCATCCCGTCGACATGTGAGAGAGTCCCTAATCTATAACCAACGCGTTACAATGGCGCCGATCGATCTGTGCGCCCCCGATTTATCGTCCCTGATCAGTAGACCTTGATGGTCTATGATGGTCTCCCAAGGTCGCCACAAACACTTGATTTCCCAACAGGATCATTACCTTAGCAGCACAAATTGCCCTTTTACTAGAGATACACGAAAACCCGCATGGCGCGACTTAACATATTGGAATTCCCTGACCCGAGGCTTCGCAAGATCGCATCGCCGATCACCGACGTTACAGGCAAGATCGCCACACTAGCGGATGACATGCTGGAAACCATGTATGCGGCACCCGGAATCGGGCTTGCCGCATCGCAGGTCAACGTCCACCAGCGCCTGATTGTTGTCGATGTCTCCGACGAAAAGAATGCACCGGTTGTATTGATCAACCCTCAAATCGTTTCGACCGACGGTGAGCGGGCTGCCGAAGAAGGCTGCCTGTCCATACCTGGCTTTTACGAACAGGTCACCCGACCTGCCACCATTGAAGTCGCCGCCATCAATCGCGCTGGCGACCCTTTTACGCTCGTTGCCGAGGATATGCTGGCCGTTTGTATCCAACATGAGATGGATCATTTGGAGGGGAGGCTCTTTGTTGACTATATCTCCAACGCAAAACGCCAGATGATTCGAAAAAAGCTGATCAAACAGCAGCGACAGCAGGCTTGAAGCTTCTATTTACAGGAACGCCCGAGTTCGCGGCCGTGCATTTGCGAGCGCTCGCGGCGTCTTCGCATGAAATCCTGGCCGTGATCACCCAGCCGGACCAACCTGTCGGTCGGGGACGAAAACTGACGCCGTCGGCCGTTAAACAGCAGGCGATGGCAAATGATATTCCGGTCATTCAACCGAACCGGCTGACTCGCGAAGACCTGGCACCCTATCCAGCGGACCTCATGGTGGTCGTCGCATACGGGCAGATCCTGAAACCAGGCGTCCTGTCATTTCCCCGTCGCGGTTGCGTCAATGTACATGCTTCACTGCTGCCCCGCTGGCGCGGCGCGGCGCCTATCGCTCGATCTATCCTCGCCGGGGATTCCGAGACAGGGGTCTGCCTGATGCGGATGGATGAAGGTCTCGACACCGGGGACGTACTTGCACGTGTGTCTACCGCCATCTCAACCGTGGACACCAGCGCGAGTCTTGAGATCAGGCTGGGCGAACTCGGCCAGCAGTTGCTGGTGTCGTCCCTCGATTCGTTCGATACGCTCGAACCTCAGGTCCAGTCAACGACAGGCATGACGTATGCGGCCAAGGTTAATACTGCAGAGGCCCAAATCGATTGGTGTCTGCCGTCCGATCAGGTCCGGGCGCACATCCACGGTTTCAACCCCCACCCCGGCGCTTTCAGCTACCTGGGTGAACTCAGGGTCAAATTCTGGACCGCAGAAACACATGAAGGCGGCCCTCAGGCTGCACCAGGCACAATCTCCAACTGCAACAAAAGAGGGCTGACCGTCGCTTGCGGTGAAGGCAACCTGATGGTCACGGCACTGCAACTGCCGGTTGGCAAAGGCCGCGTGCTGGTTGGCCATGAAATACGAAACGCAGGCACCCTGAAAGTCGATGGACAGTTTGTTCGCAAATGAGTGACTACCTCGACGCCATTCAGTCACTGATGAGCATCACCCAGCATGGCAGATCACTGGATTCCGCTCTCAAGGCGGGCGCATCTCCTTTGTGCAAACAGATCTGTTATGGGGTATTGCGCCACCATGAAGTGCTGAATCAAACCCTCGCAGGTTTACTGCGCAAGCCACTTCGCAAGAAGGACGCTGATATCAAAACACTGTTGCTGGTCGGGCTCTACGGCCTTCAACATTTGCGTCAGCCAGACCACGCAGTCGTGAATTTGGCAGTCGATACGACCAGGCACCTGCGAAAGGAATGGGCCAGTGGTCTGGTCAACGGCGTCCTGCGCAGCCAGATACGGGCACGCAAATCATCCGATAACAATGAGGCCGTGGCTTCTCTGCCTGTCTGGTTGCACGAGCACCTGAACGCAGAGTGGAAAGATCAAGCCGCTACAGTGGCAGACGCCCTGACCCAGGCGCCACCGATGGCCCTGCGTGTGAACACACACCGCACTAGCCGAGACGAAATGCTCGACCGGCTGAAAGACGCCGGCATCGACTGTCACCCTGGTCTATTGTCACCCCCCTGCATTTATCTGGAGCAACCCAAGCCGGTGAACGAGATCCCAGGATTCAACGACGGCCTCCTCAGCGTTCAGGATGAAGGCGCACAACTCGCTGTCCCTCTGCTACAAACCTCCACATCGACGTCTGTTCTCGATGCTTGCGCAGCACCCGGCGGCAAGACCGGTCAGTTTGCCGAGACCCTCGGCAATCCGGGTATGGATACGCTCACCGCGATCGACATCGCGCCCGACCGGGTCGACAAGATCAAAGACAATCTCTCGAGACTACAATTGTCCGCGCGCTTAGTCACAGCCGATCTGGATGGTTTCGATACACAACGGTTCGACCGCATCCTGCTCGATGCTCCCTGCTCCGCGGTCGGTGTCATTCGCCGCCACCCGGACATCAAGGTGCTGCGTCGACCGACGGATATTGCTAAGCTTGCCCAGACTCAACTCAGTCTGATGACATCCGTGTGGCGTCTGCTCAACGAGGGAGGCCTGCTTCTGTACACCACGTGTTCCATCCTGCATGCAGAGAATGATGAGGTGGTCCGACGGTTTCTCGAGGGACACACTGATGCGTCCCTGCAATCCATAGACCAGTCCTGGGGTATCGCAACGCAATATGGTCGTCAGTTACTGCCCTCAAAGACAACACATGACGGATTCTATTTCTCGCTCATCGCGAGGACCAGTACGCCATGAAAATCATCATCCTCGGTGCTGGTGAGGTCGGCGGTAACCTCGCCCAGAATCTCACCAAAGAAGCCAGCGACATCACGGTCATCGACAAGAACGCTGACAGACTGAGGGAACTCCAGGATCGATTTGACATCCGGACGGTCCGGGGTATGGCCAGCCATCCCAACATCATGGCGCAAGCGGGCGCCGACGATGCCGACATGGTCATTGCGGTCACCGACAGCGATGAGGTCAACATGGTGGCTTGTCAAATCGCGCATACCGTTTTCCATACCCATATGAAGATCGCCCGGATTCGATCAACGGCCTATCTGAACCTTGAGGAATCCGGTCTGTTCAGAAACGATGCGATGCCGGTAAATTTCATCGTCAACCCCGAGGTCATCGTCACACAGGACATTGTCCGACTGATCGAACATCCCGGCGCGCTCCAAGTGATGAACTTTGCCGGTGGCAAGGTTCAGCTGGTCGGCATCAAGGCCTATTACGGCGGTGATCTTGTGGGACAGGAACTGCGCTTCCTGCGGCAGCACATACCCACTGTTGACACGCGGGTCGCCGCAATCTTCCGTCAGGGTCGCCCCATCAAACCTGAAGGGGGAACCGTGATTGAGGCTGACGACGAGGTCTTCTTTCTGGCGGCGACCTCTGATATTCATGCGGTCATGAGCGAACTGAGACATGTCGAGCGCCCCAATCGACGCATCATCATAGCGGGCGGTGGTCATATTGGCCTCGGACTGGCCAGTACGCTGGAACACCGATACGGCGTACGCGTCATCGATCGCGACAAACAGCGTTGCGAGGCTCTGTCACAAAGCCTTGATCGTGCCATCGTACTCGCCGGGGACGCATCGGACCGGGAGCTTCTCCTGATGGAGAACATCGAAGAAACCGATGTTTTTGTCGCGGTGACCAATGACGATGAAGCAAACATCATGTCCTCCCTGCTGGCGAAATCCCTGGGAGCACGCAAAGTTATCACGCTGATCAACAATCCAGCGTTCGTGGATCTGATCGAGGGAGGCGAAATCGATATCGTGATTTCTCCACAGCAGGCGACGTTGGGGAGCATCCTCCAACACATCCGCAGGGGTGACGTGGTTACCGTCCACTCTCTTCGCCGTGGGGCTTCCGAAGCTATCGAAGCAAGCGCTCTGGGCGACAGACGCACATCGAGAGTCGTCGGAAAGACGATCGAAGAGATCAACCTTCCCGAAGGCACAACGATTGGTGCCATCGTGCGCGGTGACGAGGTCATTATCGCCCACGACGACGTCACTGTTGAGTCCGAGGATCACCTGATTCTGTTCCTCGTCGACCGGGAACGCGTCCCCCAGGTGGAAAAACTCTTTTCCGCCCCATTCAGTCTGTTCTAAGGGCAGCATCGCATGCCGCATCTGCGCATCGCCCTCAAGATCCTAGGGATTTTGCTGACCCTATTCAGTGGCACTTTGCTGCTGCCGCTGGCGGTTTCCTGGCTGTATGACGACGGTGTACTGGTGGTATTCAAAGATACGTTCCTGCTGATCTTTTCGGTAGGCGTACTACTCTGGATACCGTTTGCGAGGGACCAGACGGAGATGCACATCAAGGATGGATTCCTCGTCACTTTTCTCTTCTACCTGGCGCTCGGGTTGGTTGGCGCACTCCCGTTTATCCAAGTGACGCAGATAGAGATTACCGTTGCTGACGCGATCTTCGAGTCCTTTTCAGGTTTGACAACCACCGGCGCCACGGTACTGACCGGTCTCGATCAACTGCCACCCTCGCTGCTGTTCTACCGCCAACAACTGCAATGGCTTGGTGGGATGGGGATCATCGTACTGGCCGTCGCGATTCTCCCCATGCTCGGTATTGGCGGGATGCAGCTCTATCGTGCTGAAACACCAGGGCCCGTCAAAGACAGCAAATTGACACCTCGAATCAAACAAACCGCGCTTGCGTTGTGGTCAATCTATATTGGCCTCACCGCTGCCTGCGCGTTTGGTTATTGGGTTGCCGGGATGTCGCTGTTTGATGCGATCTGTCACAGTTTCTCGACGGTCGCCATCGGCGGCTTCTCAACCCACGACGCCAGTATCGGATATTTTAACTCAGCCGCCATTGAGTCCATTGCTGTTGTTTTCATGGTGCTCTCTGGCGTCAATTTCGGGCTGCACTTTTTCGCATTGAACGACCGCTCCTTCACGCACTACTTCAAAGATGAGGAGGTCGTTTTTTATCTGAGTATTCTCGGCATCGCGGTCATCACCGTCACTGTGATCCTCTTACTGCAAAGTGATCGTGAGTTCATCGAGGCGTTGCGCGCATCAGTTTTTCAGGTCGTAAGCATATTCACCACCACCGGGTTCGTCACGGAGGATTTCTCGACATGGCCCAGCCTTTTGCCTTACGTCATTTTCTTCGGCGCTTTTACGGGTGCCTGTGCCGGTTCCACCGGCGGCGGCATCAAGGTTATGCGCGTCCTGCTGATCTGTAAGCAGGGGTTGCGCGAGACGTACCGACTGATTCATCCAAATGCGATTTTTCCCATCAAGCTCAACAAGAGACCTGTTCCCAACAGGATCGTTGAGGCGATCTGGGGTTACTTCGCAATCTACGTGCTCGCATTCCTTTTTATGCATCTCGCTATGATTGCCTGTGGGCTCGATTTCACCAGCGCATTCTCGGCCGTCGGTGCATCGATCAACAATCTTGGTCCTGGACTCGCTGATGTCGCAGCACACTATGGCGACATCAGCGATCCCGCAAAACTGATCCTTTGTTTTGCGATGATTCTTGGGCGGCTAGAAATCTTTACGCTGCTGGTGCTCTTTACGCCCATGTTCTGGCGTCGCTGACATCGGAGCGATCGGTGGCGTCAATGATAGGTCGAGCTCTCACCTCTGTAGTTGTATAATCGAAACATTCCCGCGGGACGTTCCCGGAATCGTTTGTATTCCCACTGATATTGGGCGGGGGCCAACTGTACACAGCGTTCAACGCTCCGGTTTACGGCAGCAAGCGCGAGCTTGGGGTCCGCGTCATAGACACCTTCGTCCGCCTTCAGAAAATGCATCGTGAAGCCCCCATCATTTCCACGGACCATCGCGCCGGCCAGCACGCGCGGTCTTGATTTGAGAATCAGGCGCATCACCAGACTATCCGTGAGCGCCTCTTGTCCGAAAAACGGTACAAATTCCCCCGCGGCAGGGACCTGATCCGGTAACACCACCACGACCTTGCCCTCGCCCAGACGCCTAAACAGCGTCGTCAATCCTGATCTCGATGTCGGTACAATTTCGTTACCCAGATTACGTCGTACCTTGTTCATCACGTGGCGCAGTGCGGGTTGTTTAGGTGGCTGATAGAGCCCTGTCGACGGGAGCCTGTTCGCAAAGTAGACGTTGGCCAGTTCCCAGTTGCCCAGGTGCGGCAGAAGCAAAAGCACGCTCTGGCCATTCTCGATCGCATCGTACAGCAATGCCTCTCCATCGACTCTCGTGATCCATCGGTCCACACGGTCGGGGTTTCCCAACCATGCGGCTGGTGTCTCCATCATTGTTGTGGCCGTTGCAACCAGCGATGATCTCACCAACCTGGCTCTATCCACGTCAGACATGTCCGGGTAACAGAGCTCAAGGTTGGTTTGGGTCACACGATATGCCCGGGACCGGAATACCACGTGCAGTCGCCCGATGAGTGCGCCGACTGCCATCAACCAGCTATGGGGAAGCGATGCGAGTCCGCGGAGGATTAGAACAAGGATTCTGCCAGCCATCGCGAGTCAGCGAAGTTCATTCTGGCACGGCACGAACCGGTCGCAGCCGATCACATGATCGTTTACGAGTCCGCAGGCCTGCATGAAAGCGTAACAAATGGTGGGTCCCACAAAACGAAACCCGTGCCTCTTCAGGGACCGACTCATGGCCATTGAGATCGCTGTCGAACCCGGTATCCGATCTTCTGACGGTATTGCGTTGACAATCGGCCGATGGTCTACGAAGGACCAGATGTAGTTCACGAAACTGATACCCTGCTGGCGCAGCGTGATCAGTGCCCTGGCATTGTCAATTGAAGCAGCGATTTTCAGTCGATTGCGAACGATGCCTGGGTCAGCCAGGAGGTTGGCCACCTTGTCATTGTCATAGTTAGCGATTGCATCCACATCAAAACCATCCATCACCTCCCGATACCGCGGGCGCTTCCTCAAGATGGTGATCCAACTCAGTCCCGCCTGCGCACCTTCCAATACCAGACTCTCGAACAACGCTCGTTCATCAAAACACGGTACGCCCCATTCGTTGTCGTGGTAAGACACGTAAGTGGGGTCATCGCCACACCAGGCACATCGATTCACTGGTTCACTCCTCACGCGCGCCAGTATCCCACGAAATGCTCAATCGCCAGGGCGCTTTATGTATACTTCGCACGTTTTTTAACTTACCGCTTCCGACCATATCAGGTAGCGGCTGTTCCCTGGTGGATTTAACTGGTAGCTGTCATGACCGGACCTACATTTCAGGATCTGATTCTGCGCCTGCAACAATTTTGGGCAGAACGCGGTTGCGTTGTGATGCAACCCTACGACATGGAGGTCGGCGCTGGCACGTTTCATCCTGCGACATTCCTCCGTTCCATTGGTCCCGAGCGCTGGCAAGCGGCATACGTACAACCGTGCCGGAGACCCACAGATGGTCGTTATGGGCAGAACCCCAACCGGTACCAATATTACTATCAGTTCCAGGTATTGCTAAAACCGTCGCCGCTGGAAATCCAATCCCTGTACCTCGAATCACTGACGCACCTTGGTATTGACGTCCGTGAGCACGATATCCGCTTTGTGGAGGACAACTGGGAATCTCCAACGCTCGGTGCCTGGGGGCTGGGTTGGGAAGTCTGGATGGATGGCATGGAAATTACACAATTTACCTATTTCCAGCAGGTGGGAGGATTGCCCTGCTTTCCTGTCTCCGGCGAAATTACCTATGGCCTCGAGCGATTGGCCTTATATCTCCAGGGTGTCGCGGACTTCAAGGAACTCATCTGGTCGGGAACGGAGAACGACATCGTGACCTATGCGGATGTATTCCATCAGTATGAGGTTGAGATGTCTTCGTTCAACTATGACGAGTCCAATGTGGATGCATTGTTTACATGGTTCGACCAATACGAATCGGAAACGCAGCGGCTACTGGAAGCCAAGCTGCCGCTGCCAGCTTATGAGTACGTTATGAAAGCATCACACGTGTTCAATCTTCTGGATGCCCGGCACGCGATCTCGGTAACCGAACGACAACGTTACATTCTCAGGGTGCGGGATCTGTCGCGCGCGGTTGCCGAAGCCTATCTTAAATCCCGTGCCGCGCTAGGATTCCCGCTAGCCGACTCAGATACGCGTCAGATATTTGAAAATGAGGTGATGACAGATGCATAGCGCGGATCTCCTTGTCGAGATCGGCACCGAGGAGTTGCCTCCCAGATTGCTGATGTCGACCGCACAGGCGTTTGCGACAAGACTCGGCAAAGCGCTGGATGACGCGCACCTCGCCAATGACGAGATCTCCTACTACGCGACTCCGAGACGCCTGGCACTTGTCGTGCGAAACCTTGCCGAGACGCAACCCGAGCAGCACGATGTACGCCACGGACCGGCTGTGAGTGCCTCATTTGGCCAAGATGGCCAGCCAACCAAGGCAGCCCTAGGTTTTGCGAGATCATGTGGCGTCGACGTCTCCGAATTGGGACGTCTCGAAACGGACAAGGGCCAATGGCTCCAATACGAAGCAACACGTCCAGGTGAGCCCATGACCACCCTCATTGGCGACATCATCAATGGCGCCATCACTGGTATATCGATCGAACGGGCGATGCGCTGGGGCAGCGCGCGAACCGAATTCATACGCCCGGTTCACTGGGCAGCCTTGCTGTACGACGGCAACACGATCGAGGCGCGGATACTCGACCTCCCAACCAGTGACCAGAGCTTCGGACACCGTTTCATGGATTCCGGCACGACCTTCACCCTGGGCCAGGCGTCAAGCTACCTTGAGACCCTCCGGTCACATTACGTGATTGCAGATCCTGCGGAACGACGGTCGATGATTGAGCACCAGTTGGGTCAGCTCGCCATCGAGCACGGCGGTAACGTGGTGATAGATCCAGCGCTGCTCGACGAGGTCACGGCGTTGGTGGAGTGGCCGGTCACGCTTGCGGGTCGATTTGATCCGGACTTCCTGACCGTACCCCAGGAGGTCCTCGTGTCTGCGATGAAGAAACATCAGCGCTACTTCCACCTTCAGAGCGACGATGGTGGCCTCATGCCGGTGTTCCTGTTCGTCGCTAACATCGCCAGTACGCATCCAGAAGCCGTCGTCGCGGGTAACGAGCGTGTCATATCACCCCGACTTGCAGACGCGCGATTCTTCTTTCAGCAGGATCAGAGACTATCGTTGGCAAGTCGCCTAGATAATCTTCAGAAGGTTGTTTTTCAGTCTGAACTTGGAAGCTACGAAGCCAAAGTACGAAGGGTATCGGACTTGTCAGCCCATGCAGCAAGGGCTCTAGGGCAGAACCCAGAAGATGCGCAACGAGCGGGCCTTCTCTGCAAGTGCGACCTCGTGACTGATATGGTGGACGAGTTTCCGGACCTTCAAGGCATCATGGGGGGATACTACGCGACGCTCGACGGTGAGAATGAGGTCGTGAGTCGAGCTATCACGGAACACTACCTTCCAGTCCAGTCCGGAGGCGATCTACCGGCTTCAGCCATTGGCGCCTGTGTCTCAATCGCTGACAAACTGGATACCCTAGTCGGCCTGTTTGGCATTGGCCAGCCGCCTACTGGTTCACGCGATCCTTTCGCACTGAGACGACAGGCGTTGGGTGCTATGCGGATTTGCATCGAACATAAACTGGACCTCGATATCCAGGACCTCGTCAACCGCGCCGCTGAGGTCTACGCCAGCGACGAACGAATCAAGCTCAAGCAAGACCCGAATTCACTCGTCGATGCCGTCGTGGACTATATGATTGAGCGCCTCGAAGTCGCTTATACAGATCGTGGCTTACCTGTTGAGGTATTTCGCGCGTTACGACGCGGTGACAGCTTCACAACTGATCTTCATGCGCTTGATGGACGACTGGTAGCGCTCCAGTCCTTCCACACACATGAAAGCGCGCCTGCGGTTGTTGCCGGGAACAAAAGGGTCACCAATATCCTTCGTGACAGTGCCCTCGAGGCCCCCGAGATCGACAAACAAATGCTGTCCGAACCCGCTGAGCATACCTTGGTCAAGGAAATCGAACGTGTATCGGACCTCATGAACGCCAGCACCTACGATCAATCCTTTGATCTGATCGCAGAAATCCAGCCTGTCATCGACGAGTACTTTGAAGCGGTGATGGTGATGAGCGATGACGTCAAAACGCGAAACAATCGTCTTGCGACACTCCATCAATTGAGGTCACTGTATCTCTCGGTAGCGGACTTTGCCGCGCTTCAGTGGTGATCCCACCCAAGGACATTCGGCTCGTTATGCTCGATCGCGATGGTGTGATCAACCAGGATTCGCCGGATTACATTAAGAGCGTCGACGAATGGCATCCGATTGAGGGCAGCATTGAAGCGATCGCAAGACTATCGAAAGCTGGCATTGTCGTCTGTGTCGCCACTAATCAGGCGGGTATTGGGCGGGGTCTCATTTCGCTTGCCGACCTGACCGATATACACCAGCGTTTGATTCAACAGGTGCTGGATGCGGGTGGCTTGATTACCCATATCGCCTTTTGTCCGCATCATCCGGACGACGGGTGCCAGTGCCGGAAACCCGCGCCCGGCATGCTCTTGACCATTGGCGACGTCACCAGCATGAATCTCAGTGGTCAACCCTTTGTCGGCGATTCCACAAAAGATGTGGAAGCGGCCAACGCAGCGGGATGTTCTCCCGTCATCGTTATGACCGGTAATGGCGTGGAGACGACTGCAAAGTACCCCGACGTGATTGCTTTTGAAAACCTCAGCGCATTTGCCGCTTGGGCTGTCGCTGACCGACCGTGAGGCGCGCTATCAGACGTCGAGGTTCGCAACAGACAGGGCGTTGTTAAAGATAAAGTCCTTGCGTGGCTCGACTTTCTCACCCATCAACGTTGTAAACATCTGGTCGGCAGCAATCGCATCTTCGATACTGACACGGAGCATCGATCGAACCTGCGGATCCATGGTGGTTTCCCATAACTGCTCCGGATTCATTTCGCCTAGACCTTTGTAGCGTTGCCTGGTCTGACCCCGTAGTGCCTCAGTTTCCAACCACTGCAGTGCAGATTTCAATGAATCGACCGACTGGATTTTCTCACCTTTGCCAACCGTGGAACCCTCAGCAACGAGCTCGGCGATCTCTGCACCAAAACTTGCGAACGTGGCGTAATCCTGAGACGAGAAAAAGTCGGCAGTGAATACATACTGGCGACGGACTCCGTGATTGACGATTGTCACCTCTGGATAAAAAAGATGTCTTTCGTAATCTTCTATGATATCAATATGATATTGTGTCTGTGGATCACTGAATGGTGCCACCCGCACTTCCAACAGTGAGTTCCATTGTGCCACGGTCTCTCTGTTCGTCATTCCCTCAACGTCGAGCATGGGAATGTACAACAACTGTTCAACTACCTGCGGAGGAAACACCCTTTCGAGGCGATTGATGTGGTCCATGACCCCATAATAGCGTTCTGTCAGCTCTCGCAACGCATCACCTTCGACGGTGGTATTACCGTGCGTCTTGAGGCTGGCGTCCTGGAGTGACAGTTCGACAACGTAATTCGTCATCTCACCCTCATCCTTGATGTAGCGCTCCGACTTGCCACGCTTCACTTTGTAGAGTGGCGGTTGAGCAATCAGTACATGGCCACGTTCGATGAGCTCTGGCATGTGCCGGAAGAAAAAGGTCAGTAGGAGCGTTTTGATATGGGCGCCGTCCACATCCGCATCACACATGATGATGATGCGGTGATACCGCAATTTGTCAGCATCAAATTCGTCCCGTCCAATACCACAGCCCAGCGCAGTAATCAGAGTGCCCACCTCTACTGAAGACAAAATGCGGTCGAATCGGGCTTTCTCGACATTCAGGATCTTTCCCTTGAGCGGAAGAATCGCCTGGAATCGCCTGTCGCGTCCCTGCTTCGCAGAACCACCCGCCGATTCGCCCTCCACGAGATAGATTTCTGATAGTGCAGGATCCTTCTCAGAGCAGTCAGCCAATTTGCCCGGCAAGCCCGCAATATCCAGTGCACCTTTACGTCGGGTCATTTCCCGCGCTTTTCGTGCAGCATCCCGTGCCCTCGCAGCATCGATGATCTTTTGGGCAATCGCTTTCGCTTCCTGAGGATTTTCAAGGAGATAGTCAGAAAGCGCCTTACCCATCTCTTGCTCAACGGCCGTCTTTACTTCAGACGAAACCAGCTTGTCCTTGGTTTGGGAGGAGAACTTTGGGTCAGGTACTTTTACAGAAATGATGGCCGTCAGCCCTTCACGGGCATCGTCACCCGTCGGCGCGACCTGGTCCTTTTTCGTCAAACCTTCGTTTTCCATGTACTGATTCATAGTTCGCGTCAATGCAGACCGGAATCCCTGTAAATGCGTACCACCATCACTCTGGGGAATATTATTGGTATATGCATATAC
This sequence comes from OM182 bacterium MED-G24, assembly GCA_002457275.1. Classification (GTDB taxonomy): domain Bacteria; phylum Pseudomonadota; class Gammaproteobacteria; order Pseudomonadales; family Azotimanducaceae; genus UBA7451. Next base: position 49,357 of record NTKD01000006.1, read on the forward strand.
ACTCTCTTGATAGGAGTCATTCCATTGCATCGCCACTTCAACACCTATCTCATCGTCCTGGACCACGGAGAAGTGGAAGATCTGGTTCAGTGCATCTTTGTTTTCATTCAAGTATTCTACAAAGGTACGGAGCCCTCCTTCATACATGAAGTTCTCTTCCTTGCCTGACCGTTCATCTTTCAGGGTGATAGAAATCCCTGCGTTCAGGAACGATAGCTCACGGAGCTTCTTCGCTAGAATCTCATAATGGAACTCGATATTGCTGAAGGTATCTGCAGAGGGCTTGAATCGACACCGAGTGCCTGTTTGGGAGGTATCACCAACGGCGGCTAGTGGCGCTATAGGGATGCCATGGTGGTATTCCTGTTCCCAAATTTTACCGTCCCGCCAGATGGTCAACCGTAAGACCTCCGAAAGGGCGTTAACAACCGACACTCCAACACCGTGCAGTCCGCCGGAGACCTTGTAGTTGCTATTGTCGAATTTTCCACCCGCATGCAGCACAGTCAGAATCACCTCAGCAGCTGACTTTCCTTCTTCTTCGTGGATATCTGTTGGTATACCCCGTCCGTCATCCGTGACAGTGACTGATTCATCGGGGTGAACGGTGACAGTAATGTTGTTGCAATGGCCTGCCAATGCTTCGTCAATCGCGTTGTCAACCAGTTCCTGCACCATGTGGTGCAGACCCGTACCGTCATCGGTATCACCAATGTACATGCCGGGCCGCTTACGTACCGCATCAAGGCCCTTCAAGACTTTGATACTGGTTGAATCATAGTTATTGTCGTTTTCGCTCATTCGCCTACTCTTTCAAAAACACCATGTTTCACGTGGAACACCGGGAAACTGCCTTGTGGTGAAAAAAGCGCCTGCAGTTGTCCTGGCTCAATACCCGTCGCGATCACCTGGCTGCTGTTGTCCGTCAACAGCCCCGCGATACGCCTACTGAACACACCGTCCAGCTCCGACATAAGATCATCGACCAGATAGATCAGAGACGCGGACTGGCGTTCTTTGATCTGCCGTTCCTGCTGCAGTCTCCCCTGTGCCATAAGCATACACCACGCCAGCGTTTTCAGCTCTCCCCGAGAGCATTCGGTGGCCGCATGCTGACCGTTCACGGTCACTTTAAGGTCAGCGCGGTGCGGTCCATGGTGGGTAAGACCTCGAGTCAGGTCACGCGAGCTGTCCATCTCCAGCTGCTCACTCAGGTCACGCTCGATCGACCAACCTCGTTCGTAACTACATTCAATTGCAAAACCCGGCATCACGAGGCCACAGACCTCGCTCAAAACCGACTGATAGCGCTTGAAGTAAATTCCCCGTCGATGATCGGCCTCATTGCCCCACTGACAAAGCTCCCGGTCCCAGACAGTGATCGTTGACGGTCCACCCCGTTGTTTCAGCCCCTGGTTGCGCTGCCTCAGGCACCGGGCATAATTTCTCCAAACCACCTCGAATCCACGTTCCACGTGAAACACGCCCCAGTTCAGGAACCGTCGACGCCCTTCTGGTGGGCCTGCCACAAGATCTGATGTTTCGGGTCCCATCAATACCGTGGGTAACAGTCTCGTCAACCTGGACAGTTCAGGCACATCCTCACCATTGATACGGCAGGTCCGCTTACCATCCCGGCTCCGACTGACCCCCATTGACACTGGCGTGTCATGCAATTCGCCCTGGACCGTGACTGTTGCCTGACCATGTTCAACAATAGGCGACAACCGAGGCGTTCGAAACGAACGGGCCGTCCCGAGAAAATAGGCGGCTTCGAGCAGACTGGTCTTTCCGCTGCCATTCTGGCCATAGATAAGATTAACGCCGGGGACTAACTCAATTCCGGCTTCAGTGATATTTCTAAAGTGGTGAACTGCGAGCCTTTTGAGACTCATAGTTTCATGGGCATGACCACGTAAACGGTTTGCTCATTGTCCGGTGACTCAATCAGTGCAGGGCTATTGGCATCGTTCAACGTCACTTTCACGTTCTTACCTTCAGCAACCCCTAAAGCATCTAGTAAATATCCCACATTGAAGCCAATTTCGAGGTCCGCACCGCTGTATTCTACACTGACTAGTTCTTCAGCCTCTTCCCGCTCCGGATTGTTCGCTGAAAGCTGAATCTGCTCATCCGAAATATTCAACCTGATACCACGGAATTTTTCGTTCGACAGAATCGCCGTACGGCTCAACGCCTGTCGTAACACCTCTCGTTCCGCAGAGATGACTTTATTACCGTTTTTCGGGATCACTCGATTGTAGTCTGGGAACTTACCATCCACCAATTTGGTCGTCAGCGTCATTTGCGATGCCTGGGCGCGCATGTGGTTGGAACCCAGGGAGATTTCAACGTCACCTTCCTCTTCCGACAACATACGCTGGAGCTCAAGAATGCCTTTTCGTGGAATAATGACCTGATTCACCTCGCTGACACCTTGACCCATCGAAAGAACGCTCGTCGCGAGCCTGTGTCCATCGGTTGCTACCACGCGAACACCATCTCCGGACAGCTCAATCAACATCCCATTCAAGAAGTACCTGACGTCTTGCTGCGCCATCGCAAATGCAGTGCGATCCAAAAGCTGTTTGAAAGCCGTGCCGGGTACCTTCACAGTCGACTCGACCTCTGAGGTATCCACGGTGGGGAAGTCACTCGCTGGCAACGTCGACAGGTTCGACTTGAAACGCCCGGAAACAATCTGCAGGCGTTGTTCATTCAACGAAAAACTGACATCTGATCCGTCCGGAAGCTGGCGCACAATATCCATCAATTTCCTGGCAGGGACCGTGATCTCGCCGGTGTCTTCGATGTTCGCCTCAACATTACCCTGCATCTCGACCTCAAGATCAGTTCCCGTCATGGAAAGCTGATTTCCTTTTACCCGCATTAGTACGTTGGATAACACGGGAAGGGTCTGACGTCGTTCAACCACACCTGCTACCTGCTGGAGCGGTTTGAGCAAAGTCTCTCGGTTAATGCTGATCTTCATGAACTCGGTTATCTCGTTATGAGTAAGTACTTGCTAACTTGCAATACTAGGCTCTGCGCCCGGTCTTTATGCCGTAAGCGTACGCATCAGGTTGTTGTAGTCCTCTCCAATCGTTCGATTGGATTCTCGCAACTCGTCAATTCTACGACAGGCATGCAGGACAGTGGTATGGTCGCGACCGCCAAAATTCTGCCCTATCTCCGGCAGACTGTGGCTCGTGAGCTCTTTTGATAACGCCATGGCAACCTGCCTTGGTCGAGCCAGGGAGCGGGATCGCTTAGGTGAATGCATGTCACTGACTCGAATATTATAGTAGTCAGCAACGGTCCTCTTGATATTCTCAATACCAACCTGCCGGTCTGCAATGGCCACCAGGTCCTTGATAGCAGATTTCACCTGATCCAAGGTGATCTCACGACCCGTGAAGTTCGCATTGGCAACCACGCGCTGAAGCGCGCCTTCGAGTTCCCGTACATTCGCGCGAATGTGTTCAGCAATAAAGAACGCCGCTTCATTGGGTAGTTCAACGCGCTCCAGCTCCGCCTTTTTCTTCACGATCGCGACCCTGGTCTCAAGCTCCGGAGGATCCAGTGGTGCTGTCATACCCCACACAAAACGACTCTGCAGCCGTTCCTCAAGGCCCTCAATCTCCTTCGGATAGCGGTCACAGGTCAAGACAATCATGCTACCGTTCTCTTGTAGCCTATTGAAAACGTGAAAGAATTCCTCTTGTGACTTAGGCCCTTTTGCAAGGAACTGAATGTCGTCCATGAGCAATACATCGACCTTTCGGTAGTACTCCGTGAACTCGTTCATGGCACCACGCTCAATCGCGCTGACCATATCTTCCATAAAGCGTTGTGAGTACATGTAGGCGACATTGATCCCGGGATGACGATCGAGAATCGCGTTTCCTACCGCATGCATCAGATGGGTCTTACCTAGCCCCACACCACCGTAAAGCAAGAGACACTTGTAGGTGGCTGCACCCATGTTTTCGGCCACGTGCAACGCGGCTGCGCGCGCCAACTCGTTGGAACTCCCTTTGACAAACGTATCGAAGGTGAATTCCTTGTGCAGTTCCAGCAACGGGGAGAAGCTCTCGGGTGCTCTACGTCCACTCGGTCCCCCCCCTGCTTCACTGAACGTCCCGATCGCGAGACTAACCACAAAATCTTCAACCAGGCTTTCAATTCTCGACAGAAAGTGCTCAGACACCTGATCACGGATATAGCGATTAGGTGCCAGCAATCTGAGTTTCTTTCGTTCCGGGTCCTCATCGGCGTGGAGTGGTTTTATCCACGTGTTGAACTGAATGGCAGAGAGTTCGCCTTCCAGGATGGTAGTGCATTGTTGCCAGACAGTATCCGCCACAGGCCCTCCGTTGCGGGAATTCAGGGTACAGCGGACCGATCACGACTAGACCTTGGGGGTCTCGTGTCCAGTACACTGCAAGGAATGCAAAGGGACCGCAATAATAACCCTATCCACAGTCTGAAAGAAAGTGATGTGCCCAAATCAATTGTCTTAACTTTCAATAGCTTATGCGCGGACTTCGGGACTTTTTAGTGACTAATGTGTGCGTATGCTGTGGATAAGTTTTTAACCGACGAACGATCCACATTCATCACCATGTTGGCCCCGGGATATACACAAGCTACTAACGTATCCTCGATGTTTTATTCACAGCATTATCATCCTAGTAACTGTTTGATTTCCTGACAGAAACCTAAGTGACCCACTTTTCACCTCAGCCTACTAATAATATTAATAACAAACTTTCTTTATATATATATTCTTAAGAAGAGACCCTGATCTGTGGGCAATACGTACCACCGCCTCTCGCGGAACCATCAGCGCATGAAAATTGACCAACCCCGCACCAGCACATAGAATGCGCGTCCCCCTGAACGTGGTCGAGATCAAAATCCATGAAGCGAACCTTCCAACCCAGTGTCATCAAGCGAAAGCGCACCCATGGGTTTCGCGCCAGAATGGCGACAAAAGCGGGCCGAAAAGTCCTGAACCGTCGCAGGGCACGCGGTAGAAAAGTACTGTCTGCCTGAGTGATTCACACGCCTGGAGTTGGTGCGTAACGGCTTCATAGAACCCCAGTGCAATCAGGAGCTTCATTTGGTCCGGAGCGTCGACTTGGACAAAAGTCCGACTACGATACGGTCTTCAGTCGTCCAGGGTACAGGATCAGGAAACAGTCCTTTGTAGTGCTAGCGCGAGAAACATCTCTCACAACGTCTAGATTGGGCGTTATTGTTGGAAAGCGGTGTGCTCGTTCAGCGGTTGTGAGAAACCGGATTAAGCGGATCATCAGGGAATCATTCAGGACATCTGATTTGGCCAAGGCACATCTGGATATCGTGATCATCGCCCAGCCTGGTGCGACCAGGGTGTCTTCGGGCGAATTGTTCCGCACACTGGGGGAATCGTGGCTTCACCTGTCCCAATAGACTCCGCTGAAAAACAGGGTAACCCGATCGTACGTTTAATGAGGGGTGCAATCAGGCTGTATCAGCTTTGTCTCAGCCCCTATCTTGGTGCCCATTGTCGTTACCACCCAACATGCTCGGAATACGCCCGTGATGCGCTCATCCAGCATGGGGTATTGCGCGGAACTACTCTCGCGATCCGCCGCATATTCTCTTGTCACCCGTTTTCTCGAGGTGGCTATGATCCAGTGCCCGAAACCAGCGTAAAAGGGCGGCCCACACACGAGGAGAAACCCTAGTGGACATACAACGGGTGCTAATACTGGTGGGGCTGGCAGCGACCGCCTATCTGCTCGTTCTGGCGTGGAATGAGGACTATGCTAGTGACGAATCCGTCCCCACCGTGTTGAGTGATACAGGGAATGGCATGGCAGAAGTGCCACTTGGCAGTTCTCCTCAGGAGACGAACCTTATACCCCAGGTACCTGTCTCGCCTTCGAATGAGAGTCGGCCAGCTTCGAATGGCAGTGATGTGCCGGAATTGACGTTAACCCAACGGGACATTGATCAACCTGCGGTTCAGCGTAGCGGTCGGTACATAGAAGTCCGCACGGATGTGCTTGAAGTGACTATCGATCTAAACGGAGGTGATATTGTTGCGGCCAATCTGCTGGCGTTCCCACAGAGCATTGACAGTGAATTGCCGTTCATTCTCATCGATCCACGCAATGAATATGCGGCTCAGAGTGGTCTGATCGGACCTAATGGTATCGATGGTGGTGCATCGAGGGCTCAGTATAGGACGAACCAGGTCTTTTATGAGCTGACCGGTGAATCACTGGAAGTTTCGTTGCAAGCCACAGGTTCCGATCCATCCGTAGCGATTGAGAAACGGTTTGTATTTCGCCGCGGGGACTACCTGATGGATATGTCCTACTACATTGACAACCAGAGTACCGAGCTGTGGCAAGGCGCAATCTATGCGCAGCTCAAACGGGATGGACGAGATGCACTGATGTCGGATGACGTGGGTATCGGTATGCAGTCCTATACCGGCGGTGCGACCTTTCAATCAGATACGCCTTACCACAAGTTATCCTTTGGCGACCTGGACGATGAACGGTACCAATCCGAGGAAACCGGTGGCTACATGGCCATGGTCCAGCACTACTTTCTCAGTGCATGGGTTCCAGATCAGACAACTCAGGCGTCTTATTACGCACGGCGTAAAAGTGGTGGGGACGTCTATCTGTTTGGCCTTACGTTGCCACTCCAGCAGGTGTTGCCCGGTGAATCTTCGTCCCAAGGTGTCTCTCTTTACGTGGGTCCGAAGGATCAGTACCGATTGCAGGATATTGCCGAGGGGCTGGATCTGACGGTCGACTACGGTTTTCTCTGGTGGCTTGCTCAGCCACTTTTCTTTCTGCTTTACATGATCCATGGCGTGGTTCAGAACTGGGGTGTTGCCATCATCCTTTTGACGGCCACAGTCAAGCTACTGCTATATCCATTGTCTGCGGCGGGATTCCGAAGTATGGCGAAGCTGAAGAGGCTGCAACCACAGATGACGCGGTTGAAGGAGCGTCATGGCGATGACCGACAGAAGTTCACTGAAGAGATGATGGCGCTGTACCGCAAGGAGGGTGCTGATCCGATCCGGGGTTGCCTGCCGCTCTTGCTGCAGATGCCGGTTTTCTTGGCGCTGTTCTGGACGTTGATGGAGAGCGTGGAACTCAGGCAGGCGCCCTTCGTTGGCTGGATCACTGACCTGTCTGCGATTGATCCGTACTTTGTATTGCCGATCCTCATGGGTATATCGATGTATATCACGACAGCCCTGCAACCAGAGCCTCCGGATCCAATGCAGGCGAAGATCTTCAAGATCATGCCGGTGATGTTTACGTTCTTTTTCCTCTGGTTTCCGGCGGGATTGGTGCTTTACTGGGTGGTCAACAACGTACTCTCGATATTGCAGCAATGGTATGTCAATCGACAGCTTGAGAAAGAAAGCCAGTAGATTCCTGGGCAACCTGAACGTTGTAGAGGTTCCGGTGCCTGTCGCGCTGGGCTGACCATGGCGATTTCCCCCGATACCATCGCTGCAGTTGCGACCCCGGGCGGTCGTGGTGGTGTAGGGATCATCAGGGTTTCGGGTTCGCTGGTACCTGACATTGCTGAGGGAATGACCGGTCGTCTACCAGAACCCAGAAGGGCCACCCTGGCCGAGTTCCGGGGAGATGACCACGCCATCATCGATCAGGGCTTGATGCTCTACTTTCCGGGATCGGCGTCGTTTACCGGTGAACCCGTGCTCGAAATTCACGGGCATGGTGGTCTGGTGGTGATGGATCTCCTGCTGCGACGTGTGCTCGCGTTGGGCGCGCGTCCGGCAAGGGCCGGTGAGTTTACCGAACGTGCATTCCTCAATGACAAAATAGATCTGGCTCAGGCCGAAGCGGTTGCTGACCTGATCGACAGCGTCAGTGAAGCCTCCGCACGCTCCGCGGTTCGTTCGTTGTCCGGCGAGTTTTCTGCCTGTATCAGCGACCTGACGGAACAGCTGATACAGCTGCGAGTGTACGTTGAGGCTGCCATCGATTTTCCGGAAGAAGAGATCGATTTCCTGGCGGATGAACGTATTGTGAAACGTCTCGATGCGATCGCGATACTGCTGAAAGACGTGCGCGTTCGGGCGACACAGGGATCAGTGTTGCGGGAGGGTATTACCCTCGCCATTGTGGGACCACCCAACGCGGGAAAGTCCAGCCTGATGAATCGTCTGTCCGGACAACCTGTTGCCATCGTCAGTGCACAGGCGGGAACCACGCGGGACGTGTTGCGTGAGCAGCTTGTGATTCGTGGGATGCCGGTTCAGCTGGTGGATACGGCGGGGATTCGTAGCACCGCTGATGATATCGAACAGGAAGGCGTGCGACGCGCCTTGTCCGAAGTAACCAATGCCAATGTCGTGCTGCTTGTCATCGACCAGTCAGGTAGCCCGGAGATCGTGAAGGGCGCTATTCGGGGCATGCTGGAAGAGCTCAAGGATGTGCTGGATGATTTTGATGGCGACGTGATCCTGGTGTTCAACAAGAACGACATTGCGAGCAGTGCGGGGTCGGTCTCGGGTGTTGATCTTATCTCTCCCTTGATTGAGCGGGTCAGTCAAGTGAGTGTGTCTGCGGTGACAGGGAATGGTTTTGATGCTCTCTATGAGCAGATTGAGCGATCTGCGGGAATGAACTCAACTGTGGAAGGTGTGTTCATGGCCCGGCGCCGCCATCTTGATGCACTTGCTCGCGCAGCGGAGCATGTCATGGAGGGCCAGGCGCAACTGACGATGAATGCCGCCGGCGAATTGCTTGCTGAAGAACTGCGCAGTGCCCAACGATCTCTGGGGGAGATCACGGGTGAGTTTTCCAGCGATGATCTGCTGGGCAGAATCTTCGAGAGCTTCTGCATAGGAAAGTAGACGCCACACCGGCGTTCGTTTACTTCCCGCCGACCGTCCGTATACTGGCCTGCTCACCAAATCAACTCAGGATGACATCGTGGCTGCAGAGGTCTTCGACGTGATTGTCGTGGGTGGTGGGCATGCGGGAGCGGAAGCAGCACTCGCGGCGACTCGGCGCGGTGCGTCCACCCTGCTCCTGACCCAGAATATCGAAACACTGGGCCAGATGTCCTGTAATCCAGCAATCGGCGGGATTGGTAAAAGCCATCTCGTTAAAGAGATTGATGCATTGGGCGGCATCATGGCGCTGGCAGCCGATGCCGCCGGTATTCACTTTCGAGTCCTGAACGCACGTAAGGGTCCGGCGGTACGTGCAACGCGTGCCCAGGCCGACCGTTCCCTGTACAAGACTTTTGTGCGAACGACCCTCGAGCATGAGCAGAATCTGAGACTGTTCCAGCAGTCGGTGGCAGATCTTGTGATTGACCAGGGTCGGGTCACTGGTGTGGTTACCGAAAACGATCTGACCTTCAGTGCCAGAACGGTCATTCTGACTGTAGGGACTTTTCTCGGAGGTGTCATGCATGTGGGCTTGAAGCAGCAGCCTGGTGGACGTGCGGGTGATGCGCCGTCCAACCGACTTGCCGAAACACTCAGGGCGCTGCCATTTCGTGTCGATCGGCTCAAAACGGGTACCCCGCCTCGCATTGATGGCAAGACCGTCGACTTCGGTGCACTGCAGCGTCAGCCTGGCGATTCGCCAAGACCGGTGATGTCGACATTAAGTACGCTTGATGATCATCCGCAACAGGTCGACTGCCATATCGCAAAGACGACAGAGAAAACACACGACATCATCCGTGATGGCTTGTCGCGGTCGCCGTTGTTCAGTGGTGTGATCGAAGGTGTTGGTCCCAGGTACTGTCCATCCATTGAAGACAAGGTTGTGCGATTCGCGGACAGACCGTCACACCAGATTTTTATCGAGCCAGAAGGGCTTCGAACACACGAACTGTATCCGAACGGGATTTCTACCAGTTTGCCCTACGATGTGCAGCTGGAACTTGTGCAGAGTATCGAAGGTTTCGGGGCCGCTCACATAACCCGACCCGGTTATGCCATTGAGTACGATTTTTTCGATCCGCGCGATCTGAAGCGTACCCTTGAGACGAACTTTGTCGATGGGTTGTATTTTGCGGGCCAGATCAATGGAACGACTGGTTATGAGGAAGCCGCTGCGCAGGGATTGATCGCTGGTATCAACGCCTCGGCCGCAGCGCTGGAACTGGAGGCATACACGCCGGATCGTAGTGAAGCGTACATCGGGGTGCTTATCGATGACTTGATCACCCTAGGCACTCGTGAACCCTATCGCATGTTCACGAGTCGTGCCGAGTATCGGCTTGTGCTCCGGCAGGACAACGCGGATCGTCGGTTGACAGAAAAAGGCCGCACGCTGGGGCTGATCAGTGACGATCGATGGGTACAGTACCAGGAGAAGTCCGCATTGATTACTGAAAGAACAGCGCAGATGCAGCAGCACTGGTTTCAGGCAGGTGACACGTCGGTAGAAACATTGCTCGGGCAACCGCTGACCCATGAGTACAATCTAGCCGATCTGGTCAAGCGTCCCGGCGTCACACTCGAGGATCTCGCTCTGGCAG
>NTKD01000060.1 GCA_002457275.1 OM182 bacterium MED-G24
CGCGGTGGAGGCGTTCAGGGTCCGATTGAGCGCGCATCTCGTCTACCTCTATTCGATTGACTTTGCCCGAAGCTTTGTGGCGGTCGTGATCGGTCTGTTGATGGCGGATATGATCAACATTTCCATTCTTCAGAACCAGCCGCTGTCACCGAAGTTTGCTGAGTTGATTGGCTTGCCCCAGGTTGGATCAAACGTGACGGATGAACTCAGCAAGGAACTGCGTTACGAAGTCCAGTGGAAATATTTCCTGATTGTCATCTCTCTGGCGGTGATACAGCTGCCATTTAATCTGGTGCATCCCTGGTACCGCATGTGGATTCTCCAGCGCATCAACCAGAACCTCAGGCTGGGCCTGCAGGAACGCTGGCTGAAACTATCGTTGCAATATCACAGTGATCATCGTGTGGGTGATTCCATTTTTCGCATTTACCAGGATTCCTCCCAGGTGACCGGCGTGATCGAGCGGCTGATAGACGTGAGTCGCACGTTGTTCAGTTACTTCGTGGCGGTTGTTTTTGTTTCCCTGCTGGATCCCTGGCTGGGACTGATTGCCAGCTCCATTGTGATTCCAGGACTCTTGTGGGCGGCCTGGGCGATGCCGCGAATGCGTACCGCATCGCTCGTCTATCGTGAAGCCACTTCGGATCTAACATCCCGGGTTCAGGAGACGTTCTCGGCAATTAGGCTAATCAAAGCGTATGGGAAGGAAGACAAGTCGCAGTTCAATTTCGAGGGTGACGCCATTGTTGCGTTTAATGCGGCGTATCGGGTAAGGCGTCTGGTTGCGCTGGTGACAATTGTCATGTTCACCATCACCTCTGCATTCCTGTTGGGTGCAGAGTTCCTCATTGCCTGGTGGGCCAACCAGGGACGTGAAACGTTCGCCAGTGGCCTGATTGGCCTGATTGGCCTCAGTTTTGTTGTCTGGAATCTGACCGCATTCAACTGGACTAAAGGTGAATTGCTCGCGTCCACCAATACGTTGCGCGGTTTGATGCGCCAGTGGCTGACTGCGCAGGACATGGCGATGGGGCTTCAACGAGTGTTCGACATTCTCGATATCGAGCCGGATGTGAAAGACATCGAGAATGCGATTCCGTTTGAACAACTGAAATCCGAAATCAGGTACAACGACGTGCACTTTTCTTACGAGGAAAGTCGCAAGATTCTTGATGGCGTGAGCTTCTCTGCAAACCCGGGAACCATCACTGCCATTGTCGGGCCTACCGGGTCAGGGAAGACAACCGTGCTGAGTATGTTATTGCGCCTGTTTGACCCCGATGAGGGGGACATATCTATCGATGGTGTTGATCTGCGCGAATACGAAGTGGGCTCGTTGCGGAAGAACATCGCCATCGCGCTTCAGGAAAACGTCCTGTTTGCACTGTCCGTGAAAGAGAACATCCGGTACGTGGCCCCGGAGGCATCGGACACGGAGATCCGAGAAGCGATCAGAATCTGCTGTATGACCGATTACGTCGACGCACTGCCACAGGGAATGGATACGGAACTGGGTGACCGGGGTGGCCGTCTGTCGACCGGGCAGCGTCAGCGCTTGTCGATCGCACGGGCGGTTGTGAGGGACACGGCGATATTAGTGCTGGATGAACCGACCGCGGCACTGGATGCAGCCACCGAGCACGAGGTGATGTCCAACCTGGCTGAGTGGGGACGTGGGCGTGCCATCTTCCTGATCACGCATCGGATCTCCACGATCCGTCAGGCTGACAACATACTTTACCTGGAACGGGGCAGGATTCATGAGAAAGGGAGTCATGAAGAGCTGATGGCATTGGAAGGTGGCAAGTATCGTTCATTTGTCGAAACAGAATCAGGCCTCGCCAACAATCAGCAGGGTGATCCGGAGGTAACGTCATGACAGACGCGACCGTCGAAAATCCGCAACAGGGCAAGAAACAACAGTCAGATGACCGTATCAATCAACGGGCGAGCCTGATTGATACTGAAACCACGATGACGACCTGGCAGTCACTGGTCATTGTCGGTCGAACGATGCAGATCCTGCGTTACTTCTGGGGCCGTTTTACCATCAAGTTTGTGGTGATGGGTGGCGCGCTACTGTTCCCGGTGACGATCCTGCCGTGGCCAATCAAAATGATCGTTGATCATGTGGTACTCGATGCACCGATTGCAGACGCCAAGAACTATCCGTTCTTCATTGATCCTTTGATCAACTACATGATTGTGCAGCAGATGACCGCCTGGGACATTTTGGTGTTCCTGACCATCTGTTTTGTGTTCATGGTGATCCTCGTAGGGGCATTTGCCCCGGAGGCCAACGATACCACTGAGGCGGGGATGTTCGAGGGGTTCGACGAGGCCACCCGTCAGGAAAACCGTGTGCATGGTGGCCACAGCTTCGCTGGTGGTTTCTATGGGTACTTCGAATTCCTGATGAACATGCGCCTCACTCAGTCCGTGGTCCACACGATGCGCAGCAACCTGTTTGAGAAGATCAAAGCGCTGCCGGTGACCACGCTTGAAGACCAGCGGATTGGTGACGCCGTGTATCGCGTGATGTATGACGTGCCGTCGGTCAACTACATCTTCTACGAGGTGATCAATCGCCCTCTGATGTCGACGATTGTATTTGTGCTTGCTGCAGGAACGATGTTTAGCGCTTATCCGGAGCAGCCGGCTATCATCTGGATGACGCTGGCACTGATTCCACTGTATCTTGCGTCCACGGTGTTCTTTTCAGGGGCGATGCGTCGACGCGGCCAGATGACGCGTGCATCGGGTACGATCACCACCAGTACGATCGAAGAGGGCATGGACAATGTCCTGGCGGTCCAGTCCCTGGGCGGCAATGAGAAAGAGCGCGCTCGATTCGATGAAGACAGCAAAGAGTCCTTCAAGCGCCACCGCGCGGTGATTATCCTTTACATCGCCATGGGACAACTTCGGCACTTCTCGTTCCTGGCGATTCAGATGACGGTGTTTTTCTTCATTTCGTCACTGGTCATCGAAGGTGATCTGACGGTGGGAGATTATGGTTCACTCTGGTTCTATTTCTACTGGATGAGAGGGCCGGTAGATAGCGTTTCGTGGCTCTGGATCAATCTGCAGGAACACGCGGCGGGGATGCGCCGGGTCTATGCGCTGATGGATCTGCCCAAGGAAGAGGATATGGGAACCCGTGAGCTGCCACCGATCACTCAGGGTGTCACTTTTGAAAATGTGGGCCTGACGTTCCCGGATGGACGTCGAGCGTTGACGGACGTGAGTCTGACGGCCGATGTGGGTCAAATTGTTGCGTTTGTTGGGCCGACCGGTGCAGGTAAGACCTCGCTGGCGTACATGATTCCACGGTTTCGCGTTGCCACCGATGGATCGGTCAGCATTGACGGTATCAACGTGAATGATGTGACCATGACCAGTCTGCGCCAGCAAGTGACCTATGTATTCCAGGAGACGCAGCTATTCTCAGACTCGATCATCGACAATATTCGGTTCGGTCAGCCGGATGCCAGTGAGGAAGAGGTCGAGCGGGTAGCACGGATCGCCGGTATCCACGACTTTATTCATGAGCTGCCGGAAGGGTATGGCACACTTCTAGGCACTACGATGAGCAAACTGTCCGTAGGACAGAAACAACGAATCGCAATCGCGCGTGGGCTATTGCGGGAGTCACGTATTCTGATCCTGGACGAACCCACATCCGCACTGGACCCGGAAACTGAGCAATACCTCGTTCAGTCCCTACACGAGGCTGCGCGAAACCGGCTGGTGATCATCATTGCACACAGGCTTTCAACCATTGCGCATGCTGACAAGATTGTGTTCCTTGAGGAAGGACAGTTTCGTGAAGCGGGCAGCCATGAGGAACTCATGGCAATCGATGATGGTTACTACCGACGTTTTGTCGACCTGCAGACAGTTCACGCAGATTGATGCAGGTGGGATGGCCACTCTCTCTGGGAGTGGCTGATCCTTCTCAGGTTTGTTCCTTAATCGCTCTCGGTTGACTGGTCGCTCAGATCTGTTGTGTCAGACAAGCGTGGCGAGAGCGCCTCACCGACCATCATCGAGATTTCCGCAAGTTCGGGCGCTTCTTGTATCCCGGTTTGGCGACCTTGCCCAGAACGTTACCGTCTGTGGCCACGAGAATGACACCAGGATGAGGTACGCCATAGGCGAACGACCCCCGACGCATCTCTTTGTTACGGATACCGAATATGTTCGCGACCTTTCCATTCGGGTCGCCAAGAATCGGGTACTCGATACTGTTTTTGCCTACAAATTTACGAAGTTTGGCGGGCGAATCGATTGTGAATGCCATGACCTTCAGACCATGGGATTCAAAGGCGGTCTGGTACTTTGACAGCTGCACGAGCTGTCGTTGACAGAACGGTCACCAGTCTGCGGAACGATTTAAGAAGATCAGCAGGGCATTTTCCCCGGCCAGTGACGACAGAGATCGCGATGTTGCCGTGTGGTCTTTCCCGGCAATGTCGTCCACTGACAGCTTCGTACCGATTCCCGGCTCCCGGGCGTGGTCATCGGCCCAGGCCGTCTGTACCTGGAACACAAGGACCACGAGTGCCATCTGAAACAGGTGTTTCAGCGCCCGGATTGGAAGCAATCTGAGATATAGAATGTCTGACCTTTGGGTTCGTTCGCGATGTATCAGACCTCACCGATCTCAAATATGTTACAAGAACGACCAGATTTTGTTGAGAAGGCGTCTGTTTTGTCGACCAGAACCAGCGGTCATCCACATATTGAGACTATCCTGCGGTACTACGAGGGCTGTAACACCGCCGACATACCGTTGATGAAGTCGACGTTCACCGACGATGTTGTGCACTATTTCACGGACCATGGCGCTGTCCGGGGGGCGGAGTCGCTGGCGATGTACTGGTCCAAGGTGGGACCCAGGACCGAGGCGAACTGGGTGCTAGATCACGCGATGGTGCAGGACGAAGAGGCAGTGATCGAGTGGTCGATGCGCTGGCGAACGCCGGAGGGCCGGCTTGAGCTTCTGCGAGGATCGGAGTGGTACATCTTCCGCGATGGAGTCATCTCAGAGATCAGGTCGTACCACAGTAACTACTTTTTGCACGATCGGCAGAACCGGGCCCTTTGGGACTTCGACTATGAGGGTCGCGGGTACCGCCAGGAGGCAGACTGAAGGTGTGTGCGCTAGCCTGGATTACGAAAGTCGGGAGCTCGCTTTTCGATAAATGCCTGCACCGCTTCTTTGTGTTCAGCGCTGGCGTAACACTCTTCTAGGGCTTCGCCTTCCCGTTTCATGACGGCATTGAGATCGGTTTCTGACCCGTTTCGAGTGAGTAGCGACTTGGTCATGCGAAGTTGACGACTCGGATTTCCCGCGATTTCCTTTGCTAGCGCCGTGGCACGGTCGAGTAACTGGGAGGCGGGGACAACATGGTTTGCGAGACCAAACTCATGGGCTTCGTCCGCGGAGTATAGTCGACCCGTCAGACACATCTCGCTGGCGGCGCCAAAACCAAGCCGGGCGACCAGAAAATGAGAGGACGCCAGCTCTGGGACAACGCCCATTTTCACAAAGGCGAGTCCGAACCGGGCTTGTTCTGATGCCATGATGATGTCGAAAGGCAACATCATGGTCACGCCAACACCGACGGCGGCACCGTTAACAGCTGCGATAATCGGTTTGCTCTGCCGAATAAAATCGATGTAGTTGACGCTGGTACCGCCGCCCTCGTCGCGTCCGCTTTCAATTCGTGCTTTGAAGTTGTCCTTGATGTCTGCGCCGGCGCAGAAACCGCGTCCAGCACCGGTAACGATGATGGCGCCTATCGCGGGGTCGTCGTTGCAGTCGCCGATAGCATCGATGATCTCCCGGTTCATCTCAGTGGTCCACGCGTTCAGTCGTTCCGGCCGGTTCAAGGTCAGTATACCGACGGTGACCTGCTTCTCGAGGGTAATGCTCTCATAGCCCATGTGGGATCTCGCCTGTGGAAGTGTTTTGAGCATACATCGGGCAATCACCAAGTTCGAGTCGTGTGCCAGTGGCTCAGTGAAAATTGACCTGTGGCCAGCCGGAGGATGACAATGAGGGCGAGACTTCATTGGCAAGAGCCAACACCATGTCCCATCAACTCAGCGCCGAGCAGATTGATACCTATCAAAGGGATGGGTTTCTTTCTCCACTGCCTGTATTTACGCAGGATGAGGTGCGTCAGCTCAGGAAACAGTTCGAGGACTTTGAGCAACGTTTTGGCGGTGTCGAACGAGCGGTTTCCCGCCGGACGGATCTGCATCTGCTGACGGGTTGGGGATATGACGTTGTCACCGATGCACGTATCGTGGAACCTGTTACGAGCTTGCTTGGACCGGATGTGCTGTTGTGGTCGATGAACTGGTTCATCAAAGAACCGGACAACACCAAGTTTGTTTCTTTCCACCAGGATGCCAACTATTGGGGGCTCGAACCGCATGATGTTGCGACCGCCTGGATTGCATTGTCGGATGCGGGTGCTAGGACAGGCCCCATGGAGTTCATTCCCGGGTCCCATCGAGGTGAGTTGTACGAACAGCACAACACGTTCGAAAAGGATAATCTGCTTAGTCGTGGGCAGACCATAGAAGCGGCGTTGCCGACGGAGGACTGTTTCATGACGCCTTTGGCAGCAGGTGAGATGTCGCTGCATCATGTGCGCACAATCCATCGAAGTGGTCCGAATAAATCATCGGACCGCCGGATCGGGATGGTCCTCCGGTATTGTGCGACGCACGTCCGACAGACCAAAGGGGCCGATACTGCAACCCTGGTTGCTGGAGAAGATCAATTCGGCCATTTCCGCCTGATGCAGCGTCCGAATGTTGAGTATGGTGAAGATGAGATGGCCATTCATGCGGATGCGGTGGCGAATCAGGGCAAGATGATCATGCGTGACTAGCGAGTCAGTGGCGCGGGACGGGACTATAGACAGGAGTAATCCATGCGATATGACGACATTCTGCAAACCGTGGGTGGTACCCCGGTTGTCAAAATCAACAAACTTTGCGACCAATCCGTCCAACTGTTCGCCAAGATTGAATCCTTCAATCCCATGGGCTCGGTGAAGGACCGGCTTGCACTAGGAGTCATTGAGGATGCTGAACGCAGCGGAGCACTGAAACCAGGTCAGACTGTGATTGAAGCCACCAGTGGAAACACTGGGATTGGTCTGGCTATGGTGTGTGCCGTCAAAGGTTATCCGCTGGTGGTGACCATGGCTGAGAACTTCTCGCTGGAGCGACGCAAGATGCTGCGTTTTCTCGGTGCGAGAGTGGTACTCACGCCGGCGTCGGAGAAAGGTAGCGGCATGCTGGCCAAAGCGGTGGAGTTGTCAGAGAAATACGGTTGGTTCCTTGCCCGTCAGTTTGAGAATGAAGCCAACGCGGATGTTCATTCACGCACCACAGCGCAGGAGATACTGTCCGATTTCGACGATGGACTGGACTATTTCGTGACGGGTTACGGTACGGGGGGCACGCTGAAAGGTGTCGCCCGTGTGCTCAAGGAAAAAAGCCCCGAGACACGGGTGATTGTCTGTGAACCTGACAATGCGCCATTGCTGGGTACTGGGATCGCACAGGGAGATGGCAGTCACCCGATGTTTCGGCCACATCTGATGCAGGGCTGGACGCCCGATTTCATCTCCAAACTCACGGGTGATGCATCGTCATTGGTGGATGGCGTTATCGCTGTGAATGGTCAGCATGCCCTCGAATGTGCAAAACGACTGGCGATAGAAGAAGGCATTTTTGTAGGTATCTCCGCGGGTGCCACCTTGTCAGCGGCGCTCACGGTGGCAGAGAACGCGCCTGCCGGTAGTCGAATCGTCTGCATGCTGCCTGATACAGGTGAACGCTACCTGTCCACACCGCTGTTTGACGGTATCGAAACAGACATGAATGCGGAAGAGATGGACATCTCCCGGTCCACACCGCTGGCACGATTCGATGCGCCACCGCCAGCCGCCGACGATGTGGCTGAGGATGACGATGTGGCCAAACCCGTGGTTTCTCCCGTCGCGTTTACGGAGAAAGGACGCGAGTTTGTCGATGAGGTGGTGAGCAGTACGGATGAGCCAGTGGTGATGTTTGCACTGGAATGGTGTGAGTTCTGCTGGGCGGTACGTAAGCTGTTCGCGGACAGACAAATTCCATACCGGTCTATTGATCTTGATTCCGTGGCATACCAGGAGGACAACCTGGGCGGTGATATTCGTGCCGCACTGACGGAACGAACGGGGATGCCGACAATCCCACAGGTCTTTGTGGGGGGACAGTTTATCGGTGGCTGTACGGAGGTGTTTGACTCCTATCGGGAAAGAGGACTACAAGATCTGTTATCGGATGCCCAGGTCAGTTACGACAGGGACGATGGTGTCGACCCCTACCAGTTCATGCCGGGGTGGCTGCACTCTCGCTGAAGGTATGACAGAGACCTCCTGAATAGCCCTCAACTGGTTGAGGGCCCGCTCAACGCGTTTTAACGACCATCGTCGAGGTGGTCTGGGCGCACTGCCGGCACCTACTGAAATACCTGCAGAAGGATTCTTCGCGGTGGACTCACCGTGATCGTTGCGCACCCGAATCAAACGACCGGTCAGCATCAACGCTTCCATCGGTCGATCTGGTGACACGGAAACCAGTAGATTGTTGCTCCGTGACTCCACTATTGCCAGGGGCGTCCGTATGGTGAGACTGGCGCGACCGAGCAGCATGGTGGGGCTTGAACGGAATTGCAGCGAACCCCGGTTGAGAGTCAGCAGTGCGGTGGGCGCCCGGCGCTTTTTCGACAGAGAGTACTGGTGCAACACTAGGTGACTGCCTGGTCCCACGGTCATCGTGCTGCGATCGACAAATCTCATCACTATCGCTGTGTTCTCGTCCGTACGAAGGATGTCACCGCGATAGAGTTGCGAGGCACGACCCAGGAGATAGGCGCGCTGGTCTCGAGATACATTGGGCATGCCGTTGACGGATTCCACATGCGCAATAGACACAAGTGGGGCTGGTGTTCTGTTTGACTTACAGGCAGTGATGGATGTGAGCAGGGTCGGTATGACCATGCCGATCATGATTCGCGCACAAGCTGAAGAGCGGGTGCACGGAATGTTCATCATGTCGCCATCAGTGACGAGAGCGTGAAGTCTGGCCAGCTGCCTGGGGTGCGGGGTTCAGCAGGTGTTGCGCAGGCTGTTCGTAGTTGACGCTGGTGCCCAGCAGGGCCTCGATATCCGGCATCATGAACGAGTCGTCCTCACACACAAGACTGATCGCCGTTCCCGCCGAACCAGCACGGCCGGTACGACCAATGCGGTGCACATAATCCTCCGGGTCTTCCGGCAGGTTGTAGTTCACTACATGGGAGATGTCGTCCACATGGATACCGCGTCCCGCGACATCCGTCGCTACCAGCACCTGGATTCTGCCTTCCTTGAAATCGTCGAGTGTTTTGATGCGCTTCCTTTGCGGGACCTCTCCTGTGAGCATACCGCAACGAATGTTGTGCTTGCGCATCCGTTCAAAGAGGCGGCGGGTCTGGTCGCGCCGATTGACGAATACGATGACGCGGCTCACAGATTCTTCATTGAACAGGTTGTACAGGACGTCAAACTTCGCATCACTGGCCGTCAGGTAAAAACGTTGGTCAACGGTCTCTACTGCGACCTGTTTAGGTTCAATCTCTATGCGGACTGGCTCGCGGGTCCAGCTTTCCGCGAGCCTTTTGATGTCTTCACTAAAGGTGGCGCTGAACAGCTGCGTCTGTCTGACATCCTTGTAGGGCGTGCGTCGAATGATTGCTTTGACATCTGGAATGAATCCCATGCTGAGCATGCGGTCCGCTTCATCGATAACTAGCGAATCGACACTTCCCAGGTCGATTGTTCGGGAACGACAGAAGTCGAGAAGACGGCCAGGTGTAGCCACCACGATGTCGACCTGCTTTTGTAGTTGCTGGCGTTGTAGGTCGTAATCAATACCCCCGACGACGGACAGCACATTGATATCAATATACTCGGATAGTGATTCAGCATCTGCGGTGATCTGAAGCACCAGCTCTCTTGTTGGTGCGATAACGAGGGCGAAAGGTGTGCCTTTTGACCGTGCTGATTCCTCGGGGTTTTCCAGGTGGTAGGTCAATATGGAGATCAGAAAGGCCGCTGTCTTTCCTGTCCCGGTCTGTGCTTGGGCAATGACGTCTTCACCGGCCAGCGAGTGAGGTAGTACGTCGTGCTGTACCGGGGTGGCATCTGTGAACCCCAGATCCGCAATTGCGCTGGTCAGTTCACCCGGAAGGTCCAATTCACCAAAAAAGCCGATGGTTTCGGGATTAGGTGGTTTCGGCTTGGGGGGTGTTTGTTTTCGCCCCTTGGGGTTGGACCGGCTTCGGTTGTCCTTGCTCTTCTGGCCTTTATCCCTAGCGCCGCCCTTGTTTTTTTGCTGACTTTGTCGCTTGCCTTTCTCCTGGCTACCAGCCTTTTGTCCAGACGTCCTGGAAGCCCCACCCGATTGACCCTGGTGCTGATCGGGCCGGTTGTCTGCCCGGTCCTCCACTCGCGAGTTGGTGTTGTCCGGTCTAGATCCAGAACCAAACAGGTTTTTAAGAAGACTCAATCGATGATTCCTGTGAACATACGTGCTACGCCTTTATAAGGTGGTCAGCTGAACATAGTTGGATGCAGAGGACAAGCACGGACATGGCTTTGTCCAGTTGTTCAACGGGCGGGAAGGTTGGGGCGATCCGGATGTTACGATCATCCGGGTCCTGACCGTGCGGAAAGGTGGCGCCAGCGGGTGTCAGTTTCACCCCTGCATCCGAGGCCATCCTGATGACGTCGCCGGCGATCCCGGGCATGGTATCCAGGGAGACAAAGTACCCACCCTCGGGTTGGGTCCAGGTCGCGATACCGGCGTTTCCCAGTTCTGACTCAAGGATTGAGAGCACGCGGTTGAACTTTGGCGCTAGGATCTGACGGTGCTTTTCCATATGTTCCGCGAGTCCCGTCTGATCCTTGAGAAACCGGACATGACGTAGCTGGTTCACTTTGTCGAAACCAATCATGGCGATACCCAGGTAACGTTCGAAAAGCGACAGCTGTTCCGGCGCTGTGGCCAGGAACGAGATGCCAGCACCTGCGAACGTGATTTTTGAGGTTGATGCCAGAATCACAAGACTGTCGGTTGTTTGGGCCGCCCGACAGCAATCCATGATCGAATGGAGTGGCTCCGGTGTCTCGGTGAGATGGTGGGCGATGTATGCGTTGTCCCACATAATCACAAAGTTCTCACCAGCGATCTCTGGCAGTTGTGCCATGCGTTTGACAGTGTCATTACTGTACGTACAGCCTGTGGGGTTGGAGTATTTCGGTACACACCAGATGCCCTTGATGTATGGGTCTTCACCAACGAGACGCTCGACGGTGTCCATGTCCGGGCCCGAGGCTGTCATGGGAACCGGCGTCATTTCGATGTCGAATTCTTCACAGATGGCGAAATGTCGATCGTACCCGGGTACAGGGCAGAGGAATCGTGGCGGATGATCCTCTGTCTGCCACTGCTCCATCATCATGTTAAGGTAGAGATACATCAGAGTCAGACTGCTGTTGCCTCCGACCATGACTTCATCGGTTTGTACCTGAAGCAGTTCGGCACCAAATTCTCGCGCTTCCGGAATCCCCAGGATGCCACCGTAATTTCTGACGTCCGTTCCATCCTGCAGTAGATAGAAGCCGTTCAGTATGCCGTCGAGCTCGTTCGACAGGTCCAGCTGGTCTGCGCCAGGCTTGCCCCGCGTCAGGTCGAGCGAAAGTTTCTCGGCTTTAACCGCGTCAAGACGCTCACTGAGCGATGCGTGTAGCGCTTCGAGTTCCGCTTTGCTGAGGTCCTGGTACGTCATGTGGAGACACCGGAGATAGTCAGCCCCGACATTTCATCCAGACCGAGCATGATGTTGATGTTTTGTACGGCTGCGCCGGAAGCCCCCTTGCCCAGGTTATCGAGGCGCGCTGTTACCAATATCTGTTCGTCGTTTCCGAAGACAAACAGATCAATACGGTTGGTGCCATTGTTGGCCTGGGGATCGAGGAACCCGTCTTCCAGAACGCTATTTTCGTTGGGGGAATGGACGCGAACGCATGGTTCCTCTGCATAACGCTCCGACAGTAGTGCCTGGATAGCAAGGGCATCCGCCGGTTGATTCAGGAAACTGGCATCGATCGGGATGTTGACCAGCATACCCTGGGCGAAGTGACCGACGGACGGCATGAAAAGAGGTGGTCTGGAAAGAGCACATTCTTTCTGCATTTCCGGGAGATGTTTGTGCCCGAACCCCAGCCGATACGGCCGTGAGTACCAGAGATCGTTCGGGTGATCAGCAGTTCTTGTCTCGTATCGCTCGATCATCTGACGTCCGCCGCCCGAGTAGCCAGATACACCGTTGACCGACAACGTCTGCCCAGCGTCCAGCAACTCGGCATCGACCAGTGGTCTTATCGCAAGGAGAAAACCGGTTGGCCAGCAACCGGGATTCGACACCCGAGTGGCGCCGGCAATGGTCTGTCGCCTGTCCGCGGTGAGTTCCGGTAACCCATAGGTCCACTCGGGGTCTACCCGGTGTGCGGTGCTGGCATCAAGTATCCTTGTGTCGGCATGGCACATGGCTGCTGATTCTTGTGCCGCATCGTCAGGCAGGCACAATACGACGATATCGGCCGCATCGAGAAACGACTGTTTCTTATCCGGGTTCTTCCTGTCCGCCTCAGGAATACGAAGTATCTCGATCTGCTCATGGCAACCAAGCAGGCGGTCAATCTGAAGCCCGGTGGTACCGGCCTGGCCATCGATAAAGACCTTTGCGGCAGTCCGGGTTTCGTGTCTGGGTGTGTTCATGTGAGTCTGCCCCGTTTGGTGGGCATGTCGTGGCTGTTTGTGTGATTCGAGTTGGTTATCTGTGGGCTGATCGTGAGGGTATATCCGGGGGACGTACGCCTTTGGGTCGCGGATTCTATCATGTTCCGTGCAAATGCATCGCACGGCAGTCCATGTGTTGGGCAGGGAGGTAGAATCACCCGTGAGTGGTATGCAGGTAGTGTTGAAGTCTCTTGGAGAATTCCATCGGTGACTCTGTTGCGGGCTCGGTGATGCCAGCCCGCCCCTCATCAGGAAGTCGCACTTTATCAGAGAACAGGGGAAGTAATATCAACCGGGAAAACGGCAGTGATTCATATGAATCGTCCCTTAGGCCATGAATCAGGCGCAGTGTTCGCAGGCCGTCGAACCAGTCGTGGAATGCCTTGATTCTGCGCACAGGATCGGACGATTGGCGGCAACTGCGGACCATGGCTTCTCCCACACCAAGCTGTTGCGACACCTGGCTGAGCGCGGTGTCAGATGGGGCGGGCAGCCAGTCCGACTCACAGGGTGCTGGCTCATGAAGACGGCTGGTTGCCTCGGACAGCAGAAGTTTCAGCTGAGCGAAGGTCTCAGGATCGTAGAACAGGAACTCATTGATTGGGTCCGACATTGCGGTGATATCGCGGACCGCCGTTCCGGTTCCTATAGGCACCCGGCTGCTTAGTCGCGAAGAGACCTGTATTGCAGGGGTTGAAGGCAGAGGCATTGACCGGACGCGTCCCGTTTTGCGCAGTTTGTTGAGAATGTGGAAGTCCTCGCCCGTATTCCTTTTTGGGAATCCCCGGACCTGTGCGTAGTGGCCAGGCGACAGTGCGAGAGCGCTGCCGACAGTGGTGTAACCATAGGGGGAATCTGCCCAGCGCAGACCGGCCGCGTAGTAGTGAATGGAGGCTTCGTACAGTGCCATCGCGACTCGATCAGGATGATCTTCGCTGAGTTGGGTAAGGTGGTCGAACGGGTAGATCCATGCAGCAGTCTCTATTGCGTTGTCGCTGGTGGCGTCGGACCGCACGGCATCGACGCGTTGGAAATAGTCCGAAGGCAGGTGAGTGTCCGCATCCGTGATGAAGATCACCGGTGAATCTGCAAGATGCTGATCAATCAGCGCGAGCGCGATATCTGCGCCGATTTTACGCGCCAGACCGACCCCCTGCTTCTTTGGAATAAAACGTGTATGGCTGGCGCGATCGACAACAAGGAGGTCGTGTTCGGGACCGGTTACCAGGGTCAGGTTGCCAGCGCGCGTTGCCGCTCCACCGGCAGTCAGCGTCTGGTGCAAACGTGCGGTCATCTCGTCTGGACCGGTGCTGTTGCAGACGACAATCAGAAGAAAATGCTCATCGATGCGACCGACCGCGGTGAGAATATCGTTTTGTTCTTCCTGGAATGCGGGAATGACCATCACATGGGTGTAGCTTCTTCCGAACGTGAGGTCAGGCAGGAAGCGGACTTCTGCTTCAGCGTGCCTCGACAGGTATTGCTCGACTGCCTTGTGGGTTGTCATGAGTTCTCATCGGAAGATGTTTAGAAAAGCGTGGCCCGGCGACCTGGATCGTGAGTGATCTATTTCAGTGGAGTCGCGGGAGTATGGGGAGCTTTGAAAATAATTCGGCTTCCTGGTCGAGCCAGAATGACCAGCGATCGGTGACTTCATCAGGTGTAAAATACTCCGTGGCCAGGTCAAGGAACAGCTGAGTGTGAGTCGCCTCTGATCTTGCGAGTGTGTCGTAAAACCTTGCAAGTTCCGGATCACTGATGGCGGTCGCGAGACAGCCGAATCGCTCGGTACCGCGTGCTTCGATGACTGCTGCGGAGAGTAGCCGGTCCAAGAAGTAATCCCGCTTTCCACGACGATGGCATCGACGCAGGGCACCGACGTACGGGTCCTTTT
>NTKD01000061.1 GCA_002457275.1 OM182 bacterium MED-G24
CAATGGTCATCACCGAGACCTACCAGGACATTCTGTGGAATCAGTCCCTGAGAGGCGGATCGGAACAATAAGAAAGTCAGGGTCTGTCATTCGAGGACCTCTGACATGTGGTGCGTCCAACCGAGATGGAGAGCCAGCCTCGCGAAACATGGCACACTCAACTGGGGAACATCGATATCAAGTTGCCGAGGACCATGCATTTCCCCGACGATGCATCCAGCTGGCGCGATTCCCAATGGAGTACAGGCGTGATCCTGGACGATCGGGTACTATTCACCTCAGATACACGATGCGATCCCGATCTACTCATCTCTCTGAATGCACATTATCACTTCGACGTGACCTTCCATGACTGCCAGCTGTTCACGGGCGGTGTCCATGCGTCACTGGATGAACTCGCAGGATTGCCTGCCGACATCAAGGAACGAATGGTGTTGATGCACTACAGCGACAACTGGTAGGCACATTGTGAAACCGCCCGCTCCTACGGATTCAAGACCTGGGCCCAGGGAGGTCACCTGTACACCTTCCCGGACGACACGTCTCGGCAAATCAGCCGCTAGCACGCCGTGAATTCGCTCGCCGTTTTGGCACAATCAAGTTCACTGAACACCTGGACCCGACGCCTCTTTGACAGAGTGGCCAACCCCCTGGGTGTGTGATTTACTCACGGCAAATTCTTGGGTCGCAGCAGCACCACTGGTCTCCGCGAGCACGAGAACAACCACGCAGTCAGGAGAACATCATGGCGAATGAGACAACAGAAACTGTGGGTGATCTGACCATCACCTGGTTACCCAATCACGTGGTCAAGGTTGAGGTGAAGCGGGGACCCAACAATCATTTTGACCAGGACCTGATTCAGGACATGGCCGATAGTTTTGAACGGCTGGATGAGGATGACCGCTGCCGCGCCATCGTACTCTGTTCGGAAGGCAAGCATTTCTGCGCCGGTGCAAATTTCGGGTCGTCGGCAGGTGCAGAGGATCGCAAAGCACGAACCCTGGACAACCCTAATCCCTTATATACCGAAGCCGTGCGTCTCTTTGACTGCAAGACGCCCGTTATTGCTGCCGTCCAGGGCGCCGCAGTCGGTGGTGGACTCGGCCTCGCTGTCATGGCCGACTTCCGGATCGTTTGTCCGGACACGCGTATGACCGCTAATTTTGTCAAACTCGGTTTCACCCCTGGCTTCGGACTCACCCACACCCTGCCCAGGCTGATCGGTGTGCAGAAAGCCAATCTCCTTTTCTTCACGGGGCGGCGAATCAATGGTGAAACCGCGATGGAGTGGGGACTGGGTGATATTTTCACGGACACAGAAGACGTACGAAACGCCGCCATCACACTGGCTGAGGAAATCGCGGAAAATGCACCTCTGGCCGTGGTGTCATTACGTGAGCAGATCAGGCCCGGTCTTGCGCAGGCCGTCAAGGACACAACCGACATTGAAGGTCGCGAACAATTGCGGCTGCAACAAACCACCGATCACAAGGAAGGTGTGAAAGCGGTCGCAGAACGCAGGCCCGGTAACTTTACGGGAAAGTGACTACAAGCCCGCAGGAGGACAAGCTATGAAATCCAGACTCCTTCTCATCAGCCTGATGATGTATACCGCACTGACTCAAGCTGCCGATGGACCCGGTGAGCTCAACAACTGGGGACGTTGGGGTGATGACGACCAGAAAGGCGCCGCCAAATACATAGCCGCCAAACACATTGTAAAAGCTGCGCGCCTCATCAAAAGTGGTGAGATGTTCTCGCTCGCGATACAGATCGCGGCCGCCGGACCGGTTCATCCATCACGTATTCCGCCTCAACATATCATGACAGGTACGGGGACCGACTACGTAGCCGTGCAACCACCGGCGATCGGCAGAATGAAATTCGCGGATGACTAAATCTACATGCCATTACAGGGCAGCACGCAATGGGACGGACTGCCGCACGCCTGGTACGGAGACACCCCCTGTAAAACGGCGTCTTCGAGTGAACCATCAAGACCGCGCCCGCCAATGGTGGTGCCACAAAGCTGGGGATTGAGAACGTTGTGACATCACTTGCCGGCCGCGGCATTCTAATCGACGTACTCTCCCATAAGGGTGGCGAGTTACCTGTGGGCTATGAAATCACGCGCGCAGATATCGAATCTGCATTGAAAGCCCAGAAGACATCGGTCAAAGAAGGCGACATCGTCCTGCTTCATACCGATGTAGTCCCCGGCTACTACGAACTCAGCGATCCGATCGAACGCGCCAGTTATGTCATCGAGCCCCAAGCGGGTATCGGCATGGATGTCGAGGGATGGATTGCCGACCATCGAATTGCGGCGATGGCTGCAGACAATATCGCGCTTGAGGTCCTGCCGAACCCGGACTCGGCCAAGACCCTGGAAATTCACGGTGCCCTCCTCCGTGACCTGGGCGTCTATATGGGTGAGATCTGGAGACTTGAAGAACTCGCGGCAGATTGTCGTGAGGATGGGCACTACGAGTTCTTCTTAGCGGCACAGCCGCTCAACGTTCCGGGAGCCGTGGATGCCCCGCTCAACCCAATCGCCATAAAATAGACATGAGTTCATTGGGAGCCATTGATGGCCACACGTAAACGCCGGTTCATCTTCGAATTCCTAGAAGGCGAGTCTGCCGGTGGTCTGATGCTGATGGGAGCAGCGGTTGCGGCCATGATCATGGCCAATACGCCGCTGTTTCCGTATTACCAGCTACTCACTGATACGCCATTTTCCATCCAGATCGGCGATTTCACGCTGGGCAAACCACTCCTCCTCTGGGTCAACGACGGTCTCATGGCCATCTTCTTCCTGCTGGTGGGTCTGGAGCTGAAGCGCGAGTTGATTGAGGGAGAACTGTCAGATCCCAGGCAGATTGTCCTGCCCGCCGTCGGTGCTGTGGGTGGCATGGCCATCCCGGCAGCTGTATACCTGTGTTTCAACTACGACGATCCGCTGAACAGCCAGGGCTGGGCGATTCCGGCTGCCACGGATATTGCATTTGCGCTGGGCATTCTGACGTTGATGGGCTCCAGGGTACCGACCAGCCTGAAGGTGTTCCTGACATCCCTTGCCATTTTCGACGACATCGGCGCGATCATCATCATCGCGCTGTTCTATACCGACAGTATCTCGGTGCTAGCGCTTGCCGTTGCCCTCGCCTGCATCGTGATGCTCGCTTTTCTCAACATCAAACGCATCGATGAGGCGAGCTTGTACTTCGTCTTTGGCCTGGTGATGTGGGTTGCTATGCTGAAGTCAGGTGTACACGCAACACTGGCGGGCGTCATCCTGGCGATGTTCATCCCCATAAAAGCAAAAGACGATCCGGATCACTCACCACTGAAAGAACTGGAGCATGACCTGCATCCCGCCGTGGCATTTGTGATCTTGCCAATCTTTGCGTTCTTCAATGCCGGTATCAATCTAAGCCAGGTGGACCTGTCACTCCACCCTGTCACGAGCGGCATCGTGCTCGGATTGTTCGTTGGCAAACAACTGGGCATCTTCGCGTGTTGCTATCTCGCGATTCGACTGGGTTTTGCAAGTCTGCCGAAAGGTGTATCCATGGGCAGTCTCTACGGCGCCGCCGCACTGTGTGGCGTTGGCTTCACGATGAGCCTGTTTATCGGCTCTCTGGCCTTTGGCGGTGTGGACACCGGGTTTGATGAACGACTGGGGATTATCATCGGCTCGTTGCTGTCCGGGACCCTGGGTTATGCAATTCTTGCCACTACGCTGAAGAAACCGAAGGCCGAGTAAGTAGTCACCAGTCCAACGAGCCTGGCGTCAACAGGCATTGTAGCTGGTCAGTCTTCATCTCTCGGTTTCGTCCGCAACCGCTTGCGATCACCCCGCTTGTTCTTGCGCGTTAGCCGTCGCTGCACGGACGCAAGGGACGGCTTCGTTTTGATCCGGTGTTTACGTTTGCGCTGAGCTTCAATCAACAGATCATCCAGGCGCGACAGCGCATCCTGACGGTTCTTCTCCTGGCTTCGGAACTGTGTGGCTTTAATGACCACCTTGCCGTCCGGCGTCACCCGTCGGTCGCGAATCGCGCGCAAGCGCTGTCGCACCGATAGTGGCAACGACGACGCGTCGATATCAAAACGTACATGAATGCCTGTTGACACTTTGTTGACGTGCTGGCCGCCCGGGCCCGAGGCGCGGATCGCCTGCAGATAAATTTCGTCAGCGGGAATGTCAGTCACGCGATACACGATATGCGGTCTCTACCGATCGAGTGTGTTGCAGGTTATTCGTCAGCGCTGTCCTGTGGTTCATACCCCAGCACCTGTCTGGCATGCTCAATATTGCGGTAGCCCCAACGATTATTCGAGAGGATAAAAAACACGTCGTACTCCTCGGCTAACTCCGCAGTGAGCGAACGTTCGATCGCTTGCACAACATCCCTCCGACTGTTGAAGACGGAAATCTGGCGGGCATTCTCAGCCCGATCAACCTCACTGGCCCAGCCGATTCTCAGGCTGATCACTGACATGTCGTGCTCGTAGGCATAACGCCGTGCAATCGATTCACCAAAAACCTTGGTACTGGCGTACAGGTTCCCGGGCCTGGTGGCCGTCGTTTCATCAATCATCGGGATCTCGCCAACGTTGTCGTAGTCACCTGCGACAATACTTCGGTAGGGCTCGGATCTTTCCCATCCGGAGACGGTTGCACCGGAGCTTGTAAACACAACCCGCTTAACACCCGCGTCCGCCGCCGCTTCGAAGACGTTACGTGTACCGATGACATTGATCGCCAGCAGTTCATCCCAGCCCACCGCATCGGTGATCTTGGCCGCCAGATGCACCACCGTATCAATACCATCAAAGGCGGGCCTGATCCCCTCGTAGTCGTCGAGGCTGGCTTGTACCGTTGGAACGCCTTCCACGTTGCTGCGGTTGAGTGCTGATAGATCATGGTCAGTCGCCAGCTTTTGCCTGACCGACTGACCCACCAGCCCACTCATACCCGTGACCAGAATCCTGCTCATGTCTGTCTCACCATCACTCCCATAACCTGTCCATGCATCTTAGGGTTGGTTGACTTCAATCACCAGTTGCCATGAGAATCGCCGTTCTCTTTTTCCTATACATCACACAGGACATCTCCATGGCTATCGGTATGATCGCTCGTATCAAGATTCAGGAAGGCAAGAACGAAGAGTTCGAAGCGGTTTTCAAAAAACTGGAAGCTGCTGTTGCTGAGAACGAGGTCGGCAACAACTTCTATTCCTGCCATCGCAGCGAAGATCCAAACGTCTACGTCGTACTCGAACAATACAAGGACGGCGATGCCATGGCGGCACACGGCAAATCTGACCACTTCCGTTCCTTTGGACGGGAAATGGGCGCCTTCATGGACGGTCGACCTGAACTCGAACAGTTGACCAGCATAAGCTGACCCGAACTACCCGGCAGTGCCTGACGCGCTGCCGGGTACGTTATTTCGTCAGCGCCTTGTATAGCATCGGCAACGACTGGTCCATCCGGTAGTCCACGCTGGAATGGCTATCCGGAAACTCCTCGTAATGGTGCTCGATCCCAAGTTCTTTCAATCGTCGAGTAAGTCTGCGAGCACCAAATAATAGGTTGTACTGATCGTGACTGCCGCAATCGATGTATACACACTTGAGCCCCTTGAGATTCTCTTGGACATCCGAACTCTCAATCAGCTGCACCGGATCCCATTCGAGCCATTTTTCCCAGCGTTCAGGGATGACCTCGCAGGTATCCGTGGTGACTGGCAGGCGGAGCCCATACGGTAAATCAGGATCAGGGTCATACGACGCCGCCATCGCAATGATCATGAGCATGTGGAAATCACCACCGCCCATCTTCCTGTCCCCTTTGACCTTATCGATGAACTTCCCTGCATCACCGCCAAAACGGGCAAGGTGCATGAGAACCTTTGGCATCTCATTCAGATAACAGACCTCAAAGCCCATATCACCCGAATGACAGGCAATGCCGCCCCAATGTTCGGCGTGGCGCATACCATGCAGTATCGAGCCGTATCCGCCACTGGATTTACCAAACAGCGCCCGATTCTCTGCGCCTTTACGAATCCGGTAGTGATTCTCCAGCGCCGGTGCCATCTCTAGGGTCAAAAAGTCCGCCCAGTTGCCCATCGCGGAGGAGTTCACATACTGGTTCCCGCCCAGCGTCGTGAAACAGTCCGGCAGTGCAACGATGACCTTGCCCATTTTGCCCTCTGATACCAGTCGATCGACACGTTGGGGAACACTCTCACCAAACGCTTTCCACGACAGATGTCCAAACCCGCTGCTGGTAAAGCCCACGATATCCACGAACAACGGATATTCCTCATCGGAATCGTTATAACCTTCCGGCAGGTAGACGGCAATATCGCGGGTACTGGGATCAGCGAGTACGTTGCATTTGAGCGCTTCCGACTCGATTCTGAAGGTCTCGATACGACCTCGCGGCTGACTGAACGGATGTTGTGGCACTGATATCGATTCCTAGCAAGCAATACTCAGACTGTGCCTGATTACTGGTCAAGATGTAACGCTGCGCTGCAACGTACGTAATGCGCGTCAACCAATCTCGCGCCTTAGCAGCGTGATCAACGCTTCCAGACGATTGATCATGGATGATTCAGTTCGCGCGCCAGCCTGAAACATCGCCGTCATGTTGAGCGTCATCCAGTCAAAGCCAGCTTCTGCAATCGAACCGGCCGCTGCCAGTACCTGCGTATCGTCCGCAAAGAATCCTTTGTCACTGTTCTTTTGTGGCGGACTCGCCAGCATCATTTGAAAGCCAAGCGTGTCTGGATCGCGACCAGCCTGACTCGCGTAGTCCCTAACACGATCGCGAATCTCTATGGCCTGCAGGATATTCGCAGCCGCCGTTCCGAGCCAGCCATCACCCTTCTCACCGCAACGTCGCAAGGCAGCATCCGCAGTTCCGCCCAGCCAGATGGGTATCCCGGGAGGTTTGGGTTCCATGGCAATACTGTCGAATGCATAGTGCTGGTACTCCGGCGGCGCGGCGCTCACCACATCATCTCGCCAGTAGGCCCTGAGCAGATCAATCGCTTCGTCGCAGCGTCGACCCCGGGTATGAAAATCCTCTCCCAACGCCTCGAATTCAGATTGCTGCCAGCCCACGCCAACACCAAGACGCACCCGTCCACCAGACAGAATCGCCAGCGTTGCCACCTGTTTGGCCACCAGCGTGGGATTGCGTTGTGGCAGCACAAGCACCTCGGTACCGAGTCCAATGCGCCGCGTACCAGCCGCCACAAACGACAGCATCATCAGCGCTTCCATGATCGGCATCTGCGGTGGATAACGAGGCGCAGGTCGTGAGTCAGTGGGGTACCCCATCACCACGTGATCGAACATATCGAGCTGATCGTAGCCGAGATCCTCTAGGGCTTTCGCCAGTCGAAGAACACTTTCCGGACCATCGCGATAGCTGACCGAAGGAAACTCGACGGCATACTTCATGGCACACTCCAGTCTGGGACTGGGTGCAGTAAACCATCACCGGGGATCGTGGAAAAGCGCTCGCGTGGGAGGCGATCTGCGGGTCACGCGTCGCATCAGTCTCCAGGCGAACGCCATCGCGGTCACGGCTGCTTGAACCACAATCAACGCGGCCACCTTTGCGAAAGTCAGCACCGAACGACCATCCAGTCGCTCTATCCGGTCCTGTATCCGAGACAGGATCTTATTCCGGTCAACCCACGCCTTCATTGCGGGAAACACCCGTCCTATGACCATCAGCGCAAGCATCAGAAACAATAATCCGGGAATCAGGGGAAAGATCAGACTCATCAGACTGATAAAGAGTA
This sequence comes from OM182 bacterium MED-G24, assembly GCA_002457275.1. GTDB lineage: Bacteria > Pseudomonadota > Gammaproteobacteria > Pseudomonadales > Azotimanducaceae > UBA7451. Next base: position 7,838 of record NTKD01000061.1, read on the forward strand.
GAAGCACACCCGTTGCCAGCAGCAACAATTGGTAGGGAGAGCGGACAATGTGTTTCATACGCGCCGGGTCCTGCGACCAATGGTGAATACGACCTTCCAGACGCAGAACCCGTGCCAATTTTTAAGTTGTTGATATTTTTATGTTTATGAAACCCGACAAGCCATCGATACGCAGTTTCGGACCGATAGGTGGCCAAATTGACCACTTTTGGGGACTCGACGGACGGCTCGTACTCTGTGACGGGCTTCACTGTTCCAGGAAACCATTCTGCCAACATGTCGGTGCCATGACGAACGTCTCCAAACATGTCTGATCAGCTGCAAAACCTGTCCCTGGACAACGTCAACGCAGCACTCCGTGTGCACTACAGCCCGCTCAAGCCGACGGGCGCAGATATTTCAACCAGTGCACTGTGTGAGTTGCTGATCAAGCTGCCTGCAATGTCCATTGACGAGCACGTCGATACGATCCAAGTCCAACTCGGCAAACACCATCCCGGGCTTCACCTCAGTCCCGATGACTTTTCGCTGATCGCTTTTGTTGACGATGCGATCACTCAGATTCTGCGCAAGACAGACCTCGATTTCCGTGTCGAAGCCTATGTCCGAGATATCGCCCCGTTTGTGGCTGTCGAAGCCCTCGAGGAGGAAGACATCCGCATTATCCCCCATCGAACGCCCATCCTGAGACTGATCGATATTCTGATTTCAGAGTGCATCGGGTGGAGTGAGGATCCTGGCATTCTCGGTGACCAGTTTATCGATCGAATTGACGAACCAGTCCGGGCGATGATCAGCGACCGCTACACACTCGAGGAGTGCCTGCATCAACTGGTCTCACTGTTCGGTAAGGAAAACCCGATCTACGAGATACTGAAATCCCGGTTGTGTGATAGCGAAATGGCTGACCTGGCATCCGAAAAGGGCAAATTCCATGCCGCCATGCGCCCCAATGAGATCATGGAAGGCAAGCAACTGCCGCTCTTTATCATCTTCATGCTGCAGGGTTCCTGGTACGAGTTCATGCAACATGTGTTCAACGCCTTTGGACCCGATTCAAAAGAATGGAAAAGGGTGGGCAAACTCACTGAAGCGCTGGTCTGGTCGCTCATGCCACAGGAGAACGTGGACAGGCAGCGCGAACTCACCGTCGAAATCCCGCGTTCCATCGCCGAGTTCTGTGAACACATGCCGTTCGATACCAGCAAGACAGTCTCCTCGATGGCTGACGTGGAAGAAGAACACGACAAGATCATGGCGGGCCATCCGTCTGAAGGCTGCGACTTTGATCTGCTCGACATCGATAAATCGGTCTGCGAGACAACGGTGGGCATAGAATAACGTTATCTGGACGACCTCACCACTTTCGATAAAAACCAGTGGTTTCTGTTCGACGACCGCGACGAACACGACGAACACGACGAAAAGGTCGCGCGTATCTGTTTGATCCTGAACTGGTCCGACACCGGGCGGCTGCTCTTTACCAACCACAACCGCCGCAAGGTACTGCACATGTCCTACGGTGAGATGGCCAACTATCTCTCCAACGAGACCATCCGGCCGCTCTCTGTCGGTAAGGCTGCACACCAAATCATCTACGAACATCTGTATACGGTGGTGCTGCAAGTACAGCAGCAAAAGAAAAAGGAAATCCAGACTGCTGAAGTCAACCGACGCCGTGATATGTCACACGTATTCCTGGCCAAGCGAAAAGAAGCTTTGGCTCAGGCTCTGATGCATCACCGCAAGGTCGCACGCCAGAAGCAGAAACATTCCCTCCTGCTGCGAGAAAAGGCACACAAGAAACTTGAATCGGCAGATCTAGCAGTGGCCGGTTTGCGCGTGGACGCCTGGGTCAAGCTCCCGATCATGGAAGGCGCATCCACCCCCTGCAAACTGGTGGCGATCATTCCGGTACAGGACAAGTTCATCTTTGCCAACCGTGCGGGTATCAAGGTGGGTGAATATACGCGCAGTCAGCTGTCACACATGATCGTGACCGAAAACAGCGAGATCCTGGTACCTGCACCGAGTTCGAGAGCGTGCTGACTACGGTGGTCACCGACCTCAGGGAAGACAAGCACAAGAGCTACGATGAGCTAACTGGTGGCACCGATACCTGTTCCACCCCTGAACCGCCTCTGATGCAAAAGAACAGGGCCATCACTCAGCTCCAGACGCGCCCCACTTCCGAATCCAGTAGAACATCCAACCAGCTTTGCTGGGGGGCAACGATCGACGGCCGCGTATCAGGTGCTCCGGGATCGGCCCAGAAGAGCTCAAACCGATGACCATCGGTCTGCACAAACCAAGTGTCTCTCGCGGATTCTCGTAGCGCAAGATGACAGAAAGAGCGGCGACGCCTTTGCCCCAGCGCATCACTCTTCACCCACCCCAGATGGCTCGCCATCAACCTGCCTGTATTCAGGTCTCGTTCCTCATAGGACACCTGCACCAATGATTCCTCCTGGTGCTGCTGCTTCACAACCACCCCCCGTGGTAACGCCCCCAGCTGGTGGCCGCGGTCTGCGGTCCATGCAGGAAACGGGTCTTTGACACACGCGGTACTCGCCTGGCGCGAGAGTTTCCTCCTCTACCTCCACAAAAGAGTCGGCGGCGTAAACCGGAACAGATCCGTTTCTTCGATCGCTGCGCCTATCACAGCATCGTCTGCCGCCACACCCGGCTCGACGGTCCCTGCGGGTATCTGGATACCCGCGATCGGGTGACGAAACAACAGCAACTGGGGATGTCCGTCGACAAGCCGGGTCACCAGGCAGTCACCTTGTTCAGCACGGGTCCCCAGTGCGTCTCTTTCGAACTCATCGGCCATCACCCTGACGTCGATCCGTGATGTGATTGACCCCTTCGGAGGTTGGAACCTCCCCCAGCGCATCTGGCAACAAAGGATTCACCCCCTCAAGGTAGGCGATTTTGTACCCGTATTCGTCGGGATTCGATCGCCGTTGATGATGTGTACAGATTCCGCAGTGACGGCAAAAATAATGACGAGCTGTGTGCGTATTGAACTGGTAACAGCTGAGCGCATCCTCACCTGCAACCACTCGCAACCCCGCCAATGACACGGTACCGGCAATCGCGCCGCGTCGCCGACACAAAGAAAAATCACACCGGCGCGGATTGACGATTCCATACGGGAGCGTCAGCCCGAGCTGAACCCGGCTACAATGCAATTTGCCCGATGGATCGGGCGAATGACAGTATTCCCCACCCGTCAGATGCCGGATTCCCACTTATTGTTCTGCTGCATGTCTCCTCCTCGATTCAACGATTACAGTCATATTGCGGGTGCCCACCAATTGCCGCACACTGCCTAGGCATCACGATCAGGAGATTACCATTTCAGGCTCACTCACCGAACGTCTGGCTGCCACGGGCATCACTGACGAACTGACCGACCTGACAGATCGCCAGGTGCTTGCAGGTATCGCAACCGTCCTTCTGAAAGATGACGTGGTTGTTGACGAGGCCTGTTACGGCTGCGCGAACATTGAGGAAAAGATCCCTGTTCGTACGGACACCATCCACCGGATTTTTTCAAACACCAAGATCATCACGTCGGTGGCGATGCTGATGCTCTATGAAGAAGGCAAGTACCAGCTGGACGACCCGCTCGCTGCATACCTGCCTGCGCTTGATCACCTGAAGGTCCTCAAACCCGGTACTAGCGATGTCTCTGACACCGAACCCCTGTCATCGCCGCCAACAATCCGACAGGCGTTTACGCACACCGCGGGCTTCTCCTATGGCACGTTCCAGGAATCACCCGTGGATCGACTGTTCATGGAGACCGGTGTCCAGGATCGCAATGGTACGCTTGATAGCATGATCGATAAGCTCGCCGAGATTCCGTTGTCACGACAACCCGGCACTCGATGGCAATACAGTATCGCGACCGACATCCTCGCGCGCCTAGTCGAGGTGTTGTCCGGTCAATCATTCGCAGACTTTCTCGCTGAACGAATTTTTGGCCCATTGGCCATGCACGACACAGGGTTCCATGTCGCGGCAGACAAGGCTGATCGCCTCGCTAGCCTGTACGCCCCGGTGGATATGATGGATGAATCGAAAGGTCTGAATCCAATGTCCGGGATGTTCGCGTTCGACCCCAGCGAGCCACCCGCGTTCTGTTCCGGTGGCGGCGGGCTGCTTAGCAGCATTGCTGACTACACACACTTCGTACAGATGCTGATCAACCGGGGACGCTGGCAAAACACGACGTTACTGCAGCCAGAGACGGTTGATCTGATGACCGAAAACCACCTGCCTGAAGGGCTGACCGTCCATCTTCCCGGCGGCATGATGCAGGACCACACCTTTGGTCTGGGCGTCGCCATCAAGTCAAAACCATCTCCCGGTGAACCGGATGGTGCCGTGGGAGAATTTCACTGGGCGGGAATTGCCGGTACACACTCGTGGGTCAATCGTCACTATGGCATCGCAGGACTCGCGTTTACCCAGCGCATGCCCGGCTTCTTCCATGCATTCAACCAGACCTTCAAACGTCGAGCCTATGAGGCCATAACATAATCAGTGAGGACGTCGTCTTTAACAAGCTGGTCGCCGACTTTGACGCCCAGATCGAGGTGTTTCAGGTATCGCCGGTGACAACCGTATCCTCAGTGAGCAGCTTCGCCTGTTGCTTGTAGCACGCGAGTTGATCTTTCAAGAGGCCAAAGAGATCGAGTGTCTTTCGGAACTGTTGGATCCTGATGTTGATGACCGAGGGTTAACGATCATTGATCGCGCGGAACTCACGCGAAACGACCCGTCGTAATTCGTTGCGCTGACAGTAAAGCGCGCCTACCTAACCTGGCCGAGCCCCCTGCACGATGACACGGTGCATGTGCCGGCGCTCACCCGGATAGTTATTCAGCGCATAGTGGAACACACACCGGTTGTCCCACATGGCAACAGATCCTTTTCGCCATTTAAAGGTGGTGACGTATTGATCCTGCGTTAGGTGATCCGTCAAAAATTTGAGGATCGGTTTGCTTTCATCGCGCGCCCACCCTTTGAAGGACCAGACATGTGCTCGTCCACCATAGATGCTCTTGTGTCCGGTCTCCTCATGCGTACGAATGATCGGGTGCTCGACTTCGCTCTCTGCAAAATTTTCCGAACCACCATACGAACCACCCAGGTCACCGGAGGCAGCCTTCAGCTTCGTGTACGCACCATCACGGCCATGCACCGCTCGAGGTGAGTAGATACCTATCAGCCCTTCAAGCCAGGTCCGCATTCCCTCTGAAAGATCCTCATAGGCTCGTCCAGCATCAGCAAACAGTGTCTCCCCACCGGAAGTCGGCACTTCGACCGCGTGCAATATGGTCGCCTTGGGCGGCTTTTCGACATAGGACGTGTCGGTGTGCCAGCCACCGCCAAAATTCACTGTGGCATCTGGCTCCTTGATGATGGGAATGACGTTGGGATGGCCGTCGACAGCGTGCATGAAGGGATACACGTCCAACTTACCGAAGCGTTCACCAAACGCTGCCTGTGTGGCGGGTGTGAGTGCTTCCTGATCGTGGAAAAAGAGGATTTTGTGATCCAGCCATGCGCGATGCAGTTCTGAAGTGACGTCATCGGACAACGGATCACTCAGATCAACGTCACTGATGACCGCGCCAACTGGTCCAATGGATGTGTCTACACATATGTGCCGGTAGTCCATCTCTGATCCTCATGGTAGCCTCCCGACATTCCCGGGTAGAACCATCCTAAACCCGTGTCCAGGTACCGGCAATCCCCTGCCTGAAAGTGGTGCAGCCATGTTTTGGGGATCGCCTAGAAGTGTGGCAAGGTGTCCAGATTCCTTGATTGATTAGTAGACATTCATGTCCAACAAGCAGGTTGTGGTGGTCGATGGTGACGATTCAGCACCCGAAGCCATGATCCCCTCTGTCGCGCTGCTCGAATCCATGGATTTGCCCATCGACTTTCACCGTCCCTTAATCGGGCAGGCAGCAATAGACGAAATTGGCACCGGATTCCCGGCAGAGGCTAAGGCGGCCATTGACGCTTCAGACGCGACGTTTTTTGGTTCCACCAGTGGCGCCTGCACGGCGGCGCTGTTCTACCTGCGATGGGGTCGAGAAACCTACGCCAACGTTCGCCCGTGTAGATGGATTCCCGGCTACCAGAGCCCACTCGCGGCACCCGAGGGCATCGATTTCGTCATCATCCGCGAAAACCTCGAAGACCTGTATCTTGGGCTTGAAGGTGAACTGTCAGACCTCGCGGCCCTGAACCTGACCTCCCGTAACGCTCGCAAGCCAATCACTGGCATGGGACCCGGCAAGTACGCCGTGAAGGCTATCACTGAAGTCGGTAGTGAACGGGTGATCCGGCTTGCCTTTGAACTGGCACGCAAACGCGATAAAAAACGCAAGGTCACACTGACCTGCAAATATAACATGCTCCGTGTTTCGGATGGCCTGTTTCTTGAAGTAGGTCAGCGGCTCGCGGACGATTACCCGGATATCGAGCTGGAAACCTACATCATTGACGACTTCTTGTGCCGGATGATCACCAAACCCCACGACCTCGACGTGGTGGTCATGCCCAATCTCTACGGTGACATCATGAGTGACGGTGCTGCGGGTCTCATGGGAGGGCTCGGGCTGGCTGCGTCTGGTTGTTACGGCGATGACTACGCCTACTTTGAGTCTGCCCACGGTACCGCGCCGGATATCAAAGGTATGAATATCATCAACCCCACCGCAACGCTGGTATCCGCCGGCATGATGCTGGACTATCTTGGCTTCGCTGAAGCGTCCGATAATCTCACCGCCGCCATCAGTCAGGTCTATCGGGAAGGCAATGCGTTGACACCAGACCAGGGTGGCAACGCCAGTACCACCGATTTCTGCCGTGTGGTCGAAGAGTATCTATCGTGA
>NTKD01000062.1 GCA_002457275.1 OM182 bacterium MED-G24
TGATTCCTGAAACGTACGACCTATCGCCATGACCTCGCCAACCGACTTCATCTGTGTCGTCAGGTAATTCTCAGCCTGGGGAAATTTCTCAAAGGTGAAACGCGGGATTTTTGTCACTATATAGTCGATAGAAGGTTCAAACGAAGCGGGGGTCGCGCCACCCGTGATCTCGTTCTGAAGCTCATCAAGCGTATACCCCACGGCCAGCTTTGCGGCCACCTTCGCGATTGGAAACCCTGTCGCTTTCGAAGCAAGGGCAGAAGAACGGGACACCCTGGGATTCATCTCGATGACGACAAGCCGACCTGTCTTGGGCTCAATTGCAAATTGAACATTGGAGCCGCCAGTTTCAACACCAATGACACGCAGCACTGCTAGCGATGCATTGCGTAGCAGTTGATACTCCTTATCCGTCAGTGTTTGCGCGGGTGCCACTGTAATCGAATCGCCCGTATGGATACCCATGGGATCGAGGTTTTCAATCGAGCAAACAATGATGCAATTGTCCCGTCTATCACGGACCACTTCCATCTCGAACTCTTTCCAGCCCAGCAATGACTCATCTATCAGAAGTTCATTGGTCGGCGACAGATCGAGACCACGGGTACAGATTTCTGAGAAATCCTCCTGATTGTAGGCCACACCGCCACCAGAACCGCCCAGGGTGAAGGAAGGTCGTATAACGCATGGGAAACCCAGCTCTTTCTGCGCAACCCGGGCTTCTTCCAGATTGTGAGCAATCGCAGAGCGTGGCGTCTCCAGCCCGATGGATTTCATCGCCACGTCGAAACGTTGACGATCCTCAGCCTTATCGATGGCATCGCTGGTCGCACCAATCAGTTCTACACCAAATTCCGCAAGGACACCTTCCCTCTCCAGATCCAGCGCACAGTTTAAAGCCGTCTGACCTCCCATGGTTGCCAGGATCGCGTCAGGGCGTTCGACCTCGATGATATTCCTCACGACTTCCCATCGAACCGGCTCAATGTATGTCGCATCCGCCATTGCAGGATCGGTCATGATGGTCGCGGGATTGGAATTCACCAGGATAACCCGATAACCCTCTTCACGAAGGGCTTTGCAGGCCTGCGCTCCAGAGTAATCGAATTCACAGGCCTGGCCGATGACGATAGGACCTGCACCGATAATCATCACACTATTGATGTCGGTTCTTTTAGGCATCAGCGTGCGCCTGTAACAATTCCAAAAAGTGATCAAACAGTGGCGCCGCATCGTGCGGACCAGGCGACGCCTCCGGATGCCCCTGGAAGCCGAGGGCGGGGTGATGTTTCAGATGAATGCCCTGGATCGTGTCATCAAACAGAGAGCGATGTGTAATGGTGACGTTCTCTGGCAATGACCTCTCGTCGATGCAAAAACCATGATTCTGCGACGTGATCAAAACCGTGTCGTCGAGCAAATTCTTGACCGGGTGATTGGCGCCATGATGGCCATGGTCCATTTTTCTGGTCTTCATCCCCGCCGCAAGCCCCAATAGCTGAAGCCCAAGACAAATGCCGAACATAGGGATATTTTTCTTCAGTAGCGCTCGAATCGTCTCGATTGCATAGTCACATGGCTCAGGATCCCCGGGGCCGTTGGATAGAAAGATTCCATCAGGTTTCAGCGCCATCACTTCCTCAGCGGTGGTCTTTGCCGAAACCACCGTCATTCGGCAACCTCGATCCGCCAGCATTCTGAGAATGTTGCGCTTGACGCCAAAATCAAATGCCACGATATGGAAGCGGCTGGATTCGATTTCACTGTAACCTGCACCCAGGCGCCAGCTGCCCTGTTGCCAATTGTATTGTGAGCTGGTCGTGACTTCCTGGGCCAGGTCCATACCCGCCAGCCCTGGGAATTCATCTGTAGCCTGCCGGGCTCGTTCAATATCCGCGGCACCGATTTCTTTACCGGCGACGATACATCCGTTCTGGGCACCGTGATCCCGCAGAATCCGCGTAAGCCTGCGGGTATCAACGCCGCCAATTCCAACGACCCCTCGATATCTCAGATAGTCATTCAAACCACACGAATTGCGCCAGCTGGACAACCTGCGGGGCACATCTCTGACAACGAGCCCTGCCGCGTCGATCCGACCGGACTCCTCATCCTCGCTATTGGTCCCGGTATTGCCGATGTGCGGATGAGTCAGTGTCACGATCTGACGCGCATAAGAAGGATCGGTCAGTATCTCCTGGTAGCCCGTGATCGCGGTGTTGAACACCACTTCGCCTGCTGCCAGGCCGGCTCCGCCGAGGGAGACCCCATGGAATATCTCGCCGTTCGCAAGGACAAGCGCCGCGCTAGACATGGCTCGCATCCTTCTCCTTCCGCGAGCCTGCAAAAAACAATGTCAAAAAAAAGCGAGCTGTTCGGGCTCGCTTTCTCGAAGATCTATCGGTGAGATGGTCAGGATTTGGTGTGGATATCATCGCGTCAGGATTGTACAGAACACGTTCTACGTTCTACAACTTGTATTGCGATCCGTTGGCATCAAACAGATGACTAACGCAATCCGAGCACATCCTGCATATCAAAGACACCGCGATCCCTGGTTGCAATCCAGGTCGCGGCGCGCAGCGCTCCCTGTGCAAAGTTCAAGCGGCTATGTGCACGGTGCGTAATCTCGAGCCGTTCACCGGTACCGGCGAAGACAACAGTGTGCTCGCCGACCACATCACCGGCTCGGAGTGAATGGAACCCGATGGTCTGTCGATCCCGTTCTCCCGTCATCCCTTCCCGGCCATAAACTGCAACGTCAGACAACTCCCTGTCCAGTGCATCCGCAGCTGCCTCACCCAGACGGATGGCTGTACCAGACGGCGCATCCACCTTGTGGCGGTGATGTGTTTCGAGCACTTCAATGTCCACGTCGTCACCAAAAATACCAGCCGCGATCTCGACCAGCTTGAAGGTGGCGTTGACACCAACGCTGAAGTTAGGCGCAATCACGACAGCCATCTTCTGTCCAAGCACATCGAGCCGTTCTCGCTGCGTGGCAGACAGACCGGTCGTCCCTATCACCATCTTCTTCCCGGCGTCAGCACAGATCTCCAGATTCCTTGCTGTGGCTTCCGCAATCGTGAAATCGATCAATACATCAAACGACCCACACGAAGCTGCCAGGTCGCCACTCACCGGCACGCCGTTCGCACCAATTGCAGCCAGTTCTCCCGAATCCGCACCTACGAGCGATGAGTCAGCCGCCTCGATCGCAGCACTCACTTCAAGTTCAGGCGCATCCGCCGCGGCGCTGACAAGCATCCTTCCCATGCGGCCTGCAACCCCCGCGATCCCAGTCCTGATCATCCCGACCCCCTGGTCTGGTTCATTTGGTTTTGTTGTACCGCTCAGTGTTGTTTGATCACGCGCTGTGCGTAGTCACCTCACCGAGCACGTTATTCCGTGATTGAATCGATGAACTTCCTGACACCGTCAAACCAACTGGTTCGACGAGGCGAGTGATGGTCATCGGTCACGCTATCAAACTCCTGCAACAGTTCTCGTTGCCGCTTATTGAGCTTGACCGGCGTTTCAACAACGACTCGGCAATACAGATCACCGAGACCCCCTCCTCGTATCTCTCCCATGTTGACGCCTTTACCTCGGATCCTGAACATCTTGCCTGTTTGTGTCTCCTCCGGGATTTTCAGATTAACCCGCCCGTCCAGCGTAGGCACCTGCAGTTCCCCACCCAGGGCTGCATCGGCAAAACTGATCGGTACTTCGCAATACAGATGCTCTCGTTCTCGCGTAAAGATCGGGTGCTCCCGCACCTTGATCTCCACGTAGAGATCGCCAGCGGGACCACTATTGACTCCGGCCTCACCCTGACCACCCAGTCGAATCTGATCCCCGTCATCCACACCGGGTGGAATTTTGACCGACAGGGTCTTGGTATCGCGAACACGGCCTTGACCGCTACACGCGTCACAGGGATCCGTGATCACCTTGCCGGCGCCCCGACACCGTGGACAGGTCTGCTGAAACGAAAAGAAACCCTGCCGACCGCTTACCTGACCGGAACCGCCGCACTGAATGCAGTCGGAACGTGACGAGCCTTTGCGAGCTCCGGAACCCAGGCACTCCATGCACTCCACCAGCGTTGTCACTTTGATCTTCTGCTCTGCACCACGGACAGCTTCGTCAAGTTCCATGGTCATGACATATTTCAGATCACTGCCGCGCTGCGCTCGATTGCCTCTACCACCGGCGCCGCCGCCACCGCTAAAAATGTCTCCAAAGACATCCTCGAAGATGGAGCTGAAGTTACCCCCCTGGAACCCACCTCCTGACGCCCCATCAAAGGCAGCATGCCCAAACTGATCATACTGCTGGCGTTTGTTGTCATCGGTCAGGACCTCCGCCGATTCACTGGCCTCCTTGAACTTCGCGTCTGCATCGGCGTCATCTGGATTTCTGTCCGGGTGGTACTTCATGGCCATGCGACGATAGGCTTTCTTGATCTCGGCAGCGGACGCGTCGCGAGCAACCCCGAGCACTTCGTAATAATCTCTCTTCGCCATTGCTACCTTGTTCTATCCATCTCGAATAACAGATCTGCATCACGCAAAAACGCAGGACAAAGTCCTGCGTTCCACGGAGACTGATCAGGAATCTGGCGTCGCCGCCAACTCCCACCTAGTCCTTTCTGTCATCTCTGACTTCCTCAAACTCTGCATCAACCGCATCTGGTTCAGCACTGGCATCCGTGGCCGAGCCCGAATCAGGTCCTTCTCCACCGGCCGCGCTTGCCTGCTCTTCGTACATTCGCTGAGCCAGGCTGCCCGACGCTTCTGTCAGCGCTCGTGTCTTCGCTTCGATGTCGTCCTTATCGTCACCTTTCAAAGCCTCTTCGAGTTCGGACAGTGCAGACTCAATCGCCTCCTTCTCATCGGGTTCAACCTTATCCGCAGACTCTTCCAGTGTCTTGCGGGTCGCATGCATCAGGCTATCGGCCGTATTCCGGACGGTGACCAGTTCCTCAAACTTCCGATCCTCTTCGGCGTGGGATTCCGCATCCCGCACCATCTGTTCGATTTCGTCTTCCGACAATCCTGACGACGCCTTGATGACAATCGACTGTTCCTTTCCTGACGCCTGGTCTTTGGCAGACACATTGAGGATACCATTGGCATCGATGTCAAAAGTAACTTCGATCTGAGGCACACCTCGTGGAGCGGGTGGTATATCTGCCAGGTCGAATCGGCCCAGAGACTTGTTCTGACCCGCCTGTTTACGCTCGCCCTGCAGCACGTGAATCGTCACCGCCGGTTGATTGTCATCTGCAGTCGAGAACACCTGCGCCTTTTTGGTCGGGATCGTGGTGTTCTTATCGATCAACGCGCTCATAACCCCGCCCATGGTCTCAATCCCCAACGACAAGGGGGTGACATCTAGCAGCAATACGTCCTTGACGTCCCCGGCCAGGACTGCCGCCTGTATCGCAGCTCCCATCGCCACAGCCTCATCTGGATTGACATCCTTACGGGGGTCCTTACCGAAGAACTCACGGACCTTGTTCTGCACGAGAGGCATCCGGGTCTGACCACCGACGAGAATGACTTCATCAATCTCCGACACGCCGGTACCGGCATCCTTGAGCGCCGTTCTGACCGGGTCGATCGTGCGCTCCACCAGTTCTTCGACCAAGGACTCAAGCTTCGACTGAGTCATTTTTAACACCAGGTGTTTCGGACCCGTCGAGTCTGCAGTGATGTACGGCAGGTTGACCTCAGTCTGCCCGCTGCTGGACAACTCGATCTTGGCCTTCTCCGCTGCTTCCTTCAGGCGTTGCAGCGCAAGAGGATCATTGTGCAGATCAATACCGTTCTCCTTTTCGAATTCCTCCGCGAGGTATTCGATGATTCGAAGATCGAAGTCCTCGCCGCCCAGGAAAGTATCACCGTTCGTCGACAACACCTCGAATTGTTTCTCGCCGTCCACATCAGCAATTTCGATGATGGAAATATCAAATGTACCGCCACCAAGATCGTAGACAGCAATCGTGGAATCTCCTCGATCTTTGTCGATACCGTAAGCCAATGCCGCGGCGGTAGGCTCGTTGATGATACGTTTCACATCCAGCCCGGCAATTCGACCGGCATCCTTGGTCGCCTGACGCTGGGAATCATTAAAATAGGCGGGGACCGTAATCACAGCTTCGGTGATCTCCTCACCCAGATAGTCCTCCGCCGTCTTTTTCATTTTCGACAGCACCTGGGCCGATACCTGCGGCGGGGCCATCTTCTCACCCTTGGCCTCCACCCAGGCATCACCATTGTCAGCGCCCGTGATCTTGTACGGAACCATATTGATGTCACGCTGGACAACAGCATCCTCAAAGCGTCGACCAATAAGCCGTTTCACGGCAAATAGTGTGTTTTCCGGATTCGTTACCGCCTGCCGCTTTGCGGCCTGACCTACGAGGGTTTCATCATCATCGCTGTAGCCAATGATGGATGGGGTGGTTCGATCACCTTCGGAGTTTTCGATGATCTTGGGCCTGTTACCTTCCAGCACTGCCACGCAGGAATTGGTGGTACCGAGGTCGATTCCAATGATTTTTGCCATGTAATGTCTCCGTTAACCTCTTGGGCTCTCGTGTCGCCGAGCGACAGTTCGTTATTCGTTCAGTGTCTGTTGTTCAATATTGGTGCGGAACGCGAGCATTCAATCCGTCATCCGAATCTACGTGTGTCAGTTTTTTGCCTCGCTGGCCTTGGACACCATCACCATCGCGGGTCTGACCAGTCTTTTGTTCAGTGTGTAGCCTCGTTGAATGACCGCAACAACCGAGCTCGGCTCCACATCAGAGTTCTCCACCATCGACATCGCCTGGTGCAGATTGGGGTCGAAGGGTTCACCGACCGGATCCACTACAGCAACGCCTTCTTTCTCGAGCACATCCACAAACATTTTCTGACACAACCCGACACCTTCTGCGATTGCACGCGTCGTCTCATCCACCGCATCGGTCTGCTCAACGCTCTCAAGCGCTTTCTCCAGTGAGTCAACGACTGGTAAAAGCTTGTTGACGAAGCGTTCCAGGGCAAATCGGTGCGCGTTTTCTACATCCAGTCCTGCGCGCCGGCGCACGTTCTGCACTTCAGCTTCCGCACGCAACGCAACGTCTCGATACTTATCGGCTTCCGCAAGTGCCTCTTCTAGACGCGTATCCATTGACCCCGCTTCACCGCTCTCGCCAGTGAGATCTTCGGAGCCATCGACTTCTGGCTGATCCGACAGGGCCTGATCCTGCTCCTCAGTGCCACTGTCATTCTCGACAGCCTGACCGGTACTGTCAGCGTTGCTGGCCGAATCTTTACCCTGCTTGTCTTTCCCGCTCATTGTCTCTACCCATCTTCTAGATTCTCGCGACAATGCGCGCCTCAACGGCCATCATCAGATGGCGTTTCACACACTTTTCGACGCCCATACGATATGGGGATGCAGAGATGCTCATTCAAGCCTTAAAGCGCAGAAAAGCGGCGCCCGTGATAGAAGCGACCAATCAGGAAACAGATCGGACTAGTTGCGGGCACTATCCAATGCAGCACTCAGTTCACGGGCTGTCGCCTCGACCACCGGAATGACTCGATCATAGGCCATCCGGGTCGGACCGATAACGCCCAGCACCCCGACTGTATCGCCTGCGACCCCGTATGGCGCGGTGACAAAGCTGAAATCATCGAGCGGTTGATAGCCTGATTCCGAACCAATAAAGAGCTGAATCCCAGGGGAGCCCATGCAGCGATCCAGAAGATCCAGAATATCCGCTTTAATCGCGAACGCCTGGAACAACTCCCGGATATCGGCAATGACAATGGGATCATCCTCTGAAATCAGATTCTCCTGCCCGGCCAGGACGTAGTCTGATTCCTCATCCTGAACAAATGCCTTCTCGGCGACCGCGAGCGTCGTCTCCATGAGACGGTTCATGTGCTCTTGATCAGTTTTCATCGAACTGATCAACTGATCACGAATCAGTGAGAGGATCTGGCCACTGAACTGGTGGTTCAGGAAGTTCGCCGCTTCGCGCAGCTGGACGTCTGTGTAGGGCTCTTTGGTGTAAATCACGCGGTTCTGCACCTCATGGTCATCGAGCACAAGGATCACCAGAATCCTGTGGTCGCCAAGGCTCAGAAACTCCACATGTCGCAGAATGACCTGATCCCGCTTGGGCAGGGTCACCAGACCCGCCATGTGAGTCACCTCGGATAGAAGACCAGACGCAGTTTCGACAAGCTCCTGTGAGCTCTTATCGGGATCGAGCTGTCGTTTCAGCTCGTCGAGGTTTTCGCTTTCAATAGGCTGCACCTGGATCAGGCTGTCGACAAACAATCGATAGGCTTTGGTCGTCGGGACACGACCTGCTGAGGTGTGGGGCGACTCAACAAACCCCTCGCCCTCAAGCTCGGACAGAATATTGCGTACGGTCGCGGGACTTAGGGACAACGCACTGTATTCCGACAATCTACGCGAGGCCACAGGCTGACCGCCGTCGATATAAAGCTCAATGAGCGATTTTAATATGTACTGCGATCGATCGCTGATTTCTGACACGCGATAACCACCCGATACTTGCTCTGCATACGTTACCGTAATTCCGGCACACATTGCACTCGGATTGAGTTCAGTGGTCTCAACAAAAACCACGGGTTGTTTTAGCTCCGGGAGCGCAGTTTAATCCGCTCATGCTGAGCCACTTGTCAGTCCGTCATTTCGCACTCGTGGACGAACTGGAAATCGATTTCTCCGATGGGATGAGCGTCGTCACAGGGGAAACTGGCGCCGGTAAATCCATCATTCTGAACGCCCTATCCATGGCCCTGGGGGACCGTGCGGACCAGTCACTGATCGCATCGGACAGCGACCGTGCAGAGATCCATGCCGTCTTTGACATAAAAGCCGGATCCGCTGCCGCCCTCTGGCTTTCAGAGCGTGACCTGGATGCGGCGGAGGCCATTCTGAGACGCATCATCAACCGCGACGGCCGCAGTCGTGCCTTCATCAACGGCAGCCCCAGTACGGCATCAGATTTGAAACAACTCGGACAGTTGGTGATGGACATCCACTCCCAACACGAGCACCAGTCGCTACTCCGTAAAGCCAGTCACTTGCCTTTACTTGACGCGTTCAGCGGTCTGCAGCAGGAAGCCAGAGCCGTCAGAGAAGCTTTTGAGACGTGGTCCGCCACAGCCAGCCGACTCAAAGCACTTGTGGAAGACAGTAGTGAAGCCAACGCGCACCGGCAGCTTCTGAACTACCAATTGGCCGAACTCCAGGAAGCGGACGTGACCGAAGGTGAACAGGCTTCGCTGGAGGCCGATCAACGTCGCCTCGCGAACGCACAAAACATCACACAGCACCTAGTCACCATTGATACGCTTTTGGATGACACTGACCATGGGGCTGCCCACCACATTCACGCGGCTTTGCGACATCTGTCGGATCCGGTGTTGATCGAGACCAAAGAAGCTCAGGAACTCCTCGACAACGCGGCCATTCAGCTCTCTGAAGCGCTGTCACAACTGAACCAATATCGAGAGTCCGTGGCGGACGATCCACGACGTCTGGCGGACGTCGAAGCACGGCTCTCCCGCCTGTATGAGCTGTCGCGGAAACACCGCATCGAACCCAACGACCTTCCGACTCTGATGACCAGAATAGCGTCGGAGCTCGAGGCTCTGGATAGTGACGACGAAGCGGTTGCTGAACTGGCCGCCCTCAGCGCGAAGCAGGAAGAAACACTCATGGGACTGGCTCGCGATCTGAGCGACCATCGGGCCACCGCGGCGACCGCACTCATGAATCGAGTCCACGAAATTCTCGTTCAACTCAACATGAATAACGCACGACTGACTATTGAACAACATCAAAGTCATACTGTTCGGGATTCCGGTATCGATGATCTGGAATTTTTGATTGCGACTTCCCTGAACCAGACTCCGGGCAGTCTGCGACGCACTGCCTCAGGGGGTGAACTGTCCCGTATCAGTCTTGCCATTCAACTGGCTATCACGGAGACCAGCGGACAACATCAGACACTAGTATTCGACGAGGTGGATGTAGGCGTCGGTGGCGCAACCGCGGACATTCTGGGTGGCCTGCTCAGAACCCTTGGTCAGTACCAGCAGATTCTCTGCGTCACGCACCTCCCCCAGGTCGCGGCTCAAGGCCACCATCATCTCGTCGTGGAAAAGACAAACCACAAAAAGGGACAGCTGACGTCCATCACGTCAATCAGTGAAACGGCCAGGGTAGATGAGCTGGCGAGAATGCTTGCCGGCCAGGACCTGACCCATGAATCTCGCGCACATGCCGAGGCAATGATCAGCGCTGTCGCCGGCAAGTCAGATGCCCTGGCAAAGTCTCCTCACATCTGATGCAACTGTGCCGAAATCACCCAACATCTACATGGCAGTTTGGACAAACACCGTAAAGATTGAGCTGGTGACCCGTCAGTGTATAGCCATGTTGTGACGCAACCTCGCGTTGCCTCACCTCGATTTCCTCATTGTGGAACTCGTCAATCGCACCACACTTCACACACACGATATGATCGTGATGACCCGCACGCTTGATCTCGAAAACAGAATGACCTTCTTCAAAGAAGTGACGTTGAACAAGATTGACCGACTCAAATTGTGTCAACACGCGATAGACTGTTGCGAGACCAATTTCCTCACCGTTCCCTAGCAGTTGCTTATAGATATCTTCAGCAGAAAGATGATGTTTGACGGAACTTTCCATGATCTGAAGAATCTTCACTCGTGGGAGTGTGATCTTTAGACCCGCGTCCTTGAGTTCCTTGGTTTCGCTGGGCATGATGCGTCGGTCTCCATACTCTGTAAGAATTAGTATCTAGGCTTTGGATACCAAATGAAAGAACTTAGCCGAGCAATCGCTGCCATCTGTGTGATCTTGATCGCGACCAGTTGCGAAACGCTACGTTTCCCGGGTGTTCATCGCATCAACATTCAACAGGGTAACGTGATCTCCCAGAACATGGTCGACAAACTGAAGCCTGGTATGACTCGGCGCCAGGTTCAGTTTGTGTTAGGCAATCCCATCATTGATGACCAGTTGGACCAGGACCGATGGGACTACGTCTACTCGATGAAAGTCGGTGGCAGCGAGCCAATCAAGGTTAAACTGCAAGTCTATTTTGTCGACAACCGACTGAGCCATTTCGGCGGCAACTTCAGACCAACCATCGAATTGCCGGTCGACTCTGTGGGCAGTGATGAAACCGCGTCATCCTGATCCAGGATCAACCACCCTTCTGACCCGACTTCTGACGCAGTGCGCGTCGACGTCGCTGTTCTTTCGGGTCAACCGGCAAGGGTCGGAGTAGCGTCACACGATCGCCCTCGGCAACGGTTGAGTCAGCACTCACAGGTTGTTCGAAAATCCCGTAGGTCACCGTCGCCATATCCAGCTCAGGGAATACCGATACTATGCCACTTGCATCCACCGCCTGTGCCACCGTGCTTCCGGTTGCAACCTGGAGAGACACCAGATGTTGGCGCGTCGGTAGTGCACAGGCCACTTCGATCGAGATGAGTTCTTCCTTCCCGTCACGTTTCATGCGGGAAATCGCTGCTCTGCCCGTACACTGAATGCGTCCACCATCTGGTCGGCGACACGGCTGAACATCGATTCAACTGCGAACGCGGTGATGCCGCTCGCAGCAAAATCAAGCTCGAGTGTTACCCGACAGCCGTCATCACCCAACGGTTCGAACAACCATTCTCCGGTTAATCTCTTGAAGGGACCTTCCACCAAAGCAACAACAATCCGTGTCGGACGTGACAGTGTATTCTCTGTCGTCAACCTGACTGAAATACCCGCTCGGCGCAGCGTCAACGTTGCGCGCATTCTTGAGGACGTCGCCTCATGAACGATAGCGTCTAAACAACCAGGCAAGAACGATGGGTATGAGGCCACATCATTCACCACATCAAACATCTGCTCCGGCCGATAGGGAACGAGCACTGAGCGGTTCACTTTCATCGATCGACTACACGATGATTGTTCATTTGTATGTAGCGAGTCGAGGAGCGCGACATCACTTGATCCTTTAGGCCTCTCAACCCAGTAGAGTCATGACAAAGACGACAAAGACAGCAGCCGGTGCAACGACCCGGACAATCCACAAAAAGAACAGGAGACCACCCTCCGATACGGCCATTTGCTGACGAACAATAGACTTGTCTACCATCCAGCCGGTAAACAACGCGATCAACATCCCCCCAAGTGGGAGCATGATGTTGTTGGCAAGGTAGTCCATCGACTCGAAGAAGTTGAGACCACCCAGCAGTTGCACGTCGCTCCAGAGATTGAACGACAATGCACTTCCCAACCCCAACACCCAGGCAATGACGCCCAGAATGACCGCCACCATCGGTCGTCTGAAACCGGTCTTCTCCACCAACCAGGCGCAAGCCGGTTCAATCATGGAAATCGACGAAGTAATCGCCGCAAATGAGACCAGTACGAAAAACGCAGTCCCGAAGACCTGTCCGCCTGTCATCTGTCCGAATGCGATGGGCAGAGTCACAAACATCAATCCTGGTCCGGTGGAACCGGTCAAGTCGTTGGCAAACACGAGCGGGAAAATAATGATTCCGGCGAGAATGGCAACCGTGGTGTCGAGTATGGCGACCATCGCGGCAGTGCCCGGTATAGATGCCCCGGCCGGCATGTACGCGCCGTACGTCATCATCGTGCCCATTCCAAGACTCAACGTGAAAAACGCCTGACCCATGGCGAGAAGCACAGCCGCCCACGTAAGTTGATCAAACTTGAAGGAGAACATGAAAGCGAGAC
This sequence comes from OM182 bacterium MED-G24, assembly GCA_002457275.1. GTDB lineage: Bacteria > Pseudomonadota > Gammaproteobacteria > Pseudomonadales > Azotimanducaceae > UBA7451. Next base: position 12,838 of record NTKD01000062.1, read on the forward strand.
CCTCCCCGAATGCCGGCCCTGTCGTCACAACCGAGTATCCAACCAACATGAGCAACAGGAAAAACAACGCGGGCATCAGATATTTCACGGCAAATTCAATCCCCCGCCCAACACCACGCGCAACGATAAACATGGTGAGGATCATGAAAAGCGTGTGCCAGCCCAACACAGAACCGGCATCCTGTGTGAAACCGTCAAACGCAGCCCCCGCGGACCCGGAATCAGCACCGGCAAGATCACCACTGGCCATTCGGATGACATACGCCATCACCCAGCCTGCAATCACGGAGTAAACGGACAGGATGATGAAGCCGGTTCCTGCACCCATCCAGCCCACAGCTTGCCAGATCGTGCTCCTCCGTGATCTTTTGGCGAGGTCCGCCATGGTGTTTATGGGGCTCTTGCGGCCCTCCCGCCCGAGCACAATTTCTGCCATGACAATCGGGAATCCGATCAGGGCGATGCAACCCAGATAGACGAGTACAAAGGCACCGCCGCCATTCTCGCCAGCGACATAGGGAAAACGCCATATGTTCCCAAGCCCAACCGCCGACCCTGCCGCCGCCAGCACAAACATGAGCCGTGACGACCACATGCCGTGAATCGATTGATCTGCCATTGGAAATCCCCCTTGGCCTGTATTGTCAGGGATTGAACGAGAAGCCTCAACCAAGGAACCCAGTACGTTCGTGCGCTACACTAGGGTCCGCTAAACTAGTGTCAACCACAATCGGTCCAACGTCATGGCCAAGAAACCCAAAGTCCCAACCGACACTATCATTACGAACAAGAAGGCGCGTTTCGAATATCACCTGCATGAAAGGTTTGAAGCGGGGCTCGCGCTCACCGGCTGGGAGGTCAAGTCGTTGCGGGCTGGGCGTGTGCAACTTGCAGACAGCTATGTCCAGGCCAGTAAGGGTGAAGCATTTCTCCACGGATGTAACATCACGCCGCTCGCCACGGCCTCTTCGCATACCGATACAGATCCAATTCGAGTCAGGAAACTGCTGCTACACAAACGGGAAATCGCACGCCTGATAGGTGCAACGCAGCAGAAGGGACAGACCTGCGTGGCGTTATCACTGCAATGGAAAGGGCCCCTGGTCAAATGTGAGATCGCACTCGCAACGGGCAAACAGAGCCACGACAAACGGGCATCCATCAAAGACCGGGACTGGCAGCGTGACAAACAGCGCCTGATGAAGGCCCACTGATGCCACGATGACCGTTTAAACCCGTCACTTTTCGCGTAAGATACTGACCCCTAATGGAAACCGCCATGTCTGGCGGATTTTCTGTAATATCAGACAATGTCTCGAGTGAATGTCGTTAGTGAATGGATTTGAGGACAAGGGGGTGAATTGGCTTCGACGCCGGTAATGATGCCTGTTGGTGCATGTCGAGAGGGTAGTAACTCTCGTTAAAAAATTGCTGCAACTAAAATATAGTTGCCAACGACGAAAACTACGCACTAGCTGCTTAAGATCTCTTAAGCAATTTAGCTAATCCCGGGGCGAATTTGCCCATGGTTTTTCCCCGGGAGCGCATGCACATGGGATCGCCGTGATGCCCTGCTTGGGGATAAGCGGTTAAAACCAAGCAAGCTAGCCTGTTCCCCCTGTCCGTCGGGAACGTTCAGGTTAAATCATAGACGTGACTAAGCATGTAGATCCATAGGCAGAAGGCTGACGGACGCGGGTTCGACTCCCGCCACCTCCACCATATTCCCTTCCCAAGCGATCCTGGGAAGGGTTAGGTTTCAGATAAACTGATGTTTTTATTGAGAATACTGTCCAAGCAAGCCTAAGGGCATCCAACTAGATCCCGACACACTTGGGGGCAACTATTG
>NTKD01000063.1 GCA_002457275.1 OM182 bacterium MED-G24
CAGGGTTTGTCCCTCACGGACGGTCTCACCATCGCGAACCATCACCTGTTGAAGAATGCCGCCCTCGAGGTTCTGGACAACCTGTAGTTGGCTGGATGGAATCACGCGGCCCTCGGCATGGGCGACTTCGTCGACGGTCGCCATGTTGGCCCAGATGATCCCGGTGGCGATCACTATTAGTGTAAGCCAGAGTACCGCGTGCGACATGATCGGCAGGCGTTCAACCTCGGCCGCCAGTGTGTCCGGCATGTACGCAATGTCTTCGCGATGATACGCCATCAGCCTGCGGTCTCCGGCGTAAGCGGGCTACTAGGCTGTGCACCCGGTTGGCCACGAGACAGTGCGCGTAAAACCTCGTCCTTCGGTCCGTCTGCCACAACCCGGCCCTCATTCATGACAATGAGGCGATTGACGAGCGTCAGCATGGTTGTCTTATGGGTTACGAGGATCAGTGTCAGGTCTTCTAGGTACCCCCTGATTCTCTCCCGAAACACCGCTTCCGCGGCGCTGTCCATGGAGTTGGTGGGCTCATCGAGAATTAGCATGTTCGCGTCGCCGATGAATGCTCTTGCAATTGCGATTGACTGGCGTTGTCCGCCGGACACGTTCGTTCCTCGTTCTCCGACGGGGAGGTCATATCCCTGGGGGTGCTGGTTTACAAAGTCGTCCAGTCCAGACAGTTGGGCGGCTCTGAGTACTGCAGCATCGTCGCTCTTGGGTTCACCCATGACAATATTGTCCCGGATACTGCCATCAAAGAGGATGATGTCCTGTGGAACGTAGTTGATTTTCCTGCGCAGGTCGGTTGGGTCCAGTTGCATGATATCTGTACCACCAATAAGGATGCTGCCTTCTGCGGGTGAATAGTACTTCATCATCATCTTCTGTAGGGTCGTTTTCCCTGAACCAATCTTGCCGAGGATACCGACGTGTTCTCCAGGCTCAATCTTCAAGCTGACCCCTCGTAGAGCGGGAACCTGCTGTCCGGGATAGCTGAATGAGACCTCTCGAAACTCCACACCGCCATCGAGCTCAGGTCTGTGCAGGAACTTGTGACCGGCAGGACGCTCCGTAGGTAGCTGCATGATGCGATTGATTGACTGGTACGCTGCCATGGAGTGATGGTAGCGGGTGAAGATCCCAGCCACCTGTGCCATGGGTGTAAGGCATCGACCGGTCAGGATAGTACAGGCAATCAATCCGCCGACTGTCAGTTGACCCAACATGATCAGGTAGACACCGAGAATCACGATCGCAACTGTAGAGAGTTGTTGTATCGTCTGGGCGAGGTTGACCGTGATCAGAGACAACAACCTGGAGCGCAACGAAAGTTTGGCCAATCGTCCGTTGTGACCCTCCCATCGCTGTTGCATGACACCTTCCGCACGCGCACCTTTGATGGCATCTAGCGCCGTCAGTGACTCGACCAGCATTGCGTGCTTTTTTGCAGATTCGGCGAATGTTTTGTTGATGACGTCCTGCAGTGGTGCCTGAAGCAGGATGCCGGTCAGTATCACGAGCGGTATTGCGATCAGTGGTACCGCCGCGAGCATGCCGCCGATGCTGTAGATCAGCAGCACAAACAAGAGCACAAAGGGGAGGTCGATCACGGTGATCAGTGTCGTGGAGGTGAAGAACTCGCGAAAGCTGTCGAACTCCTGCAGGTTGTTGGCAAACGATCCAACGCGATTGGGTCGCTCGCTCATCCGGATATCCATGACACGTGAAAATGTCTTTGACGAGAGAATGATATCGGCGCGTTTTCCGGCAATGTCAATGAAATAACCACGCAGTGATTTCATGACCAAGTCAAAAAGAAACACGATAAATACGCCACTCGCAAGCACCCAGAGTGTCTCAACGGCATAGTTGGGGACGACACGGTCGTAAACGTTCATGATAAACAGGGGTGTAGCCAGTGCGAACAGGTTGATCAGCAGCGACGCGATGATCACCTCGGAGTAGATGCCCCGGGATCGCTTAATGACGCTCCAGAACCAATGTCCCTGAGATTGCCCCTCAGCACCATCGTCGTCGAAGAAATCATAGGCGGGTTTCAGGTAGAGGCTCAATCCCTTATAACCACCCTCAACGTCAGAAAGCGATACCTTGGTTGACTCGCCCTTGGCATTGATGATCGTGCAGACAGCGTTCTCCTGGCGGGAGAGTATCAGTGCGTCGTCTTCCATCAGAAGTACGATCGGCAGCACATCGTCGCTGATACCGCGCAGGTCTCGCTTGACCAGACTGGCGTTGAATCCTGCGCGCTCGGCCGCTCTTATGAAAAGTGCGGGTGTCAGGTAACCGTCGACCAGGGGCTGTCCGGCGGTCAGTCCTTCTGCGGAATAGGGTCGCTTAAAGTGTTGAGTGAGGAGTACGAGGCACCCCAGCAGGGCTTCACCCTGGCGACGGGTTGCGGCCGTGATCGCATCATCTTCAGACGGTTCCTTTAGCTCGGCGGTAGTGCCTGGCTGGGTCGGCGTGGGCAGGTTATGGTCGGTGTTGTCTGACATTCATGCAGTATAGCATTGCAGCGGTCAGAGGCCCTGCGCCAGCCTCCCCGTGTCTTTTCGTTTTTGGCTGATGGCATTGTGCGTGCCGAGCCTCTAGAGGTCGTTCTCGCGGCTAACCCGCGATCAGAATGACCTCGCGTTTGGCGTTCCCGCAACCAAGGGCGAAGAAGCCGTCGTCTTCACTTGAGGTTAGGGAAGCGATCATCCAGAGCGGAATTCCATTCAGTCACGCGATCCGCGTTTGCAGCGAGCAACTCATCGACGTCACCGCTTGCTGTCATGCTGATAATGGCGTCACCTTGTTCGATGGCATCGACCACGGCCTGGTCGTCGGCGGAATTGACCTTGCCAAAAACCGCATGAGCATCATCGAGATGCGGTTGAGGACCGTGCGTGATGAAGAACTGACTGCCATTGGTCCGCGGACCGGCGTTGGCCATGGATAGCACTCCCGGGCCATCGTGGCGCATAGATGCGTCGAACTCGTCCTCGAAGCTGTATCCGGGGTTCCCCGTGCCAGTGCCCTGTGGACACCCACCTTGAACCATGAAATTGCTGATGACCCGATGGAAGTTGAGGCCATCGTAGTAACCACGTTTCGCCAGATTGACAAAACTGGACACGGTCACAGGCGTTTCATCTGGTGTAAGGGTCAGGTTGATCGTGCCTTTGCTGGTTTCGATGGCGACTGATATATCCAAGGTCATATCCTCGTTATGGGGATGGGTGCCAGGCCGCGCAATGGTGCGCGACGCTGGATGATAGTGAGATCGTTTTTCGACGTCCCGGAAAAATCTCGGGCTCAGCGCTGATCAATGGCGACGTAGTCGCGTGCGTTGGAACCCAGGTACAACTGTCGTGGGCGAGCGATCTTGTAAGGTGCACTCAGCATCTCGTGCCAATGGCTGATCCAGCCTGGCATACGACCGAGTGTGAAGATCACGGTAAAGAGGTTGGTCGGGATACCAACCGCCTGAAGTGTAATGCCCGAGTAGAAATCGATATTGGGGTACAGGTTGCGCTCAATAAAGTAGTCATCCTCACGAGCGATGGTTTCCAATCGCTTCGCCAGTTTCAACAACGGCTCGTCCTCAGCCCCGAGTTCTTCGAGGACCTCGTGACAGGATTCCTCCATCACTTTGGCCCGAGGGTCAAAGTTCTTGTAGACCCGGTGTCCGAAGCCCATCAGTTTGAAGGGATCGTCTTTGTCTTTCGCTTTTGCAACGTATTCCTCGACCTTGGATTCATCACCAATCTCATTGAGCATGTCCAGTACTGCCTCGTTGGCACCACCGTGCGCCGGTCCCCAGAGCGCGCTGATACCCGCTGAAATCGCGGCATAGGGATTACAGTCGGTCGAGCCGGCCATCCGCACGGTTGACGTCGAGGCGTTTTGCTCGTGATCTGCATGGAGAATGAAAATTCGGTCCATGGCTTTTGCGATCGTTGGGCTGATGTCTCTTTCGTCCCCAAAGCACATGTTCAGGAAATTTTCGGCGTAACCGAGTGAGGGGTCAGGTGCGATGAAGGACTTTCCAGCACCGTGACGGAATGCCATCGCAGCAATTGTTGGAATCTTGGCAATAAGGCGGTGAGCCGTTTTGACGCGATCTTCATGGACTGTGATATCTGTGTCTTCGTGATGCAACGCGGCCAGTCCGGAAACTGCCGCTCCCACCATCGCCATCGGGTGTGCACCCTGGGAAAAGCCGTTGAACAGCTGTTGATACTGTTCGTCGACATCCTGGTTGTCAGCAATGGATTTGACCAGTGCGTCGTATTCGGCGGGGCTGGGCAGTTCCCCGTTGAGCAGCAGGTGGCACACCTCCAGGTGATTCGATTGTTTCGCCAGCTGTTCGATCGGATAACCGCGGTACATTAGAATCCCTGCGCCACCGTCAATGTAGGTGATCTCGGAATCACAACTTGCCGTTGACAGGAACCCGGGGTCATAGGTATAGATGCCCTCAGCGATGAGCCCACGGACGTCTACGACGTTCGCACCCTCGCTGGCTACCAGCGTGGGCAGGTCGACAGTTCGACCGTCGATTGAGATCTGAACCTTTTCTGCCATGAGCGATTCCATTGATGTGATCAGAGCGAAGCCCGCACATGATTTCAAAACCACCGTATATTGTAAAGGCGTCCTGTGGTACCAGGTGCCTTAAAGTCGCATGCGACAAGGGCTGACAGCGATCTGGCGTCGCATGAGAAACCGTTAGTTTTTGAGTTTTACCCTCAATGAATCTATCATACTCATACCGACAGGTTCGATTGACCATGTGAAGAGAGGACATCGACGGGATCCCGGCAAACTGTCGCTAAGAAGAGACACCTCGGCCTTCAGCCAAATCATCTTTGAGAGAGGCAAAGGGCAAAAATGATGCAACGAACGGCGTTCCGCGAAGCGAATGACCGTGAGCTTTGGAGTCAGATGTGAGCAACAAAGGAAAAGCCCATCGTCCGGTCAATGTTGACCCGGTCGATTTGATGCGTTTTGCATGGCCCGTGACGGCCATTGCGTCGATCAGTCACCGCATCAGCGGTGTGATTCTTTTTGTCGGTGTTCTGTTTGCACTGTATGCGCTTGAGCAATCGCTTGCGGACCAGGCGTCTTTTGAAAGCATGAAGGCAGCGATGCTGTCCCCCTTTGGCAAGCTCGTTACCTGGGGTCTGTTGGCTGCGTTGGCTTATCACGTTGTTGCCGGGATCAAACATCTGATGATGGATATGGAAATTGCGGACACATTGGAAGGTGGGCGATTCGCTGCAAAGGTGACCCTGCTCTTTGGCGGCATCCTGGTGGTGCTGGCGGCAATCTGGGTTTTTCCTGCGTAAGAGCGATCAGGACAAAAGGAGAGCAATGATGGTGACACAGGCCACCAGTCTGAGCCGAAATGGTGTTTCAGACTGGATCATTCAACGGGTAACTGCGTACATCCTCACATCATACACCGTGGTTCTGACGGGGTATGTCCTGATGCAGGAACAATTGACCCATGAAGTGTGGCGAGGTCTTTTCGACTCCACCTGGATGCAGATTTACACCTTGTTGGCTGCAGGGTCTATCGGACTGCATGCTTGGGTGGGTATGTGGACGATCGGCACTGACTATATTCGCGAACACTATTTTGGTGAAGGCGCGAGTCGTCTCCGGTTCATCTATGAAGTCGTCTGCATCGTATTGATTGCGTGTTATCTCATTTGGACCATCAAGATTCTCTGGGGGAGCTGAAATATGGCTGACTTACCCGTCATGGAGTTCGACGCCATTATTGTCGGAGGCGGCGGTGCGGGAATGCGCGCCGGGTTGCAGCTCGCGGAGTCCGGTAGAAAGACGGCAGTACTCTCAAAGGTCTTTCCAACCCGTTCGCATACGGTATCGGCGCAGGGCGGTATCACTTGTGCAATTGCCAGTGAAGACCCCAACGACGACTGGCGCTGGCACATGTATGACACGGTCAAGGGCTCGGACTATATCGGGGACCAGGACGCGATCGAATACATGTGTGAGGTTGGTCCGAAAGCGGTCTTTGAACTTGAGCACATGGGGTTGCCATTCTCGCGCAAGGAAAACGGTCGAATCTATCAGCGGCCCTTTGGCGGGCAGTCAAAGGAATTCGGACACGGCGGGCAGGCTGCACGAACGTGTGCTGCAGCTGATCGAACCGGACACGCTCTACTGCATGCGCTATACCAGAGCAATCTGAAAGCAGGTACTGTATTTCTGTCGGAGTGGTTTGTTGTCGATCTCATCATGAACCAGCGCGGCGCGGTGGTCGGTGTCGTTGCGATCTGCATGGAAACCGGTGAAGTTCACCATATCAAGGCGACGGCAACCGTGCTGGCCACCGGTGGCGCCGGGCGTATCTATCAATCGACGACCAACGCGCTGATGAACACAGGTGATGGCACAGCGATGGGCCTGCGTGCAGGGTTTCAGGTTCAGGACATGGAAATGTGGCAGTTCCACCCTACGGGAATCGCAGGAGCGGGTACTCTAGTCACTGAGGGTTGTCGTGGTGAAGGTGGCTACCTGATCAACAAGGATGGTGAGCGATTCATGGAACGTTATGCACCGACCGCAAAAGATCTTGCCGGGCGTGATGTGGTTGCGCGTTCCATGATTCTTGAAATCCTGGAGGGTCGCGGTGCGGGCGATGCCGGTGACCACGTTTTCCTGAAACTTGACCACCTGGGTGAGGACATTTTGCACTCACGGCTACCCGGGATTGTTGAACTCTCGAAGACATTTGCGCATGTGGATCCGGTCAAGGAACCGATACCCGTCGTACCGACGTGCCACTACATGATGGGGGGTCAACCCACCAACATTCATGGTCAGGCGCTGATGCACAAAGACGGAGAGGATCAGATCATTGATGGTCTCTACGCGGTCGGCGAAGCGGCCTGTGTATCGGTTCATGGGGCCAACCGGCTTGGTGGCAACTCGCTGCTCGATCTTGTGGTGTTTGGACGTGCTGCAGGTCTGCATGTCACCGACGCACTGAACCAGGGCATCGATACCACACCTGCCACCGACAGCGATCTCGACGCAGCCAGGTCGCGACTGAATCGCTGGAATGATTCACCAGCAGGTGGTGAAGGTGTTGCGGAGCTTCGTGCCAGCCTGCAATCCTGTATGCAATTGAATTTTGGGGTGTTCAGGAAAGAGGAGACGATGCTGAAAGGCATTGAAGAACTGGCGGAACTCCGGGAACGAATCGGCAAGGCAAGCCTGGGTGACAAGAGTGCAGCGTTCAATACCGCGCGGTTTGAAGCGCTGGAGCTGGACAACCTGCTGGAGGTGGCGGAAGCCACCGCGATATCTGCAGAGAAACGAAAAGAATCGCGCGGTGCCCATGCCCGTGATGACTATCAGGATCGCGATGATGCCAACTGGCTCGCACACTCCATTTACGACCCTTCCACGAAGGAATTAGGTAAGCGGGCTGTGAACTTCACGCCAAAACTCATCGAGACCGACGACGATCTGCCCGACGGACTCTTTGACCCGAAAGAACGGAAATACTGATGCAAGTAAGCGTATACCGATACGATCCGGCTCAGGATCACGAACCACGGATGCAGGATTTTGATGTCACGATCCCGGAAGGGCGTGATCTGATGGTGTTGGACGTACTCGCACTGGTCAAGGAACAGGACCCATCGGTGGCGTATCGTCGTTCCTGTCGTGAGGGCGTTTGTGGCTCTGACGGGTTGAACATGAATGGGCAGAATGGCCTAGGGTGTATCACGCCGCTATCGGATGTTGTGTCAGGTGGTTCTCTGACGATCAGACCGTTGCCGGGCATGCCCGTTATCCGTGATCTGGTTGTGGACATGGAACAATTTTTTGATAACTACCGGCGCGTCAAACCGTACCTGATCAACGATGAGGAACCACCCTCGAAGGAGCGTCTGCAATCACCGGAGGAACGGGAGAAGCTTGATGGGCTGTATGAGTGCATTCTCTGCGGTTGCTGTTCTTCTGCGTGCCCATCCTTCTGGTGGAATCCGGACAAGTTCATCGGACCTGCCGGATTACTTCAGTCTTATCGCTTTCTTGCCGATAGCCGTGACACGGCGACGGAGGAACGGCTCAAGGAACTTGAAGATCCGTTCAGTGTGTTCCGCTGCCGCGGGATCATGAACTGTGTGAGTGTCTGTCCAAGGGGGCTTAATCCAACGCGCGCCATTGGACACATTCGTAACATGCTCTTGCATCGCGCGGTCTGAGTAGCACACCCGTTTGAGTGCAATGTCTGCTTCCAGGTATCTGGTCGTGAGCAGTGTGCAGGCTTGTCCGTAGCAAGCCCGTGTTCATTGGCTTAAACTGCCTCCCGGTTTGGTGCGACGGCACTCAATCTTTTGCCTGAAGAAAACCGTACTGCGTTGGTGCGGGTCACGGATCACCGTATCACCAGGGCACGGCGGTGCAGCGACAAGGAGTATCGGATGCAAGGCAGCACAATGGAGCAGTGGTGGCGCTCGGGACATATTTCCGGCGGCAATGCATCCTATGTAGAGGACCTATACGAGTCCTATCTTGATGACCCAACCAGTGTCCCTGAACAGTGGCGCAGCTATTTCGAATCACTACCGGTTGTCGAAGGCAATATTTCACCGGATTTTTCCCATGAGGGCGTCCGTAATCACTTTTTAATGCTGGCGAAGAATCAGGCCAGGGTAACCCCGGTTCCGGCATCGTCAGTTTCGTCTGATTACGAACGTAAACAATTTGCAGTGGGCGAACTGATTTCTGCATATCGACGCCGGGGTCACCTGAAGGCGGACCTGGATCCGTTGGGTCTGGTTGAAAAACAACCGGCACCGGTTCTGGATCTGGACTATCACAGGCTTTCACCCGCTGACCTCGATACGCCATTCCAGACCGGGTCGTTGTTCTACGGGGACAAGGAGGCAACGCTCCGCCAGATCATTGATACGCTAGAAGTAACGTACTGTGGTCACATTGGCGCCGAGTACATGCACATTACCAACCAGGTGGAAACGAACTGGGTGCAACAGCGAATGGAAAGTGCCCGTTCGCAGGGTGGCTTCGGCCCTGGTGTCAAACGTCGAATTCTCGACCGCTTGATTGCAGCCGAAGGGCTCGAAAAGTACCTGGGTAACAAGTACCCGGGAACAAAAAGGTTTGGCCTTGAGGGGGGCGAAAGTTTTATTCCCTGCATGGCAGAACTGATTCACCGTGCGGGAAGCGAAGGTGCTGTCGAAACGGTCATTGGGATGGCCCATCGCGGTCGTCTCAACCTGCTGGTCAACCTCATGGGTAAACAGCCGTCGGAACTTTTTGACGAGTTCGAAGGTCGTTATGAGCCCGGTTTTGGCTCCGGTGATGTCAAATACCATCAGGGGTTTTCTTCAAACCTGATGACACCCGGTGGTGAGATGCATCTTGCGCTGATGTTCAACCCATCCCACCTGGAGATCGTTGCGCCCGTGGTAGAGGGCTCTGTCCGCGCCCGTCAGGATCGCCGCGGTGATGAAGATGGTTCTCTGGTCATGCCGATTATTGTCCACGGTGATGCAGCCTTTGCAGGGCAGGGTGTGGTCATGGAGACTTTCCAGATGTCTCAGACGCGCGGTTACAAAACTGGCGGCACGATTCACGTCATCATCAATAACCAGATCGGATACACGATCAGTCAACCGGAAGATGCGCGTTCAACATATTATTGCACCGAGGTAGCCAAGATGATTCAGGCGCCGGTGTTTCATGTAAACGGCGATGATCCGGAATCTGTCCTGTTTGTTGCGCAGATGGCAGTGGACTATCGCATGACGTTCAAAAAGGACGTGGTGATCGACATCGTCAGTTATCGCAGACGCGGGCACAACGAAGGTGATGAACCTGCCATTACCCAACCACAGATGTACAGCGTTATCCGCAAGCATCCGACGACGTTGACGCTGCATTCGCAGAAGGTCATTGCCGAAGGTACAATCTCGGAAGAAGAATACCTGGCCCGGGTTGAGCAGTACCGTGACGACCTAGAAGCAGAAAAGGCGGTTGCCTGGGACTACCTGAAGGAACCCAATACGTCCATGTTCGTGGATTGGGCACCGTTCCTCGATCCCGATAACGTTGAGTCTGTTGAAACTGGTGTTGCGCCGGAACGGTTCCGAACCGTGGCGGCTCAGTTACAGGAGTTGCCTGAAGGCTTCGTCCTGCATCGGCAGGTGACCAAAATCCTCGAAGATCGCAAGAAGATGGCTGCTGGTGCGATGGCGATTAACTGGGGGTTCGCGGAGGTGATGGCCTACGCGACGCTATTGAGTGAAGGCTACCGGGTGAGACTGACCGGGCAGGATGTTGGTCGCGGTACGTTTTCACACCGTCATGCCGTCGTACATGATCAGAAGGAAGATCGATCATTCTGTGCCTTGCAGCATCTGTCTGAGGATCAACCTGATTTCAGTCTTTTTGACTCTTTCCTGTCAGAAGAAGCTGTTCTGGCGTTCGAATATGGCTATTCGCAGACGAGTCCACAGACACTGGACATCTGGGAGGCACAGTTTGGTGACTTCGCGAACGGCGCCCAGGTCGTGATTGATCAGTTTATTGCAAGTGGCGAGCACAAGTGGGCTCGCATGTGCGGCCTGACGATGTTGTTGCCCCATGGCTATGAAGGTCAGGGCCCGGAGCACTCATCAGCGCGTCTCGAACGGTATTTGCAACTATGTGCAGAACACAATATGCAGGTCTGTACGCCAACCACACCGGCCCAGATCTTCCACCTGTTGCGTCGCCAGATCGTTCACACGCTGCGCCGACCGCTGATTATCATGTCGCCCAAGAGTCTGCTCCGGCACAAAGTGGCCGTATCGACGCTGGAAGATCTGACCAGCGGACAGTTCAGGGTCGTTGTCGATGACGACCAGGTCCAGCCTGAAGATGTGACGCGTATTGTGATCTGTAGCGGCAAGGTCTACTACGACCTGTTAGAAAAGCTGAATCAGGAAGAAGGTGAGCCTCAGAATGTCGCCATCGTGAGAATCGAACAGCTGTATCCATTTCCGGAGGATGAGCTGAAAATGGTCATCAGCCGCTATCCAAACGTCGCGGTAGCTGTCTGGTGTCAGGAAGAACCGATGAATCAGGGAGCCTGGTATTCGAGTCAGCACCACATGCGCCGCGTCGTGAACGAAGGTTACCCGGGTCTGTATCTGCAATATGCGGGTAGGGAAGCATCGGCAGCCGCGGCTGCGGGTTACGCCTCCCTGCATGCGCAGCAACAGGAATCTTTGGTGACGACGGCGTTGTTTGGCAACGGTACGTGATGGGGGTATGTCCGGGTTAAACAGCAGACAGTGGACAAGCGAAGACACCTGCCCGTCTGAGAATGTGGCAAGGGACTAAGGAAGATAGAATGGCAGACAGCGAATCAGTAGAGATCAAAGCCCCCGAGTTTCCTGAATCGGTGGCGGATGGAGAGGTTGCAACCTGGCACGTCCAGGTAGGCGAGGCGGTGCGCCGGGACCAGGTGATCGTCGATATCGAGACCGACAAGGTGGTGCTCGAGGTGGTTGCCCCTGCCGATGGCAAACTTGTAGCCATTGTCAAAGAGGAAGGCGAGACGGTTCTCGCTGATGAACTCCTGGCTACTTTCGAAACCGGTGACGTGGGTGCCGCTGCGCCGTCCCCGACTACGCGTGCGCCAGACAGTGAAACACCGACCAGCGACGCATCTGATTCCGATGACGTGATTGCCAGCCCGGCGGCTCGAAAGATGGCCGAAGAACAGGGACTGACGCTGTCACAGGTTGCAGGAAGCGGCAAGGATGGTCGCATCACCAAAGAGGACGTGCTGAAGGCGGTCGCTGATGCACAGAAGCCCTCAACGTCTTCGACCCCCGCGCCTCAAAAGGCACCTGAAACGAATGAGGTATCGGGAGAGCGGCTAGAACGCCGGGTTCCAATGACGCGCATTCGCGCCAGCATCGCAAGGCGCCTGGTGGAGGCCCAGCAGACCGCAGCGATGCTGACGACGTTCAACGAAGTCGACATGAGCCCGATCATGGAGCTTCGCTCGCGTTACAAGGAGGAGTTCGAAAAAGCCCATAACGGAACGCGCCTTGGTTTCATGTCTTTCTTCGTCAGATCGAGCATTGAGGCGTTGAAGCGATTTCCGCTCGTGAATGCGTCAATCGACGGTAACGATATCGTCTATCACGGATACCAGGACATCGGGGTTGCTGTCGGTTCCCCGCGCGGTCTTGTGGTCCCCGTGCTTCGCGACGCTGACAGCCTGACACTAGCGGAAATTGAAGATCAGATTCGCGATTTCGGGTCCCGGGCACAAGAGAACAAACTGTCGATTGCTGACATGACTGGTGGAACATTCACCATTTCGAATGGGGGTGTGTTCGGCTCTCTATTGTCGACCCCGATTTTGAACCCACCACAGACAGCGATACTGGGTATGCACAAGATTGCTGATAGACCGGTCGCGGTGAACGGCGAGGTGGTGATCAGGCCGATGATGTATCTGGCACTGTCCTACGATCACCGTTTGATCGATGGTCAGGAGGCGGTTCGTTTCCTGGTGAAGATCAAGGACTTCCTAGAAGAACCTGCACGTATTCTGCTTGACCTTTAAGGCGGAGGAACTATGTCTGATCAATATGATGTGGTCGTTATAGGCGGCGGTCCAGCCGGCTATCACGCGGCAATTCGCGCGGCCCAACTGGGCCTTAACACAGCCTGTATCGATAAGTGGATCGGGAAAGAGGGACCGGCGTTTGGCGGGACCTGCCTGAACGTTGGCTGTATCCCCTCAAAAGCGCTGCTCGATACCTCGCTCAAGTTTCTACAGGCGAGGGACGAATACGGAGAGTTGGGGATCAAGATCAAAGGTGCGAGCGTTGACGTTCCGGCAATGATCGCGCGTAAGGACCAGGTTGTTCAGAACCTTACCGGCGGTGTCGCCAGTCTGCTCAAGTCCAACAACGTGACGGCGTTGACGGGAAGTGCACGATTGCACGCCGGCAGAGTGATTACGTTTACACCGCACGAGGGCGAACCAACCCAACTCCAGGCGGAGCACGTGATTATCGCCACAGGTTCGGTTCCCGTCGATATACCACCGTGTCCGTTGACCGATGACCTCATTGTCGACTCTACGGGTGCACTTGAATTTCAGTCTGTACCCAAGCGACTGGGTATCATTGGTGCAGGTGTTATCGGTCTTGAACTGGGTAGTGTCTGGCGGCGATTGGGAAGCCAGGTTGTGGTGCTCGAAGCGCTGGAAGACTTCCTGCCGATGGCAGACAAGAACATTGCCCGGGAAGCAAAGAAGCAATTCGAAGCACAGGGCATGGACGTTCGGTTGGGCACCCGCGTCACGGGTAGTACACCCCTCAGCAAAACCGTCAAGATCCAGTACATGGTGGTCGAAGAGGAGCGGGAGGAGACCTTTGACAAGGTCATCGTCGCAGTGGGTCGACGACCGTATACGGAAAACCTGCTGGAGCCGGACAGTGGTGTGAACCTTGACGAGCGCGGATTCATCTACGTGAACGATCTCTGTTCGACGGATTCTCCCGGCGTCTATGCGGTGGGTGATGTGGTCCGTGGTCCCATGCTCGCTCACAAGGGTATGGAAGAGGGCATTATGGTTGCCGAACGCATTGCCGGGCACAAACCCATGGTGAATTATGATACCGTGCCGTCCGTGATTTATACCCATCCCGAGATTGCGTGGGTGGGTCGCACAGAACAGGAGTTGAAGGCGCAGGGCGAGAACTTCAAGACAGGAATTTTTCCGATGTCTGCCAGCGGACGTGCCATGGCATCCGCCGACACTGTTGGCATGATCAAGGTTCTGGCTGACGAGGAAACCGACCGCATCCTGGGCGTACATATGATTGGTGCCCATGTTTCTGAGCTAGTGGCCGAAGCTGTCATCGCGATGGAATTCGGCAGCAGCGCTGAGGATATCGGGCTGACCATGTTCGCCCATCCAACCTTGTCGGAAGAATTTCACGAAGCGGCATTGGCGACCGATGGTCATGCAATCCACATCGCGAGCCGCAAAAGAAAGAAATAGAAGAATCAGAACTGACAAGAACAACCCATCGGCTGAAACCACAAGACTGCATTTAACCAGGAAGGAAGAGAGCACCTATGAACCTGCATGAATACCAGGCCAAGCAGCTGTTCGCTGAATATGGTCTCCCGGTGTCTACGGGCATCGCCGTGGACACCACCGATGAAGCCGTCGCGGCGGCAAAAGAGATTGGTGGAGATCGATGGGTCATCAAGGCGCAGGTACATGCGGGTGGTCGTGGCAAAGCAGGCGGTGTCAAACTGGTTTCGACCGAGGAAGAGATACGCGCTTTTTGCGAGCAGCTGATTGGCACCAACCTAGTGACGTTCCAGACTGATGAGAATGGTCAGCCGGTCAGCAAGATCTATCTAGAGGACTGTACGGATATCGCCACCGAGTTGTACCTGGGCGCGGTTATTGATCGTTCTTCAAGACGGATTATCTTTATGGCATCAACCGAAGGTGGTGTTGAGATCGAAAAGGTGGCGGAAGAAACGCCTGAGAAGATACTGCGGGCGGTGATCGATCCGATGACAGGTGGGCAGGCATTCCAGGGACGCGATCTGGCATTCCAGCTAGGCCTTTCCGGCAAAC
>NTKD01000064.1 GCA_002457275.1 OM182 bacterium MED-G24
GTTGTCGAACTCACCGCTGAACTGAAGGTGCGCAAACCGGTCAACCTCGGAGAGCGTCATCTCCCCCGTAGCGATGTCGACGGTGCGCGTGATGCACTGTCGCTCACTCAGACGCGAGACCATCTGATTGATGGCATCGAGACTCGTCTGAGCGATCGGTTCGATGACAATGTGCAGCTGTCCCCCGCAGGGAAGCTGAAATCGTTCGACATCCTCATCGCTGGCACCATAGATGTGCAAATGGGGTTTGTCGGTCGCCAGTTCGCCGGCGCGCAGCTTCTCAAGCAGGTCTTCCTCGATACAGCCACCGGACAAGGACCCGGTCATCTGCCCGTCTGCGTTGCAGGACAGCAGGGAACCGATGGGTCGTGGCGATGATCCCCATGTTTTAACAACCGTGCACAGCCAAGTCTGGTGTCCCGAACTGACCCACTGCTGTAGTTGTCTCAAAACCTCTAGATCGGCGTTATCCATTTGCAACACCTGTATGATGATGATCCGAACCGACTATTATCTGACTGCCGCATGAATTTGTCGAACCGGACCTCAGAGGGCGCACGAAAAGGGCTTGGGGTGTGCATAAGGTATTGAGCTTCCCTTTGGGGATCGATCCGGCGATGTTGATGCGTGTGCTGTCGCAGATGCAGATTGTGTATCGCATCAACTATCAGGACGACCGCCAAATCCTCATGGTTGAGCGTGAAGAAGACGTTGATAACGTTCGGGAGATCTTTGAACAGCTCAACCGCGAAGGCATGTTGCCTGAGCGCAATCAGATCTCATTGTATCCGACCTCCACCGGCGAATTTGTTCGAACCTTGCGGCGTTATCCTGCGACGCTGTCTTTGGTGGTGATGACGCTGATCTTTTTCCCGGCGACCTTTGGGCTGTCCAGCAGCGATGGTTCGCTCCTTTGGTTGTCCAGGCTCACATTCGTACCCCTCGCCGAGTTGGGAGGTTCTCCCATCTTCGGCACGCTTGCTGATGTGTTCGAATCAGGTCAGTTCTGGAGACTGCTGACCCCGATGTTCATCCATTTCGGCATATTGCACATCGTCTTCAATCTGCTCTGGGTCTGGGAAGTTGGACGCCGAATCGAGGTTATCTGTGGGGCACAGCGACTATTGATGCTGGTACTCGTGTCATCGTTGTCGGCGAACATCATGCAGTACCTGTTCACAGGTCCGAGTCTCTACGGAGGGATGTCCGGTGTGGTCTTTGGGCTGCTGGGCTATGGCTTTGTCTGGAGTCGCATGCGACCGAGGGAATCGTTGCGACTCCCGGATGGCATCTACATTGCGATGCTCGTGCTGCTGCTGGTCGGTTTTTCCGGCATGCTGGATCTCGCGATGGTAGGCGCGGTGGCCAATGGTGCGCATCTCGGGGGGCTGCTGGCCGGTTTATTGCTGGGTGGGGTGTCGGCGCTCGGTGGGACTTCCGACCCTCGCTAATCGTTTCCAGATTCTGTTCCCCAGGCATGAAACCTTGGTGCCGAATTAGAAAAGGCTGTTTTGCTCAATCGGGCTGCGTGATGCCATGGCTGTCTTCGACGCCTCAAAATGGATGTGATGCGACGTATAGCGGCGAACGTTGAGAACCCCGGTATCCAGAATCAGATACTGGCCCTTGATGCCCAGCAACTGCCCCTTGATATCAGGCGTTTTGATGGGATCAAGGGCAACAACGCGAGAGGGGTATCCCAGCACCGGATAGGTCAACGTGGTGATGGGGGCATCGACAAATCGAGCCAGATATGACGGATCGGATGTTTCAAGGGCGTCAGGGTCGTGCGCGTCGATCAATACCAGTCCTTCTTCTTGGCTCAAGGACATGATTTCATCAGACACCCGATTGCCAATATCGGCGCGTGCCGCATCAAGATCAATATGCAGATCATCAGCCATCAGCATTCTTTGCCATTGGGTCCGATCGCTGATCTCGGATTTGTAGATCACCTCGATGAGCCCTGCGATACGACGGCTGGGAGTCGCGAAGATCGGCACCGCCTGGACAGCACCCTGGTCAATCCACCGCATCGGCAAGCGATCAGACCGCGTGATCCCGACTTTGATACCCGAGGAGTTGGCAAGGTAGACAAGGTGGGGCTGCATACAGAATTCTTCTCCCCACTCAGGTTCGCGGCAGGTCCCAAGATGAAAATGGCAGCGGTCGGGGCTCATGACACAGAGGTCACATCGCGCAAGCTCGGTGAAGCAGGTGTAACAGTGGCCATGCCCGTAGCTCTTTGCCGTTGCTTCTCCGCAACTAGAGCAACGAACAGCCCCGGTAAAGGAGAGGTGAATGGCGTGACCGAGCAGATCGTTCAGAGGCAGATCGAGATCATCCAGAACCAGGCTGTATCGGGCAGGCTCACCTTTGAGAGCGCGCAATTTCGTGAGGAAACCCTGGTGAGCCGGCATGCCCTCAGCTTATCAGGCTTGCGCCAAACAATCCGCCGTCCAGAGCGCCTCGAATCCGTCAATACAGAGTGGTAACTGGATGACACTATGAGCTTTTCGATCCGTCCCGGCCATGGCGTACAATAGCGCCTCAACCTGAAGCAGAGACATGTCATGAAGGAAGGGCAGCCCAGAACCATCCATCTCAAAGACTATGAAGCCCCCGCGTTCACGATTGATGAAACCAGGCTGCATTTCGACATCCATGAGGACTATTGTGATGTGACAAGCACGCTGATGATGCGACGTCGTGATGGCGATGAGTCCTCTCCACTGATGCTCAATGGTGATGTCGGTCTCGACACCCGGCAGATCGCCGTGGATGGCCAGTTGCTTTCTTCCAACGAATACCAGCTGACGGATGATTCCCTGACGATCCCGGATCTGCCAGATGCGTTTGAGCTGACAACAAATGTGCGCATTAAGCCCTCCGAGAATACGGCACTTGAAGGTCTGTACCGTTCGGGCGACATGTTTTCGACGCAATGCGAGGCGGAAGGATTTCGTCGCATCACCTGGTATCTAGACAGACCGGACGCGATGTCGATGTTCACGACAACGGTTGAAGCAGACAAGTCCGCGTATCCGGTTCTTCTTTCTAACGGAAATGATGTGGCGCGTGGTGAAAGTGACGACGGCGAGCGGCATTGGGTGACCTGGGAAGATCCTTTCCGCAAACCGGCATACCTCTTTGCGTTGGTGGCAGGCGATCTGCAACACATCGAAGATCAGTTTACGACCATGAGTGGCCGTCACGTACAGCTACGAATCTATACGGAACCCCACAACGTCGACAAGCTCGACTTCGCCATGACCTCGCTCAAGCATTCCATGCGCTGGGACGAGGAAGTCTACGGCCGGGAATATGACCTAGATATCTTCATGATCGTGGCTGTAGACAGCTTCAACATGGGTGCGATGGAAAACAAAGGTCTGAACATCTTCAACACGTCATGTGTGCTGGCACGCCCCGATACCACAACCGATGCAGCGTATCAGCGCGTAGAAACAGTTGTGGCACATGAGTACTTCCACAACTGGTCTGGTAACAGGGTGACCTGCAGAGACTGGTTCCAGCTCAGCCTGAAGGAAGGGTTCACGGTGTTCCGGGATCAGTCTTTTTCTGCGGATATGGGCTCTGCGACAGTGTGTCGCGTCAACGACGTGGCGTTGCTCCGCTCCGCGCAGTTCCCGGAAGATGCCGGACCCATGTCGCATCCTGTACAGCCGGATGCCTATATCGAGATCAACAACTTCTATACCGCGACCGTGTATGAGAAAGGCGCGGAAGTTGTGAGAATGATTCATACGTTGCTTGGTCCTGAGCGCTTTCGGGCAGGATCAGATCTTTACTTCGACCGTCACGACGGTGAGGCGGTGCGCATCGAGGACTTTGTGGCTGCGATGACGGATGCGACGGGTGTCTCCTTCGATCAGTTCAGGCGCTGGTACAAGCAGTCCGGTACGCCAGAGGTCATGACGAGTGGACGTTACGATGAGGGTAGCCAGACGTATCACCTGACGGTCTCGCAATCCTGCCCTGAAACCGCAGGCCAGTCAGAGAAGCAACCTTTCCTGATTCCACTGGCGGTCGGCTTGCTGGCACAGGACGGCAGCGATATGAAGGTGACGCTGCCGGAAGACGATGTGGCGGTCAGCCACGAGACAGATCAGGAACATACGCTCATCCTGAATGTGCGCGATGCATCCCAGACGTTTGAGTTCCAGAACGTGCCGGAGTCGCCGACACCTTCGCTACTCAGAGGGTTTTCTGCGCCAGTCAAGCTTTCGCATGACTATAGCCGTGATGAACTCATGTTCCTGATGCAGCACGACAACGATGGTTTCAATCGTTGGGAGGCCGGGCAGCGACTGGCCGTAGACGTGATTTTTGAAATGATGACAGGGGATCCAGGGATTGATGATCGCCTGATGAACGCGATCGGTACGATACTGGATGAATCGATTTCCCGCGATCAGGACACATCCCTCGACAAGGCCATGCTGGCGAATATGCTGGCGATGCCTTCAGAAGCTTACCTGGGTGAGCTGTCTGATCCGGTTGATATTGACGGTATCTGGCATGCCCGAGACCGGGTGCTGAGCGCTGTCTCTGAACGGTTCCGGGGTCAGTTGCTGACTGTCTACAAGCTGAACCAGTCAGATGAGCCCTACGCGCCCATTGCAGAGCAGATTGGTCGACGTGCGTTGGCTAACGCAGCGCTGATGTATTTGATGATTCCTGAGAACGCGGAAGCGATCCCGATGGCAGCGTCACAGTTCGAATCTGCGGACAACATGACTGATTCCAGTGCCGCGCTGCGTTGTCTTGTGAATGCCACAGGTGAGAATGCTGTTCAGCTGCGGCAGGACGCACTGCTGACTTTCTACAATCGGTGGGCTGATGAGGCACTGGTCATCGACCTGTGGTTCCAGGTTCAGGCGGGCGGCTTGCGAGAAGACACGCCGTCGGTCGTAGCGGGGCTGCTTGAGCATGATGCCTTCACGCTGAAGGTCCCAAATCGGCTGCGTGCACTGGTTTCTCCCTACGCACAGAACAGCCGGCACTTCCACGCCCTGACAGGTGAGGGTTACCGTTTCCTGGCAGATCGGGTCATCGATTTGAATGGCATCAATCCGCAGGTTGCCGCGCGTGTTCTTGGACCGCTGACACGTTGGCAGAAGCTGGATGCGCGTCGACAGGAGCTGATGCGCTCGGAGCTCACCAGAATCCTGGAAACGCAGGACCTGTCACCTGATGTGTTCGAGATCGCAAGCAAAAGCGTCTAAACGACGAGATTTGTGGGTTCCAGGCCAGGGTTCAACGCCGCGAGGCCAACGCCGTTCGCGTTGGTGTTGTGTTCGGACGCTCCGGACTTACGCGCATTCTCCGAGCGTTCAATATCGGCAATCAACGTGTCTCCTCCCTGCCATACACTGCCTGTGCTGCTGAACAGGGATGCCTGAAGGTCCGTGACCTGTTGCGTCAGTTCTGCATCCGCCTGCTGTTGCAGCCATTGGGTGACTGTCACCGAGGGACCAAACGTCGCGCGAAGCCATTGTCTGAGCGCGTTGATGACGGCTTCTGCGTCATTGTTTCTGCATGCGTCGCGCAATTGGGTGAGCCGTTTTGCGGGGTCAGGGGTCGACAGATTCGACTCCTTAAGTGACGTAGTATTGGTGGGTGAACGAGGACGCCCATGGCGTCTCTTGATCAGCAATGTCAGCGTTCCCAGCCAAAGCAACAGGAAAAGTCCCGTGAGGTACCATCCCATGGGATCGTATCGAACCTCGGTGACGATCTGTGGCGATAGGGCCGCAGGGGAGGATGTTTGTAACGGTGGAGCGTCGAACGGAGCAGCGGTTGCATTGATGGTGATCACGCGGCCTGGCAGTTCCGCCCATCGCAGGGACTCATCATCGGTGTTCCACCAGGGGATTTGTACCGTCGGGATGATCAGTTCGCCTGGTTCGGTCGGTACGATCCCGACCGTGGTGGTCAATTGACCGGTGGTTCCCGTGGCACTGACGTGATCGGTCGCGACGGGAGGATCTGTGTACGTTTTCGCACGTCCTCCTGCATCAAAGCCGAGACGCGGCAGCACACTGGAGGAAACTCCCTGCGCAGTCAGGGTGATGGTCCGGTTGATGGGTTCACCAACGTCAAAGGTGTCCTGTTCCGGTGACCAGGTTTCCGTCAGTGCCAGAGCCGATGCAGGTAACCAGTTGTCACTGGGAAAAGCCTTGGGTTTGGGGTTCACCGTAATTTCATGACCCCCGGAAATGGCCGAAACACGTTCAGTACGCTGCCTGATGCCCCGCACATTGCGAGTGCCAAAGAATGTCTCAGGTGCCAGCGCCAAGGTCCCACTCTTCAGTGGGTAGATCCCGTATGTTTGTTCAAGGACGTAGTAGTTCCGTCTGTCTACGACCTCCTCGTAACGTCGAGCGGGTTCGAGGACTTCCACGATGGCGTCCGTCAGTTCCGGGGCTTTCGGCGTGTCACCGGAGATATAGCCGTTGTGGAACAATCGCACGGAGTAGATTAACTGACCTTGTACGTAGGTTGTATCACGATCGACTTCGGTTTCAATAAAGACATACTCCCGTAGCTGACGCTTCAGCGAATCAGAGGGTGTGCTGACACTGACGGTGAAAACACGACTCTGGTAACCGGCAAGCGATAAGGCAGGCACTAGCAGTTGCCCCGACCGTTTGGGTCTCAGCAACAGGCGCCATTCGGTCAGCCTTTCCTCGAGGCGGCGACCGTTCCTGATCGTCAGGTTCTGACGAATGCTCGGACCTGACTGTTGAACAATTTCGAAATCCGACAACAATGATGAAAAGTCTGGTGAATCGTCGCTGTTGACGTTTTCGAGGCGTACGATCAACGTCATAACCTCGATCGTGGACAACGATGTCCGGTCCACGGTGGTTGTCAGTGAGGCAAATCCTGAAGGTACCCACGTGACCACGGCCAGCAGTGCCGCAATGCGTAATACTGATGGAAGGATCTTTTTCCCTGCGGGTAGTAAAGACGACATCACGGGTTACCAGTCCTCTTCCTGTCGAGATGAGGTAGCGAGGCCTTTTTTCCTTCTTTCCGCATGTTGAATCTGGAATTTCCGCTGGAGTAGTTCACCGGGTGAATCTGGAACACGATTAAGCCACTGTTCCACCGCTTCTTCCTGTTCCTGTTGGCTGATCTCTTCCTCACGCTGCTCCTCGTCCTGGGCTTCTTGCTCCTGTTCCTCCTCGTCGGATGAGTCCTGCTCCTGGTCCTCTTCCTGCTCCTGTTCCTCCTCGTCGGATGAGTCCTGCTCCTGGTCCTCTTCCTGCTCCTGATCTTGCTGCTGATCTTGCTGTTGCAGCAGTTGTTCGACGATGGCTTTGTTGTGTGCAGCGTCCTCGTGGTCCGGGGCCTTTGCGAGTACCTGATCGTACGCTTCTATGGCTTCTTCCAGGCGTTGTTGCTTCGCGAGCGTATTCCCTAGGTTGTACTGGTGTGCTGTCGTGGTGCCACGACGGTAGGTCTGTTCTGCCTGTGTAAAGTCCTCGTTGCGGTACTGCGCAGCCGCTCGCCACTCCGGGTCATCAAAGAGTTCGGCAGCACCCGCTGCATCACCGCTGGACAAGGCACTCATGGCCTGCTGATCGCGCCCCTGCCAGAGGTCTTCCCACCATCCAGCATAGACCACTGGTGGTTTAATCAATACCACGATCAACGCGATGCTCATCACCCATCCACGTCGAAAGGACAGGGCCGCCAGTGGCACCAGTAGAAGCAGAAGCCATGGCCCTTCTTCAATCCAGGCATCAAAGTCACGTTCATCGGTGAGCTGAAACTCATCCAACTGTGCGAGCGGATCCGCTGACAACAGGTATTTGGTGTCCGCGTCGTTCAGCGTCATCTGTGAGAATCGACCATTGGTGCTTTCCGCAAACGTGCTGAGCCTTGAGACGTCGACCTGTGGAATCACCAGGAGACCCTGCCTGTCTTTCAAAAATGTAGTGGGTTCATCTGCCACGGGTGGGAGCGGAATGGGCGCACCTGTTGCTGTACCCACGGCAAGTACTGAAAGTGGGAATGCCACTTGGTGTTCACGAGCGACCTCCAGGGCCTCACTGAAGTCACGTATCTCATCGGTGACCAGGAGAATGCGTCCGCTGGTGACACCGGCGTCCTGAAACAGTTGAACGGCCATTCTCAACGCGGGTGTCAGGCGACTCCCGGGTGACCAGGCAATGCCTTCCATATTACGAAGTGTACTCGGAGACAACGACGGGAGCAGTAGGGCGATATTGCTGGTGTCGTCTGTCAGGGGCGTTACAACGTTGGCGTCACCGGCATAGACAATCATCGCGGTGACGCCTTCCTGTCGTTGTTCCAGGAGGTCCGCAAGTTTGCGTCGCATCTGTATCAGCCGGTTGGGGCGGACGTCGGTCGCGTACATGGACCGTGACATATCAGCGATGATGACCAGTGCGTTTACTCGCTCAGCAATGGGTTGCGGTAGCCGTTCCCACACCGGGCCGGCCAGTGCCAGCACTGAGAGAAGCCAGGCGAGTACGAGGAGTGCGATCGGGTAAAGGTGTTGGCGCTCGTCGTTGGATACCAGCAGGTGAGGCAACAGGTCCGGTGAAATGTACTGCTCCCAGGTGCTCTTCCGGTTGCGGAGCAAAATCAACAAGGTGACCAGCAATCCGCAGGGGATGAGGGCAAGAAACCACAGCGGACGCAGGAAATGAAAACTGGCGAGGATGTCGATCATGCGGAGGTCACTGCACCCTGTGATCGAGGTTTCAGGTTCGCAAGTGAGGGCAATCTCATCCCGATGACACGCGGCTGCAGAATTGCGACTACCAGACTGATGAACAAGGCCATGGACAGCGGCCAGATATACAACGACTTTTGCGGCCGAAACGTCTCAAATGCCAGTTCAATCGGCTCTACTTGGTCCAGTTCCGCGTAGATCGCAGCGAGTTCTTCGGTACTTCGTGCGCGACGATACAACCCGCCTGTCTTTCCAGCGATCTCCGCAAGCGTCTCTGTGTCCAGTTCAGCAGAAGGATTGATCATGCGATCCATGATCAATCCCGGAATCACCATCCGCTCCGCCCCAAACGCAATGGTATAGATTCGGACTGATTCAGTGGAGGCGATGTCGGCAGCCTGCATGGGCGTCAACTCACCAAAGTTGTTGCGACCATCCGTCAGCAGGATCAGGACCCTCTGTTCCGAGGGGCGAGCGCGCAGTCGTTTCACCGCAAGACCAATCGCGTCACCAATGGCAGTTTTCCCACCGGCAATGCCGAGGGGCGTTTCGTCGAGTAGCGCACCTACGGTGTGGCGGTCGAATGTGAGAGGCGTTTGTTCATAGGGTTTGGAGCCGAACAGTATGAGGCCGAGCCGGTCTCCCGCACGCTGCTCGATGAAATCTCCAGCAATTTTTTTGACAGCGTCCAATCGTGTCACGCTGACACCTGCCAGCGTCATGTCGTTCTGACCCATGGATCCGGAGATGTCCACTGCTACCATCAGGTCGCGGCCACTCGCCGGCAGTTGTATGGGGTCCCCAATCCATACGGGACGCGCGCTGGCCAGTACCAAGAGTAACCACATGGCAGCCAGTAGCAAACGTGTGATGGTCGTTCGATGATCCGTTGCTCGAACAGAGACGAAGTTCGAAACTGCATTATAAAAGGGAACGTGGAGAGCGGCGTCCGCCTGACGAGCACGCGGTAACAGGAAGTAAGCGAGCAGCGGCAGTGGCAGAAACCCAAGGCACCATGGCCAGCTCAACTCGATCATCGAGGGGCCCTCGCCTGGCGCTGAACGAAAAATGAAACCTGGCGACCTTCATTGTCGCGGTGATGCCTGATCCACTGTCGACACAATTCAGTCAGCGCTTCGATATCAACTTCGCTGTCTGGCGTATATCCGCCATCGACAAGCGCCTGTCCGGATCCCATGGAGAATTCGGACGTATCGCCGGACTTGTCAAGGAACGCGACCCATGCGATGCCAGTCAGTCCCGCGACCTGTGCCCGGGGATAACTGCTCAGGCTCACCTGTTTCAGAAGTGTTGTTAGCTGTTGGAGAAACAATGATGTGTTCTGGTGTTCGCGCATCGATGCGGCCAGCGCATTTAGAAGATCAATTGCGGTCAATCGATACGCGACCTGCTGCTGGTGTTTTCGGTAGCGAGCTGCGGCAAAGATCATCGCCGCGCTTGCGAGTGCTAAGAGCAGCCACCAGCCCGGCGTCATCACCCAACTGTCAATATCACCAGGCAGATGAATATCGCGCAACTGGGCGAGCGGGTCTGCCGAAGGCATCGAAGATGGCATTGCAGGAGGCATTAGAGAAGATGTCAGAGAAGGTACGGACGTCATGGTTTGACTCGTCGATGCAAGCTGTCAACGATCGGGTCACTGGTGGACAGGGTCAGGAATTCTGCACCTATCCGGGCGAACGTGGTCTTGACGTGTGCGACGTGATCCTCGTACGCCGACCTGAAGGCTTGTCGATTGTTGTTGTCCGTGCTGATCTGGATGCGGTTCAGTCCGTTAGTGATCGTATAACGTTCCGGGGGTGGCAGTTCTGACTCAAGCGGATCAGCAACGTGGACCGCCATGACGTCGTGTCGCGAGCACAGGTGTTCCAGGTGATCGAGACCGGAGGCAGGAAGTGACCTGAAGTCACTGATAATGAAGATGGACGTACCATGCTTGGAAACCTCTCGGGCGTTCCTGATGGCACGCATAAGATAGCCATCACCGGAGATGTCCCGTGTCAGCCTTTGATTGTATTCCGCGATGGTGTTCAACATACGCAGTAATGTTCGTTTATTGCGACGTGGTCTGAACTGGTCATCTTCACGGTCGGCAAACACAATACCGCCGACGCAGTCACCCTGTGAGAGCGCATACCACGCAATGAGGGCTGCGGCCTGCGCGGCGATGACAGACTTGAACGCAAACACAGACCCAAAAAACATGGCGTGTGACTGGTCCGTGAGAATCAGCACGGGTCGTTCCTTTTCTTCCTGGAAAACCTTTGTGTGTGCTTTGCCGGTTCGAGCAGTCACGCGCCAGTCAATGGTTCGAACGTCGTCGCCGGGTTCGTACTGGCGGACCTCCGAGAAGTCCATCCCGCGGCCATGTACACGGGATGCAATCATCCCTGCCAGTGGATTGTGATTCCGCTGCCGCTGCAACGACTCGAAATCGCTGCCAAGATGGCGAAGGCGGATCAACTCGTCGAGAGAAACATACGCGCCCCCCTTGATCGAAAGCTGTGGGGCCGGTGATGTCGTCATGATCAGTGACCCGGTCAGGCAGTTGCGACTTGTTCCAGCAGACGATCAATGATGGTGTCTGCGCCGATCCCGGTTGCCTCAGCCTCGAAGGAGGTGATCAGTCGATGGCGGAACACATCATGTACAACCGACTGAACATCGTCAGGCGTCACAAAATCGCGACCTGCAAGATACGCGCTTGCTCTGGCGCAGATATCCAGGCCAATCGTGCCTCGGGGGGACACGCCGTACTCGATCCATTTCGCGAGGTCGTCACCGTAAGCGTCAGGTTGCCTGGATGCCAGGGTCAAGTTGACGATGTACTCTTCGACGATGGGGGTCATATGCATCGTAAGCAACGTTTTGCGTGCAGAGAAAAGCGTCTCCTGGGACAGGGCGGGTGGTCCGGCGCCTTCATTGCCCTGAGCCTCCTGCCTGACCAGTTGCAGAATACTTCGTTCGGAGGAGGCATCCGGATAGTCAATGTTGACGTGCAGAAGGAATCGATCCAGTTGGGCTTCGGGGAGCGGGTAGGTTCCCTCCTGCTCGATGGGGTTCTGGGTGGCCATGACAAGAAAGAGGTCGGGCAGTGGAAAGGTGCGTCGGCCAAAACTGACCTGTCGCTCTGCCATGGATTCGAGCAATGCTGACTGGACTTTCGCTGGTGCACGATTGATTTCATCAGCGAGAATCAGATTTTGGAAAATCGGACCCTTCTGGAACTCAAAGGTCCCGGACTCTGCACGATAGATTTCGGTGCCCGTAATGTCAGTTGGTAGCAGGTCCGGGGTGAACTGTATGCGATGAAATTCTCCTTCAATCGCGCCTGCAAGTGTTTTGATGGCCTTGGTTTTTGCGAGTCCCGGCGCACCTTCTACGAGCAGATGGCCGTCGGCCAGGATCGCAATCAGGAGCCGGTGAACCAAGTCGGGTTGCCCGATGATCTGGGTCTCAAGCCAGGCTCGCAGATCCTGTAATTGCTGCCGTTCACTCATGTTGTCAGAAGACTCTGAAAGTGATTCTCGTTGGTATTGTGTGTTCATGCCCTAATAGACCATCGTCTTGCTGGCATGTTCCGCTTCAATCGGTTGCATCGATATGGCAAAGCTCCGCCATAAGGCAGCTAAGGCCCGCAACAAGCTGAAGTCCACAACCGAAGGCTGAAGGCTCTGTCTATGTCTACCATCGCCGTCGAGACTGCCCGGCAAGGCTAATCATTTCGGTGGATGACTACAACCACAGGGGGCGCGAAGTTGAGCGCGGGGCCGGAACTGTGACCAATTCTTGACTATACTGCGCGCAGGATCAGGTTCACTGATCGAATGACCCTCAAGGCGTAAGAACCACTTGAACTACGATCTGATGCGTAAGCTGCTTTTTCTGTTGCCGCCGGAACTGGCGCACGATGTGACGTTGCGGTCTCTGAACGGGCTGGATCGCCTGGGCTTGGCGTCGATGTTCGGGCCTGGAAACACGGATCATCCGGTTGAAGTGATGGGACTGCGGTTTCCCAATCCTGTGGGCCTGGCCGCAGGTCTTGATAAGGATGGCATCTGCGTCGATGGCTTGGGTGCGCTTGGGTTCGGCTTTCTCGAAATCGGAACAGTGACGCCAAGACCTCAGGCGGGCAACCCGAAACCACGACTGTTTCGACTCCCGGAACATGAGGCGCTGATCAACCGTATGGGATTCAACAACGTTGGCGTCGACGCTCTTGTCCGTCGTCTGGAGCGGGTGCGGTTCGATGGACTACTCGGCATTAATATCGGCAAAAACCGTGATACGCCAGTGGATGCGGCGCTCGGTGACTATCGCTACTGCATGGAACGGGTTTACGACCACGCCAGCTATATAACCGTGAATATTTCATCGCCGAATACACCCGGCCTGAGAGACCTGCAGCACCATGACGAACTGAATCGGTTGCTGGAAGGGCTGAAGGCAGTCCACGAGCGACTGGGCGGACGTCGGGTGCCTCTCGTCGTCAAGATAGCGCCGGACATGTCAGATAGTGAAGCTGTGGACGTGACACAACAATTGATAGCGTTTGAGATTGATGGGGTGATCGTCAGCAACACGACGGTCTCGCGAGAGGGTGTTTCCGGGAGACATGGTGAGGAAGCGGGCGGGCTCAGCGGGGCACCCCTGAAGCTTCAAGCCAATCAAGTCCTGGAAGTTGTCGCGGCAGAGTCTGCGGGTCGAATCGCAGTGATCGGGGCTGGCGGTATCACAAGAGGGCAGCACGCTGCCGAAAAGGTTGCACTCGGTGCTAATCTGGTGCAGCTTTATACTGGTTTTATATACCGCGGGCCGGGTCTGATCGCTGATGCCATAGGTGCCCTGGAGGATAGGGGCAGGGAGTAAACCGTGTCCCGATAGTGCATTTTGGGCTGCGACATAGTGCACAGTCGGAGTGCAAGGGCTGAAACAATGGTTTACACTAATAGGAGAGGGGCGCTGTTGTGCAGGGGGCCGGCAACGCTTATTTATCAATAATAATCGTACGTATGACCAGCTTGCGGTGAGTACGTACCTTCCACCGTTCGTCTGTTGACGGTGCGGTGGTCAGTTAACGGCCCAACGTAAAGGAAACAGTCATGAAGAAAATCACGACCACCGCCCTGGGGCTACTCGGGTTGCTGGTGTGCAGCCCTCTAGCCCTTGCCGACGATCTCAGCGGCGCCAATACATCCTGGATACTCACATCCACCGCACTTGTCTTGTTTATGACAATCCCTGGATTGTCGTTGTTCTACGGTGGACTGGTGCGTGTCAAGAACGTGCTCAGCGTGTTGATGCAGTGTTTCGCCATCACCTGTCTGGTCTCAGTGATCTGGTTGGTGGTGGGTTATTCACTGGCCTTCGGCGAAGGCAATGCGTGGATTGGTGACTTCAACAATCTCTTCCTCGCGAATATTCAGGAAGACACCCTGTCAGGGGACATTCCAGAGAGCGTATTCGTCATGTTCCAGCTGACATTCGCGATCATCACACCGGCGTTGATCGTTGGTGGATTCGCAGAAAGGATGCGTTTCTCTTCAATGTTGCTGTTTTCCGGGCTCTGGGTCGTTGTGGTTTACGCACCGATCACCCACTGGGTGTGGGGTGGCGGATTCCTCGGCGAAGCAGGTCTACTGGACTTCGCAGGGGGTACGGTGGTCCACGTCACAGCCGGTGTTGCAGCCCTGGTCGCGGCACTGGTCATGGGACCACGAAAGGGATTTCCAACAACACCGATGCCTCCCCATAACATGACTATGGCGATTACAGGTGCCGGTATGCTCTGGGTGGGTTGGTTCGGTTTCAACGCCGGTTCGGCGCTGGCAGCCAACGGTGACGCCGGTATGGCCAT
>NTKD01000065.1 GCA_002457275.1 OM182 bacterium MED-G24
CATCACATCGTTCATCACGTCATACCGACCCGCCACGGAACGAAAAACGTCGCCCACGCGAGATGCCTTGTCCTCACGACGAACTTTCTTGTAGCCGAAGTCTGTGTAGTCGTCGTTGCTCATGGCCTACATTCTACACCGAGGGCCAGAGCTGACGAAGGATGACGGCTTCTATCGGCCGACAGCGATAAAACGAGGGTCCCGTGATGCTCCTTCCTCGTCCAGTGCATCCAGATACCGCTGCCAGAGGGTATCGTGGTGTGTCGCAAGTTCATGGAGGTATTCCCAGGTATAGATGCCTGAATCGTGACCGTCTGAAAATTCTATTCTGATGGCGTAGTGACCCTGCGGCTCCAGTCCGCTGATCTTCACCTCCCGCTTTCCGGTTTGTAGCACTGCCTGATCCGGACTGTGACCCTGTACCTCTGCGGAAGGTGAATGCACCCGAAGATATTCTGCTGTGAGGTAATAGGTGTGGCGATCCCAATTCAGCTCCAATATGCCTGTGCGCTGATGCAAGTGGATGTTTGTGGGGATATTCGAGGACACGGTATTCGGCTGTCAGAGAATGTATCGGGACAGGTCTTCGTTGTCCGCCAGTTCATTCAAATGCGCATCAACGTACGCCGTGTCGATTTCAACACAGTCGCCTTCGGCGTGTTGCTCGCCGTCAAAAGAGATCGCTTCCAGCAATCTTTCCATGACAGTATGCAGACGCCGGGCACCGATATTCTCTGTTCTTTCGTTGACCTGCCAGGCGATCTCTGCGATTCGAGAGACAGCCTCAGGTGTAAACGTGAGGTTCAGGCCTTCCGTGCCCAGCAGGGCCGAATACTGTTCGGTTAGCGAGGCTTTGGGTTCGGTCAGGATCCGTTCGAAATCGGCGGCTTCCAGTGCCTGCAGTTCCACTCTGATCGGCAACCGACCCTGCAGTTCAGGGATCAGGTCCGATGGTTTGCTCAGATGAAAGGCACCGGATGCGATGAACAGGATGTGGTCTGTTTTGATCATACCGTACTTCGTTGAAACGGTAGATCCTTCAATCAGGGGTAACAGGTCACGTTGTACACCTTCCCGCGAGACATCCACGCCTGAGGTCGCATCGGCTCTGCGAGTGACCTTGTCTATCTCATCGATGAAGACGATGCCGGTTTGCTCGGTGGCGTCGACCGCCGCAATCTTCAAATCGTCTTCGTTGATCAGTTTCGCGGCCTCCTCATCGGTCAGCTGCTTCATCGCGTCCTCGATGCGCAGCTTACGGGTCCGGGTCTTGCTGGGTGCCATATTCGAGAACATGGATTGCAGCTGGTTAGTCATCTCTTCCATCCCCGGCGGTGCCATGATCTCCACACCCATGGAAGGCGTAGCGATTTCCAGCTCCACTTCCTTGTCGTTCAATTCGCCCTCACGCAGTTTCTTTCGGAACAGCTGTTTTGTCGCGTTGCTGTCACGATCATCATTGACGTCGTCACCACGGGCGGGTGGAAGCAATGCGTCAAGGACACGTTCCTCCGCTTCATCCATGGCACGGTCCATGACCAGTGCCATTTCCTTCTCACGAAGCATCTTGAACGAAGCCTCCACCAGATCGCGAACGATGGATTCGACGTCTCGCCCAACATAACCCACTTCCGTGAACCGTGTTGCCTCGACCTTGACGAAGGGCGCAGACGCCAGTTTTGCAAGACGCCTTGCGATTTCAGTTTTGCCCACGCCGGTGGGACCAATCATGAGAATGTTCTTGGGTGAAATCTCGGCTGACAGAGAGTCTTCCAGTTGCAGTCTTCGCCAGCGATTACGTAGGGCAATCGCTACCGCGCGTTTGGCGTCGGCTTGGCCGATGATGTGTTTGTCCAGTTCGTGGACGATTTCTCGAGGTGTCATGTTCGACATAGGGGACTCGCTGATGGATGGCGGTTCCAGGACCGATCAGGTCAGGGAAATGGACTCGATAACGCGTTGGTGGTTTGTGTAGATGCAGATGTCTGCTGCAATTGAGAGACCCTTCTCGACGATATCCTCTGCGGGCAGGTCGCTGTTGTCCATCAGGGCTCGTGCAGCTGCCTGCGCAAAAGGTCCGCCGGAACCAATGGCCATGAGACCATCATCTGGTTCTATCACGTCACCATTGCCGGTAACGATGAGAGATGCGTCCTTATTGGCGACGGCGAGCAGTGCTTCAAGACGACGCAATGCGCGATCTGTCCGCCAGTCCTTGGCCAGTTCCACCGCGGCCCGCACCAGGTGGCCTTGGTGCTTCTCAAGCTGACCTTCGAAACGTTCAAAGAGTGTAAAAGCATCAGCGGTTCCACCTGCGAACCCGGCGATGACCTGGTCCTTGTAGAGCCGGCGTACTTTTCGTGCGTTGCCTTTCATCACCGTGTTACCCAGCGTGACCTGGCCGTCGCCGCCGATGGCGACCGCGTTCGCGGTACGTATGGAAAGTATGGTGGTTCCTTCAGGTTGCTGCACGTGTGACATCCAACGAGGGTTTCGGTATGGATATGGGGGAGCCGTACCCTGAATTCAAGCGCTTCAGGAAATCACCGAATTCGGAGAGTGAGTGCGGGGTGGTCATGCTCGGCCAAGCGGGTTCTCATGCGGGAAAGCGCAAGGGTTCCTCCAACGGGGCCCACGATGACACGGTGCCAGGTTTGACCGTCCTTCTCAGCTTCATACAGGGTCGCCTCAAATCCCTGAAGGATGAGGTTGGCTCTTAGTGCATCCGCGTCGTTTGGGTCCTGGAAGGACCCGACCTGTAGCATGTAGACGCCGTCTGCAGTCTGAGGCTGCGAGGTTTCGGCCGCTGGCTCGACTTCTGATACAGGGACTTCGGCGCGCGGGAAAATTTCGTAGAACTCCCATTCAATGTCATCTCGGAGCCCCAGCACTCCGTCGTTGACCTTATCAATCGCTGTGTCCGGGACTGGATTGTCGACAGCGACAGGGTCAGTCTGCGTGTCGGAGGTCGTGCCAAAACCAATGTAGATCAGGAGCGCTGCAAAAAGGCCGGTCGCCAGACCCGTTGCGAACCAGACCCAGGAGGGGAGCCCCGCGGTTGCCACGGTCATCCGACCCTTCTTTGGGCGTTTGGCATAGTCCCTAGCTGGCATAAGTCACGAGGTCCGAGGGTTCCTGCAAACAGAAGTGTTCCGCTTCTTGTGCAACTGGGCACTTCATTATTATGTCAGCCGGCACTACATTACCGAAGCCAGAAAGCCTGCTTGGTACATGCCGATTTACCATGCTGGCGCAGTATGCCCGATACGTCCGGTAGAGCAAGCTGCCCAGTCGCAGGGATCCTCGCATGATTGGACCGCTCTGCTTACAAGCGGGTGAGGTCTGGGCATTTGAGACCGGATTTCTGATACTCAGATGTTGTCTGTTGGGTCCACATCAAGGCTCAATCTAACACCGCTCCGGCTGAGTTCATCGCTCTGATGCATAAACCTGGTCAATGCTTCGTGCAGCTGCATTCGTTGATGAGATGTGAATAAAACCTGTGCGCGATAATAACCTTCACGTTTCTCCATGTTGGCAGGCAACGGTCCCAGAATATCCACATCGGGTATGTTGATTCCCTGGGTGGAGCGTTTGAGGAAACCGAGCGCGGTCTCTGGTTGTCGGGATTCCGCACGGGCGGCGGCGATGAACCGATAGGGTGGTAGCGCGAACGCGGCGCGTTCGGCGAATAGATCGGTCAGGAACCGCTCATAGCCGTGATCTATCAACTTACTGAACATGGCTTCGTTGGGAAAATGCGTCTGGATCATGACGGTACCCTCGCGTTCCTCCCGACCCGCGCGTCCGCCAACTTGCGTCAGTAGCTGCGCGGTACGTTCCGTTGCTTTGAAATCCGCACTGTAGAACCCTGCGTCGAGGTCTACGATCACGACGAGTGTCACTCCAGGGAAATGGTGGCCCTTGGCAAGAAGTTGGGTGCCAACAAGAATTGCCGGGGTACCTTCAGTAATCTGCGCGCGCAATTCTGCGAAGGCGCTCTTTCGACGAGTGGTATCCCGATCGACCCTGATGATCGGATGATTGGGGAAGCGCGTGGTCAGATGTTGCTCTATCCGTTCTGTCCCGAGTCCCAGGGGTATCAGTTGTTGCTCGTTGCAGGATGGACAGCGCGTAGGTTCAGGTAACTGACTGCCGCAATGGTGACAACGAAGCCGGTGTTCGCGACGATGCAGCGTGAGCTGTGCGTCGCACTGGTTGCATTGTGCGCGCCAGTTGCACGAGAGGCACATCAGAACCGGTGAGAAGCCGCGGCGATTCTGGAACACCAACACCTGGTTACCCGCATCAAGGTGCCTGCGCATGAGCGTTTCAGTGGGTGATGCGAGCCCACCCTCTGCGGGATGCTGGGTCAGATCGACGATGCGCTGCTCCGGAAGCTGAATACTTCCCGGACGTGTGGTGAGCCTGAGGAGTTGATAGCGTTCATTGGTGGCGTTATGGAAACTCTCCGCTGAGGGTGTCGCACTCCCCAGAACGACTGGTACGCCAGAACGTTGGCCACGCAGCACGGCGAGATCCCTTGCCGAGTATCGAAGCCCATCATTCTGCTTGTAGGAGCCATCGTGCTCTTCATCGACGATAAGGATGCCTGGATTCTTGAGTGGTATGAAAATGGAGGAACGGGTACCGATGATGATCGCAGCGCTGCCGTCCCGGGCTTTCTGCCAGTTGGCGAAACGCTCGTTGTCCGTCATCCCGGAATGCATGGTCACAACCGGTAGCGAGAACCTCCGGCGAAAACGTTCGATGGTCTGCGGGGTCAGTCCGATTTCAGGAACGAGGACGAGGGCTTGCTGACCCTGTCGTAACACGTGCTCAATCAGTTTCAGATAGACCTCTGTCTTACCGCTCCCGGTCACGCCAAAAAGGAGGTGGGTGCCAGGTTTGGAGGCAGCCTCTATCGCGGCCGCCTGCTCACCTGATAGAGTCATGTGTTCATGCTGAACCGATAGTGTTGCCGGGTCGAACGGTATGATCATTTCAGGAATTTCGGTCCAGCTGGCGAAGCCGCGGTTGATCAGGCCGGTGGATA
Source organism: OM182 bacterium MED-G24 (assembly GCA_002457275.1). Taxonomy (GTDB): domain Bacteria; phylum Pseudomonadota; class Gammaproteobacteria; order Pseudomonadales; family Azotimanducaceae; genus UBA7451. Next base: position 5,057 of record NTKD01000065.1, read on the forward strand.
TTGCGTTGGAGTAGGACGCCGCGACCTCCGCCTTTTCCAATCCGTTGGGAGCGACCCTGAGTGACGACAGGAGTCCTTGTTGCTTCGGCGCCTTTCTGAGCGCGCCAATGTCCGTTTGCTGACCGGTTTCTGTGCAGACCAGCCGTTTCTTTACGGCCACGGGAACGGGCTGCGGTTTTCTCAGGGTGGCGGGCACTGCAGTGCTGAAGGCTTCACCTGGCGGATGGTGATAGTAGCTGGCGCACCACTGGACAAGGCTGATGATGTCTGGTGGCAGTACCGGCTGATCATCCAGTATCTGGTCGATAGGTTTTATGACAATGGCATCGTAGGGTGGAGGTACGTCAACTGCGGTAATCCAACCAGTGAGGCGCCGACGCCCGAAGGATACGAGGACCCGCATGCCGGGTTCCAGCGAGCTGATGTCATATCCGTCAGGCACGCGGTATGCAAAATGCCGACGCAGCGGTACGGGCACTGCGACATTGACTATGATTCCCGTCTTGTCTGTGGACGCCCCACCTTCGGGCGCGTCGTGACGTGCAATGTTGTCTGATGTTGGCATGTTGAGACAGTACTATGGCCCCAATCATTTACAAAGAGCGCATCCCGAAGCGCTGACATGCGGAGTGCTGGCGACAGACAAGTCTAGTCCGATCTGTGAAGGTGTTGGTCGGTCCGCAGGGAGCCTGTACAAGCGCCTGAGCCATGCTAAGAGCCTGATAGCAATCGGTCGCAGGCTGCCGCTTGTGATTGGGATTTTCTCTGGTATGATGCGCCCCTCTTTTCTGGGGGTTCACTATGAAGCCTGAGATTCATCCAAAATACGAAGAGATCACAGCCCGATGCAGCTGTGGCAACGAGATCAAAACGTACTCCACATTGTGTGAGGACATCCGCCTGGAAGTGTGTTCAAAGTGCCATCCGTTTTACACGGGCAAGCAGAAGATTGTTGATACTGCCGGCCGTGTTGACCGGTTCAACAAGCGCTTTGGCAACCGCAAACGGGTCTGACTCCGCGCCAGTCCTGGCCGTCGCCTGACACCGGGCGTTTTACTAGAAAATATCGATTGTCTGGCTGTTGCCCGTCGTCTCTCCGAAGTCCTTTAGTGCAGGCGGTGCGTATTCCTGCCTGAAGACTTCACGGATATAAGGCTCGTTGGGGAGTGCCCGGGCACCGGTATCGGGATTGATCCTGACGGTGACCAGGCCATCGGGAATCTCGAGATCCTTTCCGTCGTCTTCCGGGGGCAATGCCTCGGACATGTAGCTGATCCAGGCGTCGAGGGGCAGTCGGGAGCCCCACTCCTGTTCTCCGATCGGAGAGTTGTCGCCGAATCCAGACCAGACTGTAGTCACCAGGTCCGGTGTATAGCCCGAAAACCAGACGTCGGCGTCATTCGTGGTGCCGGTCTTGCCGCGGAGGTCGTTCCGCTTCATTTCCCGGTAGGCTTTCCGCGCGGTCCCACGCCGCACGACGTCGCTTAAGATCGAATCCATGATGTGCGCCACGCGGGGCTCCATGATACGGGTGGCGGATGTCTCGGTGTTGCAGCTGTCGGACTGACAGACGCGCGACCCTGTATCCCTGAACATTTCCTCACCATCGAGACTTTCGATATACGCGATCAGGTAGGGTTCGATCTGATAACCGCCGTTAGCAAATGACGCATACGATGCGGCGACTTCCATGGGGCTGAGTGCAATGGTGCCACCGCCAAAGGCGAGCTGAACGTTGCGTGGAAACTCCCCGGTATCAAATCCGAAGCGGGATAGGTAACGGATGACATTGTCTGCGCCATGGTCCAGTACCACCCGCATGGAAACGAGGTTAACGGATCGGACCAGGGCGTCGCGCAATCGAAGCTCCCCCGAAAAACTGTCGCCTGAGTTCTTTGGTCGATACACCTCTTCCTGCTCACCACCTGGCAGGACCAGGGGGGCGTTGTTGTACACGGATGCTGCGGTCATGCCACTGTCGATTGCACCCGCGTAGACAAATGGCTTCAGTACACTGCCGGGTTGGCGACGTGCCTGGGTGACGTGATTGAATTGCCTCTGGTTGAAATCAAGACCACCGACCAGCGCACGGATCGCGCCAGAAGCGGGATCCATGGAGATCAGTGCGCCCTGGATGTCAGGAATCTGGCCCAGTGCAATACCATCATCGTTGTAGGTGATGCGAATCACATCCCCGACAGCCACGATGTCAAGGGGTGACTTCGGGCGTAAACCGCGTTCATTGACTGAGATATATGGTCGGGCCCAGGCCATTTGCTCAAAAGGAAGGGGTAGGGGTTCGCTGTCGCGCGTGAGCACCTCGATGTGGGTGTCTTCGATACGTGTCACGATAGCGGGGTGTTGACCAGCGACAGGCGTCAGATTCTCCAGTGTTTCAAGCCAATTGGGCGGGTATCCATACTCCGGGGCAGCAATGAACTCATCGGTTCCCTGCAGTTGTCTATATTCAGGACCCCGGTAGCCGTGGCGTCGGTCATAGGCGATCAGTTGATGGAGAATCGCGGCTTCTGCGATCTTCTGGCGCTGGCTGTCCAGTGTCGTATAGACCTTGATGCCCTGGGAGTAGATCTGACTGCCATAGGTGGTTAGTAAGTGTTTACGTACCATCTCACCGGCGTATAAAGCCGGAAGCTCAATATTTCGATGGTAGACCTTGGCCGTAATGGGCGCTTCTGCGGCTTCCGTGTATTGTTGCTGGTTGATGGAACCCTGCTCCAGCATCCTGGACAGGACAAGGTTGCGTCGCTGTAGTGCCCACTCCGGACCGTTGATCGGGTTGCCTTTCTGAGGCTTCTTGGGAATGCCAGCGAGCATGGCTGTCTGGGCAAGTGTCAGCTCGTCGACATTCTTGCCGTAGTAGGTATTGGCAGCAGCCTGGACGCCGACCGCATGTTTGCCGAAGTCGATGATGTTCAGATACAGGGTCAGAATTTCCTTCTTACTGAGCTCCTGCTCGACCTTCACTGCCAGCAGCATTTCCTTGAATTTGCGAAAGAACAACTCCTGATTATTGCCAGAGACATTCTTGACGAGCTGCATGGTGATCGTACTTGCGCCACTCTGAATTTCGCCCATGTTGCGTATTAATTGCCAGGTTGCATTCACGAGTGTGATGAGGTCGATACCACTGTGCTCGAAAAAACGCTTATCTTCAGTATCGAGCAAGGCCTGACGAAACAGAGGAGGGATTTCGTCATATGTGATGGGTGTCAACCGCTCTCCGAATTCCTGGATCAGCTTGTTGTCCGCGGAATAGATCCCGAGCGGTGCTCGGAGGGTGACATCCGTAAAACTGCTGACTTCGGGAATCTGGGGGTTGAGGTAGAGAAATGCCGCAGACAGGCCCATGGCCATAGTGGAGACTCCTGCAAGGGTCAGGAGGGCAATGACTTTGCCGACGCGTTTCACAGATAAACCGATAAGCTGTAGGACGGAAAGCCAATTATAGGCGACGACAAAAGAAAAATGATTATAATGACTTTCCCCCTACGCCATTTGGGCAAATTGTTCGATAAATGAATGTATTACGAGGTTTTTCTCATTTAAATTGTTTGCGGTTGCGTTATAAGTGTTATTTAATGTTGCATTGTATATATTTCTCGTAAGTGCGTGTACTAAATAGGAATTTAGCGTGCTGAGCTTTCTCAACAAAGGACCGAAGCCAATGCTGGGGCTGGACATTAGTTCCACGTCGGTGAAGCTGCTTGAGCTGTCCAAGGCCGGTGGCAAGTTCAAGGTCGAGAGCTATGGCGTTGAGCCGTCGCCTGAGAACGCGGTCGTTGAAAAGAACATCGCGGACGTTGAAGGCGTGGGTGAGGCGATTGCCCGACTTGTCGAACGTTCCAAGACCAAGGTGAAGGAAGCCGCAGTTGCGGTTGCTGGATCTGCCGTCATTACGCGGGTCATCGAGATGCCCGCGACTTTGTCAGAAGACGAAATGGAAACCCAGATCAATACGGTTGAGGCAGATAATGTCATTCCGTACCCGTTGGACGAGGTTTCAGTCGACTTCGAGATTCAGGGTCCCTCCTTGCCCAATGAAGACCAGGTTGAAGCTTTGCTTGCCGCATGCCGGCGGGAGAATGTCGAGATGCGCCAGGGAGCGGTTGAGCTTGCCGGTCTGAAGTCCAAGGTTGTCGACATTGAGGCGCATTGCATGCAGCGTGCCTTTAACCTGGTGAGACAGCAGTTCGAAAGCGATAATGACGAAGACCAGGTGGTTTCCATCATTACACCGCGGTTAGTCAGCGACTCGCTTACCGGCCGCTAATGCGGTTTAGTAGCGGAGTCGGGCGTCGCAGGCGCTCCTGTCATGCTGGCCACTCGTAATGTTTTTCTCGTCGGGCCAATGGGCGTTGGCAAGACAACTATCGGTCGCCTTCTCGCACGTGAACTCCGACTGAGGTTTATTGACAGCGACCAGGAAATCGAAAAACGCGCAGGTGCCGAAATCGCGTGGATTTTCGACATGGAGGGTGAGCAGGGGTTTCGAGAACGTGAGACACGGGTGCTGGAGGATATCTGCCAGCAAACGGGGTTGCTGATTGCGACTGGCGGCGGTGCAGTGCTTCGGAATGAGAACAGGCGAATCCTGAACCAGTTTGGTGTTGTCGTCTTCCTGGATACGACGGTGGATGTGCAGCTCAAAAGGACAGGGAATGATAAGAAGCGCCCGCTGTTACAGAGCGATGACCGGCGAGCGGTTCTGACAAAGATGAGAGAAGAGCGAGACCCGATCTATCTCGAGGTGGCAGACGTGCACGTCAATGTGGGTGACGCCAGCAGCAGACGTACGGTCAACAAGATCATCAGATTACTGGAGAAACAGGGCGTTGTTGTACGCGACGATCAGTCTGACCGCGGGTGAACATCAGTATCCGATCCATGTGGGATCGGATCTGCTATCTGACCCAGCGCTGATAACGCCTCATATCCAGGGGCGGCGAGCCCTTCTGATAAGCAATGAGACGGTAGGCCCGCTGTTTGCGCCGTCGATCCGTCGGGCCCTCGAAGACGTGGAGCTTGATGAGTATTTCCTGCCTGATGGCGAGGCCTTTAAAACACTGGACCGGGTCACCGATGCCGTTGAACACCTCATTCGTGGCGAGCACACGCGAGACACCACGATTATTGCCCTGGGTGGTGGTGTGGTTGGAGACACGGCGGGGTTTACGGCGGCGGTCTATCAACGGGGTGTGCCGTTTGTCCAGATTCCTACGACGCTGCTCGCACAGGTGGACGCGTCGGTCGGCGGCAAAACCGCAGTGAATCATGCACTGGGCAAAAACATGATTGGTGCGTTTTATCAGCCTCAAGCGGTGCTGATCGATACCGACACACTAAAGAGTCTGCCGGAGCGAGAACGCATTGCTGGTGTGGCGGAAGTGATCAAACACGGGGTACTGGCTGACAGCGGGTATTTCGAGTGGATTGAAGCGCACCTCGACGAGATTCTGGCCCAGGACCCTGCGGTCATGAGCCATGCGATAGCGCGAAGTTGCGAGATCAAGAGCGAGGTTGTGGCCGATGATGAGAAGGAAAAGGGACGTCGGGCATTGCTCAATCTTGGCCATACGTTTGGCCACGCCATTGAGTCAGCTTTGGGATATGGAGAGTGGCTGCATGGTGAGGCGGTGGGTGCGGGGCTGGTCATGGCTGCGGACCTCTCGATGCGAATGGGGATGCTGGCGCCAGCAGATGCTGTGCGTATCAAGCGGCTTGTTACCCGGGCGGGTTTGCCGGTGATGCCACCTGAAGGCGTGCGAGGACAACTGCGGGAACTGATGTCCCGGGACAAAAAGGCATCTGACGCTGGTTTGAGGCTGATTCTGGTAAGACGCATTGGCGAGGCCGAGGTCGTCGAGAGTGTCCCGGAGGCGTTGATTGCGGACACAATTGGCATTGGAGAGGGGCTTTGTGCGGCCTGATTTCAAAGTGCTGCGCTGTTCAGGTGGCGAATGGTGGCCATTGGTCTGATATGCGCTGGTTGCCACCCTTCGATGGTGGAAAATAGGCAATAGAGTTACAGGCAGATCTTCACGTTTCGTCGCAATTAAGAATGATAAGGGCATGATTTTTATTGATAAATTAGGGAAGCTCTTTTAATGTTCCGAATTGCTGAGAAGGTTGCCATCAAGTAGGTCAAGGTGAGCAACGATGATCGGCGGACTATTCCGTAAAAGTTTGATTCTGGGACTCGTCGCCCTCCTTGGGGCGTGCGGCGGTCCGGAGACCGTGCCTAATTTTGACGATACCGGGCGCGGCTCTGGCATCGTTCCGTTCATCACCTTGACCATTGTGGAACCCATCTCGGGTCTGGAATCCAATCAGGGACCCAAACAAGTGCGCTTCAGATTCGAGTCCAGGTGGGCAATGTCACCCTGAACGGCCAGCTCATTCGTATTGTTAATTCAATTGGTCTAATTTCGCCTGCAAGTTCAACATTGACTGATGAAACAGGTCTTGCCACGTTTACGTTGAGCGCTGGAGATATTGCGGGAGCGGGTTCCATTACGGCTCGTGCAACGGTTGATGGTACCGACATCGAAGCCACCACCAACGTGCAGTCCGATGGTGGTGAGGTAGAAGGTGGTCTGGTTCTGGTCGCCAATCTTGTCGTGGCGACGGATGATGGTTCCCTGATACTTTCAAGGGCCAATCCAGGTACAGCAACAGTGACAGTCACAGACGTGGAAGGTATACCGGTACCGAACGCGCTAGTCTCATTAAATACAGGCTTTGATACCGGGCTTGATCCGGAGTCGGAAGCAGTCCTTACCGATGCAGCCGGGGTTGCGCAGATAGCCATGTTTACCGACAGACTCAGTGGTGGTGCGGGAACGATCAGCGCGTTTGTACAATTGGGTGATAGCTCGGTCCGTTCAGATTCGGTGGCTTATGTCCTGACGGGCGATGGAAGAGAAGCTATCGAACTGGTATCGAACCTGGGTAGTAACGCAATCAATATCGACAATGTGACACCTGCGATCCTGACAGCCAGAGTGACAGATCATCGCAACAACCCGGTGGAAGCTATTCTTGTGAGCTTCGTTCTTGCGGTCAGTTTTCCGAGAGTGGGGGAGTTGAGTGCCAACTCCGCGCTAACGGATGCACTTGGGCAGGCCAGCATTACGTTGCTGGCAGGTACAATCCCCGGTCTCCGATAGGACCACGGTTCAGTTCCTGACAGAATATGGTTCGATCCAGCCAAGCTGTGAGACTACCAACGGTGCCTGTTCTTCGACCCTGACCACGTCTCAACCGCGTCGTCCAAGTGATCCGTATACGTTGGTGAATACGTCTAAGAATGCTGCGGATATGTGTCCTGGTGCACTCAATCGCGATGAAGCGGTGACAATTGCGGGTGATTCGGGTGATACCGACTACCCGGTCGACACGGTACATCGTGTTGAGCTGGCTGCGACGTCTCAGGCATTGTCGACCAGCGAATCCACCGTCGACGAAGATGGTATTACGTGCACGTTTGGTGCAGCAAACTGTACCGACACGACGGATGTTCGAATCACCTATACCCGGGCCTGGATGGACGATCAAGGTGGGGTTGCCGGTCATCCGATCAACACGCCGGGAATGCCAACAGCACCTTTCCGGGAACGAGGTTTTCCTTGCCAGTCCATCTCACGTGATGCGAGCGCAGACGCTCCCGCGTACTTCAGTGGACTGGATCAGCTGTATCGTGGTCGCTCAACAAATCTCGCTTTCACGCAGGGTGAGGAAACGTTCATCGATGCCAATGGTGATGGCCGTTACTCCTTTGGGGAGACCTTCGTCGATCTGGCAGAAGCCTTTGTCGATCATAACGAAGATGGCGTATTCGGAAATTCGAGCGGTACCGCTGCCGACGGCGTTAACGCGGTTCGCGATAACACATTCAATGAATGTTACGGCCCTGATTCACCGGTGACAAACCCAGGTCAGACCCTGGACCGCTGTTACCAGGAAGGTGGTGACGAGGAAGTTCCACTCGACTTCAACGTCGACGGTTTCCTCGATGCAGGGAACGGGATCTACAACGGCACACTGTGTCCGCTGGAAGTCAGTGAGCGGACCGATACCTGCGACAATGATGCTGATCCTTGTGACGAAGCAACTGAGCAGTACTGCACACGTGATCTTGTGAACATTCGACGTTCCCTGCCGATTATCTTTGCGGGTACCGGTGCGGCGATTTCCTTTCGGGATTCATCAACCCGTGAGTATATCGATGTGTTAGGTATCTCCGGCGGCGGACCCGGGTTTGGGTTGTTCAGTGGCGGGGCTCCGTTCCAGAACAACGGTGTTGCAGCAGGAGGCACGTACTCTATTGGTCATGCAGACACTGAAGTGGCACCGGGTATTGGTGAGATGATATCTCTGACCACAGGAAACAGTGGTGTGACTGTGGACATTGCCGATCTGTTCAATGGTGTGTTGCCAAATGGCACGGTGATCACCGTTGCATCAGGTACGGATGGCTGCGTCATTCAGAACACACCAGGGACGACGATTAATAATACGAGTGGACATGGCTTCACTCAGATCTTTATTAGTCTGACACGACCGACCTCACCTTGCACCGATCACTGTGACAGTGACACCGCCCAGTGGGTTGCAGAGTTCTTCGGCATTTACCTGCGTTTACTGATTGGACTGTTCAACCAAAAAAAGCCAGCGTCAGCTGGCTTTTTTCGTTTAGGACCTTTCTGTTTCCAGGGCCTCTCTAGGAGCTCTCTTGCTACGAGCTTTCGTATCAGGTGATGATCAGCCGGGTAGTTCGCTGCTACCCATCAGGTCAGTGTCGATGGCCCGGGCTGCCTCCCGACCTTCGTTGATGGCGCGGACCACCAGGTCCTGACCGCGCCTGCACTCTGCAGCGGCGTAGATGCCGGGGGCGGAGGTCCTGTAATCCTCCTTTCTGGCCTGGTAGTTACCACGTTCGTCCAGATCGATACCCAACGTCTCGTTGATATAGTGCTCCGGACCCAGAAAGCCCATGGATAGCAACACCAGGTCCGCGGGCCAGAACTTCTCCGTTCCCTCGATGGGCTTGAGACCCGCATCCACGTTGACCGTATTGATGCCCTTCAGCGAGCCATCATCGTTGCGCACGAACCCAGTACTATTGATGGAATATACACGAGGATCGTCACCAAATCGGTCTGCTGCTTCGGCGTGACCGTAATCAACGCGGTAGATGCGGGGCCAGAGTGGCCACGGGTTGTTGGATGCACGCTCAATTGGAGGCTGTGGGAACAGCTCGAAGTTCACCAGCGACTTGCAGCCATGACGAAGTGAAGTACCAATACAGTCGGTCCCGGTGTCCCCGCCACCGATGACGATCACATCCTTGTCTTTGGCTGAGATGTAGTCGCCGTCTTCATGATTGGAGTCGAGCAGTGACTTGGTATTCTTATGCAGAAACTCCATGGCGAAATGAACGCCATCACCTTCGCGACTGGGTATCGGCAAGTCACGCGCAC
>NTKD01000066.1 GCA_002457275.1 OM182 bacterium MED-G24
TCAAACCCTGTTCATCCTGCATCAGTAACGTCCGATTGCCATGCAAGACACCTACCGTTCCCCGGTTGAGCGGCGCCGCGTGTAACCCTGTATCGAGTCCCTCACCTGCCGGTTCAACACCGATCATGCGTACCGCCTGATCGTTGATGAACGGGTAGAACAATCCCATCGCATTCGAACCGCCTCCGACACACGCAACCAGAACATCCGGCAACCGGCCATAGCCCGACTCGCACTGTCGCCTGGTTTCCTCACCAATCACCGACTGGAAGTCGCGTACCAGCATCGGATAGGGATGCGGCCCGGCCACAGTGCCAATGATGTAGTAAGTGTCATCAACGTTTGTCACCCAGTCCCGCAGGGCTTCACTCAGTGCATCCTTCAGTGTTTTGGAGCCACTATCGACCGGTACGACGTTCGCGCCCAACAGCTTCATTCGATAGACGTTGGCAGCCTGACGCTGGATATCTTCGGTACCCATGTAGACATGGCACTCAATTCCAAGTCTGGCGGCCACCGTCGCTGTTGCCACCCCGTGTTGTCCTGCACCGGTCTCGGCAATAATCCGGGTCTTGCCCATGTTTTTCGCCAGCATGGCCTGACCAATACAATTGTTCACCTTGTGAGCACCCGTATGGTTCAGATCCTCTCGCTTCAATAGTATCCGTGCGCCCCCCGCTTCTTCAGTCAGTCTCCTGGCGAAATAGAGAGGAGATTCGCGACCCACGTAGTCTTTAAGGTCTGCAGCCAGTTCGGCCTGGAACCCAGGGTCGTCCTTGAGGCGAAGATAAAGCCTCTCAAGATCATCCAGTGCGGCCATGAGTGTTTCGGAAACAAATCGTCCTCCGAATTGACCAAAGTGGCCGGATTCATCTGGCATGACACTGGGCGTTTCATTATGCGTACTATCGGTCACGTTCAGTTCTCCATATCGGCTTGTCGAACAGCTGCAATGAAATCGTTCATAGCCTCAGTGCTCTTACGACCTGCGGTCTCATCCTTGTGTTCGATGCCGGAGGCCACGTCCACTGCAAAGGGTCTTACGGTCGATATTGCCGCACCTACATTGTCTGGATCCAACCCACCGGCAAGGACCATCGGTGTTTTACTCACCACGCGCTCCCACGTCATCGTCTCGCCACTGCCACCATACACAACGCCTTCCCCCTGCTTTACGCTGAGTTTGTCAATCAGGATCGCTCTGGCATCAGGGTACATCCGTGCCAACGGCAGAGCGTCACTGGTCGACGCCACACGTACCGCTTTCATATACGGTCGCCCGAAGCTGGCGCAGAATTCGGCGGTTTCGTCGCCATGAAACTGCAACAGTTCCAGATGGGACAACACTGCTGACACAAGCGCGCGATCAGGATTCACAAGAACGCCCACCCTCACAACAAACGCAGGTACAGCCCGGGTCAGGACCTCCAGGGAATCCGGCGATACAAACCGACGACTTCCTTCAAACAGGTTAAAACCGAGCGCATCAGCACCAGCACCAACGGCCGCTGCCACGTCTGCAACATGGGTCAATCCACAGAATTTGATCCGTGTTCGCGCCACCGTCATCGATCCAGGTTGAGAGTTGAGAAACGCCGACGATTCTACCAGCTTCACACCACGCTTTCGCCTTTCCAATACCCGGTTGTCAGGGAGATTGCAGGTTTCCCAGGAGCGACAGCAAATGCGGCAGCCTCGGGCCAGTGGGTAAATCCCAGCACTGGGGGTAGATAACATCTGTCAGATAGAGACCGGTAGGTGAAGCGGTGACGCTACCGAGTGTTCGGTCCTTCGCAGCGAGTAATTGACCAGCCCATTCCACAGGCTTCTCTCCCGCACCGATATCAGACAGGACTCCCGCAATGTTGCGCACCATGTGGTGCAGGAATGCGTTGCCCTGAATATCCAGTATGACCAGATCATTCTCTCGACATACGCTCATGTGCTGAATACATCTCATGGGTGACCTTGCCTGGCAACTCGCCGCTCGAAAAGAAGTGAAATCCCACTCACCCAACAATTGTTGTGCCGCATCATACATTCGTTGCTCATCGAGCGGACGATGGTCTCGTGCCAACAGACCGGACATCAGTCCCGATCGAATCCGGCTGTTGTGAATAAGGTAGTGGTACCGTCGTGCGGTCGCCGAGAATCGTGCACTGAAATCACCCGAAACACGCTGACACCAGTCCACTGAAATATCCTTCGGAAGCCGGGCGTTGGCCCCGAGCACCCAGGCTTTTTCAGGTCTGGGTACGTGGACATCAAAGTGCACCACCTGACGGGTCGCGTGAACACCAGAATCCGTACGACCCGCACATGTAAGGGTCACTCGGTGGTTTGCGACTGAAGACAGTGCTTCCTGCAGAGACAACTGGACCGTCGCGATATCTGAGCCCTGATACTGCCAGCCATGGTAGCTGGAACCGTCATAGACAATACCCAGCGCGACGCGTTCGATGGCCACGGTATGCTCAGTTAAAGGGAAGCGGTCATGGGCTAGTCGCTCAGGCCACTCAGCAATTCATTGGCAGCAGCAACATCATCGTCCGATCCATCCGCGATGACCTCCCGGAGTAATCCGCGCGCACCATCGGTATCACCCATGTAAATGTAGGCCCTTGCGAGGTCAAGTTTGGTACCTGCATCTTCATCGGCATCAAGATCCGGATCATCGTCCTCGGCATCCATATCCAGGACGAGTTCGTCGTCATCTGTCGACGGGTCCAGTTCGTCATCGTCTGCATCGAGGTCGAGATCACCATCTCCCAGAACGATGGTCGACTGTTCTCTTGCTTCAGTCTCTTCAGCATCCAGGTCAAGATCCAGTGAATCATCAAGACTCAGATCATCCTCATCGCCGTCTCCAGTCGCGGCGACATCACCGAGGTCCGGATCTAGGTCCAGCTCTCCCGCATCCTCCAGATCAAGGATGTCCGCTTCTGTAATCGGGTCCTCGGTTTCCTGCTCGACCGACTCGTCTTCCTCGACCGAATCTACACCTGCTGCCGTCGCACTTCGTTCAACCATATCAGCCAGTGAAAGTTCCTGGTCTGGTGATGGCATCGAATCCTGTTCCCGTGCCACAAACGGTTGCGCCAGATCGCCATCGTCCTGCTGGCGACGCCGCATGAAGACGAGCAAACCAGCCACTAGGGCAACCCCCAGGAGTACAAGCCCACCCAGGACATAGGTATTCGTCAGAAGCAAGCCAGCGTCCTGAGGCTGTGCGGGCGCAGACGAAGGTGCCGCTGCGGCGGCACTCTGCATTTTTTGAACCTCGTTCTGCAGAAGTGCGAACTGGTCATTTTTCTTCGACAGTACCGCGTTCATCGTTTCCATCTGCTCTTGCAGATCATTGAGATGGGTATTTAACTCGTCATTTGCACGACGTGCCCGGTCCAGATCCTCACGGATCACCGACAGTTCATTCTCGAGTGCCTCGATGCGACCATCACTGGAGACGCCTGACGGCCTGGTGCGACGCGTAGCGTCCAGTTGTGCAACCTGCTTGCCTGAACGATAGCTCTCAAACTCATCATTGTGATAATCGATCTCTGACACCGCGTCAGTGGCTGACAGGGCACGAATCTCGCCCAGATCAGGTACTCGCAGGACATATCCCGCTTTCAACAGGTTCACGTTACCGTTGACAAACGCCTCAGGGTTGGCCTCCACCAATGCCAGCATGGTCTGTTGAAAACTGACCGACCGATTGGGGCGTACCTTTGAAGCGACATTCCATAACGTGTCGCCCGGTCCGGTCATACCATACTCACCATTGGCAAATATGCCTCCCTGGCTAAACACTGGGGGATCGAGCAACACCGTGTACTCCCGCAACACCCGACCATTGGGCCACAGGACCTCCACGAGGAAATTCTGGAAAGGCTTGAATATCGGACGTGGGCTCGTCACGACGATCACCATGGAACCGTCTTCACGCTGAACCGTTTCGAAATCCAGATCCAGTAGCAACGCGGTGCGTTCGATACCCACACGTTCGAAGTCATCCTGGGTCGCCAGATTGGAGACAACTTCGTCAGTAGACAGATTCCCCACGTTCGTGAGTTCGATCTCACCTTCGAAATTCTGGTTGAGTGCTGATCGCATCTCAAGCCGACCAAGACCCAGCCCGTACGCCGTGGACATGGTCGTCAGCAGCACGCAAAGCAATACGAGTCTACGAATCATCATCTTCCTACTGCTCCCTTGCACCCTTTGCTCTGGCTTCATCCCTACTGCGCCAACGTCCAGTCATACATTGCATGGCAGTGCGGTAGAGAAAGTAACGCCATAGCCTGTAACGCAATGAGGTGATCATCCCTAACGTAAACCGCGCCGGTCATTGGACCAGCGCGTTCATCGTACCCGTTCGTTCTGTTGTTCGTTAATTCGTTCTTTCGTTGTTTTCGAAACTGGCTCCCAACAGATTTTGAAGCTAGAAACGTTCTACAAATATGGAGTTAAGTATCAATTATTGCCGATTTTTTAGCAAAACTTCCGCAATTTGTATGCTGTTCAGTGCTGCCCCTTTGCGCACATTGTCGGAGACAATCCAAAGGTTGATTCCACAGGGATTGGTAGGGTCTTTCCTCACCCGTCCCACGAACACCGGATCAGTTCCCGAAGCGTCGGGTATGGCGGTTGGATACCCAGCGTCAACGGTTTCGTCCAACAGAGATACCCCTTCTGCCTCAGCCAGCAGCTGTTTTACCTCAGAAACCTCAATCGGCGTCTTTGTTTCAACGTGAACAGCCTCTGAGTGTCCGTAGAAGACCGGGATCCGTACACAGGTCGGATTCACTGAGATGGACTCGTCTTCGAAGATCCGACGGGTTTCCCAGACCATTTTCATCTCTTCATTGGTATATCCATTGTCCTCAAAATCACCGATGTGTGGAATGGCATTGAAGGCGATCTGCTTGCTGAAGACATCAGCTTCTATGGGTTTCGCGTTGAGCAGATTAGCCGTCTGAGACGCCAACTCCTCGACACCCTTCTTCCCCTTTCCGGACACAGCCTGATAGGTCGCAACATTGATCCTGGCGATACCAACGGCATCAACAATGGGCTTCAGGGCAACAACCATCTGTATGGTTGAGCAGTTCGGGTTTGCGATGATGTTTCTCGTCTTGTACTCAGGCAAACAGTGAAGATTGACCTCAGGGACGATCAAGGGAATCTCCGGGTCCCGTCTGAAATAAGAGGTATTGTCGATAACAACGCAACCCACAGCCGCTGCCTTCGGGGCGTATTCCGCTGAAACCGCCCCCCCTGCAGAAAACAGGGCGATATCGGCCTGACTGAAATCAAAATCCGCCAGGTTTTCTACCCGTGACGAATGACCGTTGAATCGTATCGCCGAGCCCGCACTGCGTTCGCTCGCCAACGGAAAAATACGGTCTACCGGGAACTGACGCTCCCCGAGCATTTCGAGCATCACTTCACCGACGGCACCCGTTGCCCCGACGACAGCCACATTCGCCTGTTCCATACCTGATTCCTTCAACTGAATGGATGGACGCGCAGTCTAGGGCACGACATAAAGTTACACAATTTCATATTTTTTATATTAATGATTACTTAAGGCTATACTACGTCGAGCCACATGAGTAGGGCTACATGATGGACACCTTGTCGTCTGTGCCCTCGAGGAATCTCAATGCTCGACACCGACACACTGCTCGCATTCGTCAACATCGTTGACGCAGGCTCTTTTTCCGGTGCCGCAGAAAAACTACACCTGAGCCAGCCGGCCATCAGCAAACGAATAGCCGTGTTGGAACGCCGTCTCGGGTGTCCCGTCTTTGATCGGGTCAATCGGTCTGTGCTACTCACCGACGCAGGTAGAATCCTCAACGAACACGCTCGCTCCATCCTGCAGGATCTGGGCGATGTTGCACGACGCATCGAAGACCTCGGTCGACATCCCACCGGACAACTCCAGATCGCAACCACCCACCACATAGGACAATGGAGACTTGCCGTCCCACTGACCTCGTTCCGAAAACGCTTTCCTGACGTCAGCCTCGATCTGAATTTCCTGGATTCCGATATTGCCTACCAACAGGTGCTCGCAAACGAACTCGATCTGGCACTTGTCACTTTTGCGCCATCAGGAGCACCTAGTGAACTGGAACATCTTCCGGTCTGGCACGATCCACTGGTGATTGCCTGCGCCAATCAACACCCACTTGCCGCACTATCTTCCCAAGAAGGCGTATCTCTGGAGCAGTTGCTGTCTTTTGACGCAGTACTGCCTGACACGACCACCTATACCGGTCGTATCGCTCACGAATTGTTTGCCAAGCACGGAGACGCGCTCAAGGTCCATACGACCACCAACTATCTGGAGACCATCCGGATGCTTGTCGGTATCGGACTGGGTTGGAGCCTCTTGCCTCGAAACATGGTTGATAACGGGATGTGCACCATTCCCCAGCCAGCACTTAGTGCCACCAGAACACTGGGCTTTATCCATCATCCGAGGAGGACACTGAGTCGGGCAGGGCAAGCGTTTATCAACACGGTCCTGGAATCCAGCAGCATACAGAAGTAGGCGTGCACTGGCGTCACCAGCTACTACCTGAGCGTGGGACCCACCTCGGTCACCTGACTGTTCTGACCTCGATGTCTGAGCGCATGATCCGCAAGGACCAGTGCAAGCATGGCCTCTGCGATCGGGGTTGCCCGAACGCCAACACACGGATCGTGGCGACCCTTGGTGACGACCTCCACCGGCTGTCCATTGATATCGATCGATCGTCCCGGCGTCGTAATACTAGACGTCGGTTTCAACGCGATACTCACGACGACGTTCTGACCTGTTGATATGCCGCCAACGACCCCACCGGCGCTATTGCTGATAAAGCCGTTCGGTGTAATCTCATCACGGTGTTCAGTGCCTCTCTGACTGACCACGTCGAACCCGTCGCCGACCTCCACACCTTTGACCGCATTGATGCTCATCATGGCATGTGCAATTTCCGCATCCAGTTTGTCAAAAACAGGTTCTCCCAACCCCGCTGGGACATCGCTGGCCACCACCGTGATCCGCGCCCCGATCGAGTTACCCTCACGTCGTAATCCATCAATCATTCTTTCCATTTCGGGGACGCATGCGGCATCTGGGCAAAAAAATGGATTGTTATCAATCTCAGCCCAATCAATCGTTTGAACTTCGATATCGCCCATTGCAGACAGGTACCCACGGATCGAAACGCCGTACATTTCGTTCAGCATCCGCCGGGCAATGGCACCCGCAGCAACGCGCATGGCAGTCTCACGCGCCGAAGCCCGTCCTCCACCACGATAATCACGGGTACCGTACTTTTTCAGGTAACTATAGTCAGCATGGGCCGGGCGAAACACATCCTTCACATCTGAGTAGTCCCGGGATCGCTGGTCAGTATTCTCGATAACGAGCCCGATACTGGTCCCGGTCGTCCGGCCCTCAAAGACACCGGACAGGATGCTGACGGCATCCGGTTCCTTTCGCTGCGTTGCATACTTGGAAGTGCCAGGCTTGCGGCGGTCGAGGTCGCGCTGAATATCCTCTTCTGTGATCGCAAGACCCGGCGGGCACCCGTCGATCACGCAGCCCAGCGCCGGACCGTGGCTCTCACCAAAGGTCGACACCTTGAACATCTGTCCGAATGAATTGCCTGCCATAACGGCCTGTTCCCTGCCTGTGTGTTCGCGCAGATTGCTTGTACTAAAACTGGCGAGCGCGTAGTGTAGGCATCTTTTTTTTACAGCACCACCATTAGGT
This sequence comes from OM182 bacterium MED-G24, assembly GCA_002457275.1. Classification (GTDB taxonomy): domain Bacteria; phylum Pseudomonadota; class Gammaproteobacteria; order Pseudomonadales; family Azotimanducaceae; genus UBA7451. Next base: position 7,775 of record NTKD01000066.1, read on the forward strand.
GCGCCAGATGCGACAAGATGATGGAAGAAACATTCAAACAGATCATTTCAGAGGTTGGTGAGGACCTTCAGCGAGACGGTTTGGTTGACACACCGCAACGTGCCGCCAAGGCGATGGCTTTCTTATTCTCAGACCCTTGATGAAGTGGTCAACGGGGCACTGTTTGACTCAGACACGAGCGAAATGGTTGTTGTGCAGGACATCGAACTGTATTCCATGTGCGAACATCACATGTTGCCGTTCATTGGCAAATGCCACGTCGCGTATATCCCAACAGGCAAGGTGCTGGGGCTATCCAAGGTTGCCCGAATCGTGGACATGTTTGCCCACCGACTTCAGATTCAGGAAAATCTCACAAAGGAAGTCGCTGAGGCTATACAGTCTGTGACGGGCGCTGCCGGGGTGTCAGCCATCATCGAAGCACAGCATATGTGCATGATGATGCGTGGAGTAGAAAAACATAACCCAGTCATGAAGACTTCCGTGATGTTGGGAGAGTTTCGCGACTTCCAGGCCACGCGCATGGAATTCTTGTCTCTGCTGGCAGCCTTTTCCCAGTAGCGGCGCGAATCGGAAAACGGACAGGAAGACCAATCGAAAGGTCCCTGCTCCTGTTTACTGACTGATCAGTACCAGCTCCACACGATCGATGGTAGCCTGATCTATAGGGGACAGGGGGCCAACACCGTACGCCTCAATGCGTGTTGAACTGACACCACGATCAACCAGCTGTGTCATCAGTTGTTCCGCTTTTGTGGTCGTCCGACTGACCGCCTCCCGTACAGTTTCTCCGCGTCGTTTTCGTTCATGCACGACCACCGCAAAGCGATACGCATTCTGGCTGGCTGTCCATTCAGCGATGGTATCGAGTTCGACCGACAGCCGTGACTCATCAACCACGTAACGACCGTCATGTATCAGCTGCTCCGCCAGATTGGCAAACGAGCCCACGGCGTTCCCCGTATTGATCTCCGTGACGTTGACGTAGAGTTTTCGGGTACCACGTAGCCCGATGTACACCATACGTATCGTGTCGTCATCTTCAGCGATGAAATACCGCTGATCCTGATCCGGGCCATAGAGAATCGATTCGCCAAATACCCCGTTGGCCCAATCGTTTGAACTACCGCACGACCGGCCACTACAACTGAACAGCACCGTGCCATCCCTGGTCAGGAGCGAATCGTAATACGAGGCAACCACATCGGGACGCTGCTCAGAAGGTATAAAGTACGTCGTGGCAACTCGAGTGCCCTGTGCAAACCGTGAGTCCTCGGGTATCACCAGCGTATTGTTTCTCCTCATGGCTCCCAGCATCAGTTCGTGACTGGCGACAGTCATGTCCTCAGATACGCTCACCACCTCTGCTGAGGGGTATCGCCACGCATCATCAGTCAACGCTAGACCCGAGTGTAGGAAGCCGATGAACAGGCATCCGATCCGGCTTGCAACAAACGTCCGCTTTTTCAATCGATCACCCATGTCAGGCTGCTGTCTCCATTGTTCGTTTGGTCGGAAGACATACCTTCAGATGGCATGTCCATCATCATTCCCACAATAGTCCCCGGGTGGACGGAAACCAAACGTCCTGTCAGTTCCGCAACCAGATCGCCTATCAGCGGCTGGTGACTGACCAGGAGAATATCCGGTTGCGCACAATCAGATGCCGCTCCCAGCACTTGCGCCATGAGCAGACCAATAACTCCCTGGCGGATCCCTGAAGGGACCAGCGCATCATCGACCAGCATGCTTGCATCGGGAAATGCAGTCTCACGCACCAGGGCCGCTGTTTCACGGGCTCGAACGAGGGAACTGGACACAATCGTGCGTGGGTGAAACGCGGTATCTGACAACCGGCGTGCATGGTCAACCACCACTTCACGCCCACTGACGGTCAGTCGACGATCGGCATCAATCGCAGCTCGTCCCGCCTCTCCATGGCGCATGATCGCCCAGTTCACTTTGTCACCACGCACCAAATGGCGCACCACTCGTCATAGGTCCCTATATCGCATGTCGCTCTGTCATACGTCCCTAGGATGCCAGTCATCACGTCGGTATTCCCTCGTCCTACAGCCACAATACAGTAACGCCGGTAAACCGCCCAACGATAAACCTATGCGGGTCGGGCATCTTTACCTGAGCCACACTTGAGAATCCGAGCTGAGATATCCCAGTCCCTCTACAGGCCATGTATTCTATACATTACAGAGCAATCGGGTTATTTCAGTTGACTTGGTTTCAAGGTGAGAAACCCGATCTTGTCCGAAGTCATCGAAAAGCTCAAACAGCAGGCTACCAGGGAGCTGACCCGGCTTGTCCAGGGTGGGCTCGAGGCAACCGAGTCGAGCCCGGAAGCATTGTGGATGAATCTGGTGCAACAAAAAGATGACGTGATGTTCGGCTTCATGGAAAACACGGAGAAGTACTTTGACGAACTGGACACAGGTCAGCCAGGCGAAGCCCCGGATGATTAGGACAGCCTCGATTACGAGAAACTGTCCCTGATGCAGGATGATGATCTGGGTATCATGGTTGCATTTGACGGCATGATCGCGTCCTCCCGTAACAAGCATCTACCGAATTTCATCAGCTTCAATACCCGGTAGAATGCGATCGCAACCGCACCGCGCATTGGGTGGATGCTGGAAAAGGCGGGCCCTCATCCAGCCGAAGTCGGCGGCGAGGCCCAACAGATTCAACCGGATTCGGCGCGGTTGAAGCAGAGGATATCTCCCAGCCTGAGGACAATCCTGAACTCTTCAGCATGATGCAGAATCTGCTGCACACGGATTCCGGCACGCCGTCTGAGTCTGCAGCACAGACGGAAACCAATACAGCAATTCGAGGTCCTGCACCCACACAACAATTTGCAATTCCATCGACGGTCCCGGTTCAGCCAAACCAACCAGCAACGTTCCAGAACCAGAACATGATGCAGCCTTATGTTCCCAGGTCCGGGAACAGATACAGATGTTCGATCAGGCGCAACTGATGGACATCCTGTCCAAGATACTGCAGGCCTTGGAACTCCAGACCGACCGCCAACCGGGCGCTGCCATCAGCCCGGAGATCAACAAGAATCTCGCAGAACTGCTAGAGGCCTCCACCGACGAGGGTATGGTGGGTGCGATTGATGTTCAGTCGTCAGACATCATCAATCTGGTCACGATGTTGTATGAAGCGATCTGGGCAGACTACTCAGTCTCGGTCCCGATCCCCATCAAAGAGCTCATCGGTCGTATGCAGATCACGATCATGAAAGTTGCCCTGTAAGACACCGATTTTTTCAACAAGGAAAATTATCCGGCACGCATGGTGCTGAACGAATTCGCTGAAGCGGGGATTGGATGGACAGAGGTCGAAGACCTTGATGGAGGCCCCCTTTCCGGCAAGATATCGGAGCTGGTCAACCGCGTCCTTGAAGACCACCAGGACGAAAACGAGACCTTCTTCCAGGAGGTGCTTCGGGATTTTCGTGGTTTCCGTGCGAAGGAAGAAGCCTCGGAAACCCGCAAACTCGAACAGCGCATTCTTCGCGTCGACGAGCGAGAGGAACGCGTTGACGATATCAAGGAGCTGGTCACCGAGCGGATCAACGAGAAAAATCTCGGTCGAGAGATACACGATTTCGTTCGTGAGCTGTTAGAGACGCACTGCCATAAATTCATAGTGATGCTGGTCCTGAAAGAAGGCCCCGACACCAACGCCTGGAAGCAGCCGATCAACACTATCGATGTCCTGCTCTGGAGTATTCAGGACCATGAACATGAGGGTGACCGGGACCGCCTTGAGGTCGTCAACCCGAGGCCACTCGACAACCTTCGCAAGGCCATGAAAATTACGCGGCTTAGTGCTGCCGACATCGACAATCAGATTACGCGACTCAAAGAGGTTCAGGAAGAGACGCTCTCGTGGACCGAAGCGGCTGCCCTGGTCAAACAGGAACCGGCAAACGATGTGTACATAGAGGAAGGTGCTCAGACCCAGCCCGATGTATTGCCTGACCTACCGGAAGATGATCCCTGCATGATGCAGGCTGACAACCTACAGGTCGGAATCTGGGTGGAATTCTCGGGTGACGAAGACCATATATCTGTGCGCTGAAAACTTGCGGCAAAGTTCAATGCCATCGACAAGTACATCTTCGTCGATCGCCAGGGCGTAAAGGTTTGCGAAAAGACCAGGATGGGGCTTGCACGGGAACTGGCCGACGGCACCGTCAAGGTGATCAGCGACGGTCTCCTTTTCTCGCGAGCACTCGAATCCGTGATCGGTAACCTGTGTGATTCAGCCGATGAACAACGTACCGGTTCAGCATATCAGCCCGACACGGCGTGATAGGCGAGTACACTGTTTTCTTGGCGTCAACCTATGCACGTTCTTAACGTGTCGCCGTTTCAGGCAGACAATTCAAGCAGTAGTTTATTGATCCTCTGTACGTAAACTGCTGGCTCATCCAATTGGGAGCCTTCGGCCAACGCCGACTGATCGTAGAGAATCATTGCCAACTCTGAGAATCGCGTGTCATCCTCTTCGCTATCGAGGCGTTTGACGAGCGGGTGATCAGGATTCAGCTCAAAGATTCGTTTGTTGTCTGGCACCGCCTGTCCAGCAGACTCCAGGATACGCCTCATCTGCATACCCATTTCGTCATCACCCGTGACAAGGCATCCCGGAGAGTCCGTCAACCTGTGACTCACACGTACTTCCTGGACCGTCTCCTCCAACGCATCCTTGACCCTTTCTACGAGAGACTCATGTTCCTTCTCAACTGCTTCCTGCGCTTCCTTTTCCTCTTCGTCCGCAAGGTCTCCAAGGTCCAGCGTTGCGCGTGCGACATCCTGAAACTGTTTGTCGTCGTAGTCGGTGAGATGGCTCATCAGCCACTCGTCGACTCGATCATGCAACAACAGGACCTCAATGCCCTTGCGTGCAAAAACTTCAAGGTGGGGACTGCTGGCCGCAGTACCATAGTTGTCCGCAGTCACATAGTAGATCTTGTCCTGCCCTTCCTTCATGCGACCAATGTAGTCATCCAGAGACTGATTTTGATCCTGGCCCTCACTAGTCGTGGTGGTGAATCGCAGTAGTCCGGCGACCTTTTCCTTATTATTGAAGTCTTCTCCCGGCCCCTCTTTCAACACTTGACCAAACTCATCCCAGAATGTCTGGTAATTTTCAGCATCTGATTTGGCCAGCTTCTCGAGGGAATCCAGCGCCCGTTTTGTCAGGGCGTTTTTCATGGACGTCACGTTCGGATCCTGCTGCAGGATTTCGCGTGAGACATTCAGAGACAGATCGCTGGAGTCCAAAACACCTTTGACGAAACGCAGGTATAACGGAAGAAACTGTTCTGCGTCGTCCAGTATGAAAACGCGCTGTACATAGAGCTTGAGTCCGCGGGGCGCCTCCCGGTTCCACATATCAAAGGGTGCCTTACCCGGGACGTAAATGAGTGACGTGTACTCAAGCTTTCCTTCAACCTTGTTATGGCTCCAGGTAAGCGCGTCCTGCCAGTCGTGTGCGATGTGCTTATAGAACTCCTGGTACTCTTCGTCACTGACCTCACTACGTGATCGTAACCACAACGCTTTCGCATCGTTGACCGTCTCAATTTCCGGTTCCCCAATATCAGTCGCGTCATCGTCTTCTGTCGGTGTCGGTTCCTTTTCCATAAGGACAGGCACAGACAGGTGATCTGCGTATTTCTTGACAATGCTTTTCAAACGCCAGCTGTCCAGGAACTCGTCCTCATCAGCTTTCAGATGAAGCGTCACTGCAGTGCCACGCGTCTCCCGCGTAATACTCTCTACTTCGAAATCAGCTTCCCCGCGCGAAATCCAACGGACTGCATCATCAGCGGAAGCGTGTGCTGATCGAGACTCCACGGTGACCTCGTCGGCAACGATAAATGCCGAATAAAACCCTACACCGAACTGACCAATCAATTGTGCGTCCTTCTTCTGGTCACCTGTGAGTGATTCGAAGAACTGAGAAGTGCCTGATTTGGCGATCGTCCCCAGATGTGTGATGGCATCGTCACGGGTCAGACCAATTCCATTATCGGAGATTGTGACCATTCGCGCGTCCTTGTCGATATCAACACGGATACGGAATTCACTATCATCCGCAAGCAGGGAGGCATCTGACAATGCTTCGAAACGTAGCTTGTCGATCGCGTCAGAGGCATTCGCGATCAGTTCCCGTAGAAAAATCTCTTTGTTGCTATACAAAGAGTGGATCATCAATTGCAGAAGCTGTTTGGCTTCTGTCTGGAAGTTCATTGTCTCTTTGTCGACGGCCGATTCAGACATCGAATACCCCTACGCTACAAATTACTCATCACCGCTGTAGTTGGGGGCACATGGGGGCATTTTCAAGGGGTGGAGCCCGCCCGCCGCAGCTCGATCTGACCGGTAGGTTACCGAAAGACGGTTGAGGCCCCTCGCCGAGGCCTCCTCCTGGCTACCAGCCCGTCACTTCCTGAAGGCGGTTGCCAATTTGTGCCAGGCTGTCCACCGTATGGACGCCGGCGGCCTGCAGGGCTGCAAACTTCTCGTCTGCTGTACCTTTGCCGCCTGCGATAATGGCACCTGCATGGCCCATTCGTTTGCCCGGGGGCGCAGTAACACCAGCGATATAGCCCACGACCGGCTTGCTGACATTTTTCTGAATGAACTCCGCGGCCTCTTCCTCGGCCTGT
>NTKD01000067.1 GCA_002457275.1 OM182 bacterium MED-G24
GAGAAGAAAAAACCACCGAAGCCCAGCAGCACCCAATACCGGTAGGTATAGAAGTATGGGAATAGGCGGAGAAGGGATTTCAAACCTGACCCTAGTCATAACAGCGACTGTGCATTGTGTCACAAACGCCTATACTCTCGCACCATCGTGGACCCTATTGGGTTAGATTCAGACCAAAACCGGACAAGCTGCGCGCATGCAATCAACGCAAGTGACCAACTACATCGTCATGGCCCTCGCCTTCACCTCCGGCTTCATCATCATGTGTGTCGAGTTGCTGGGCGGGCGCATCCTGTCCCCGTATTTCGGTAGTTCCATTTATGTCTGGGGCAGCGTCATTACGATCTTCATGCTGGCCCTGTCAATCGGGTACCTGCTGGGGGGGCGATGGTCGCTCAATCATCCCAGCCTTGCACGGTTCTCAACGTTCTTTCTGGTGGCAGCGGTTGCACTGATACCGACCATTCTATGGGGAGACCCGATCATGGATCAGATCTTCCTGCACGTGGAAGATCCCCGTTACGGCTCGCTGATCGCGTCTGCCGTCATCTTTTTTGTCCCGACCGTGATCCTGGGTATGGTCTCGCCCTATTCAGTCCGCCTGCTGGTGGAAAACCGCGACCACAGCGGTCACGTTGCAGGTCGCCTGTATTTTGTCTCCACGGCCGGTAGTGCCCTCGGGACGCTCGCGACATCCTTCTACCTCGTCCTGTGGTTCGAGGTGAACACGATTCTGATTACCGCAGCGCTCGTCCTCATCGGCTGCGGCGGTGTTGCCCAGCTCCGGCATCGGATGATGCGAACCGGACCGGTAGATTCGGGGTCCAATACCGCAACGAGGACCGAAGAAGAGTCATCCCCATGAAGAAACTCATCGCCCCGCTCGCTGTGACAATGCTGGCGCTGTCGTCGATCACCGTCAGCGCGCAGGAGCTACACCGGGAGAAGTCCCTGTACCGCAACATCGTGGTCAAACAGGATGGCGACCGACGCTGCCTGGTGTTTGCCGTCAAACGTGGCGACCAGCACCAGACCTGCATGAGTATTCGGGACCCGAAACTGCTGGTCTTCCCTTATGTAAGGATGACGCTGGCAGGACTGCTGGTCAACCCTGAACCCAAACGCGTGCTCATGATTGGCCTGGGCGGCGGCTCCATGCCGACGGCGATCACGGAGCTTGTCCCCTCTGCCCATATTGACGTGGTGGAAATCGACGATGCCGTGGTACGTGTGGCTCGCGAGTTCTTCAACTACAAGGACACCATGCGCATGCGCACCCATGTGGCCGACGGTCGCGTGTTTGTGAAGCGGTCGGCGTTGCGAAAGACCAGTTATGACATGATTTTCCTGGATGCCTTTACCGGCGACTACATTCCCGAACACTTGATGACGTTCGAGTTCCTGGAGGAAATGAAGGAGATCCTGACCGAGGACGGCGTGCTGGTGGCCAATACCTTCTCTACCAGCGATCTGTACGACTATGAATCCATGACGTACGAGGCAGTCTACGGGGAGTTTTTCAACTTCAAGATGCCGATTACAGCCAACAGGGTGGTGATCGCGACCAAAAGTGGCGCACTTCCCACACCCGAGGCTCTGAAGGAGGCCGCCGCATCCCTCGCGCCTGCCCTCAAGACCTATGGTGTCAACGTGACGACCTACCCAAAGTTCCTCACGACGCAGATCGACTGGCAAAGCCGCAACCGCCGCATCCTCACTGACCAGTATTCCCCGGCAAACCTGCTGCAGGGCCCTTGAGCCCGGGGCTTCGCACGCACCGTGCGACCGCGCCCGCCCACTATCAAACCTGTTAGATTCTAAACCTGGCCCCATTTCCATCAAAATTCCATTTTTCATGGACAAATGGCAGGCACCAGATATTGTGTTCGAGAGGCACCCTTGGCACTATATGTCGTTTGCGCCCTCAAAAGGGGTCAGGTCTTTCGTCTAGGGGTCAGGTCTTTAAACGAGAAGATCTAACGGAAGAAACCAAAGAGGACTTCCAATAGGATCTGCACAGGATCAGTGCACTTCCGACAGCTCAAGGCAACGCACACCGATAAGCGAAAGTGCGAGTCAAGAGCAGGGAATGGACATCGGGTGGCAGATACCGCGTATTCCGCGGCAGTCGTCCCGTCGATTCGACAGACTTGCGACAATTTATACGGGGTTGTCGGTGGTGAGATTTAACAGGGTGGACTAAACCCCGTCTGAGCAGTTTCAGGAAAAGCAGCGCGCTCTTGAAAAGACTGTGGGTAGACGGTGGATAAGTACCGCAAAGGTTGTGGACAAACTGTCCTTTGACTGTGGGCAAGTCGTGCTTCCACTTGGCGATTTTTCGCCGTATGAATGACGCTCGGAAACGCGCGTCCAGGATTGGATCATGCGACCTGCAAGCACCGCCCAGGGCGGGTAAGGGATGTCAAACAAGGCCCTGCACGGCTGATCAGGAAGAAAAACAGGAAACCGTCAAGAAATCGAAAAAGACCGCAACGCACTCAAGAACAGAGCACAAGCAGAAGGGAGATCATGGATTCGTCCAAGCCAGAGTTGAAAGCAATACCCGCCAGTATCAGTGAGATCAAGTTCCAGGAGACCTCGCTGGATATCTGGGAGAGTAAATACTGTCTCAAAACCAAACAGGGTGAGAAAGTCGACGAGAGCATCGACGAAACCTACAAGCGTGTTGCAAGAGCGCTGGTTGAGGTTGAACAGAAGGAACAACGCGAACACTGGTATGAACACTTTCTCTGGGCCCTGCGACATGGCGTGATTCCTGCAGGTCGGATCATCTCCAACGCTGGCGCACAGGAACACAAGCCCGCCACCTCCACCATCAACTGCACGGTGTCTGCCACCATCAGCGATTCCATGGAAGACATTCTGCACAAGAATGTCGAAGCTGGACTGACGCTGAAAGCGGGTTGCGGCATCGGCTACGAATTCTCGACGCTTCGCCCGAAAGGTGCCTACGTCACCGGCGCTGGCGCCTACACGTCAGGCCCCCTATCCTTCATGGATATCTATGACAAGACCTGCTTTACGGTCTCCTCAGCCGGCGGACGCCGTGGTGCACAGATGGCGACCTTCGATATCTCCCACCCGGATGTTCTCGAGTTCATCCGTGCCAAACGGGAAGATGGTCGGCTGCGACAGTTCAACCTGTCACTTCTGATCACCGCCGAGTTCATGGAAGCGGTCCGAAACGATACCGACTGGCACCTGTCGTTTCCGCTGTCCCAGGAAGAAGTCGACGTCGATAACATCAACCTGTACGACACCGACGTTGTGGTCTGGCGCGATTTTCCGGTGAAGGCGCCATATGTGACCAACGACGCGGGACTCGTCGCCTGCCGTATCAACAAGACCATCCGTGCCCGGCGTGTGTGGGACCTGATCATGGCCTCAACCTATGATTTTGCGGAACCGGGTTTCATCCTGATCGACAAGGTCAATGAGATGAACAACAACTGGTTTGATGAAAATGTCCGCGCCACCAATCCCTGTGGCGAACAGCCTTTGCCGCCGTACGGCAGCTGTCTGCTCGGTTCCATCAACCTGACGCGATTTGTTGAGAAGCCATTCTCGGGCGAAGCAGACTTCAACTGGGAAGAATTCCGTCTGGCAGTGTCTATCTTCACCCGCATGCTCGACAACGTTGTCGAAATCAACGGGCTGCCCCTGCCGGAACAGCGACAGGAGATCTATCGCAAGCGGCGCCATGGCATGGGCTACCTGGGCCTTGGTTCCACCATCACCATGATGGGGATGAGCTACGGTGATGAACGCTCAGTCGCATTCACCGAAGAGGTCACAAAAGAACTGGCCATGGTGGGCTGGGAAACCGGTCTGGCACTGGCTCACGAGAAGGGCCCAGCCCCAATCATGAACGAGGACTTCACGGTCACCAGCGAGATGCTGCACAAACGCCCGGAAATGGCGGAAGACGGTTACGAAGTCGGCGATTCGATCAAGGGTCGCACCCTGCACGCTCGATATTCGAAGTACATGCAACGGGTAGCGGAGGAAGACCAGGATCTCGTCAATGATCTGGCTGAAGTTGGTTGCCGCTTTACACACCACACGTCGATCGCACCGACAGGCACCATCAGCCTGTCACTCGCGAACAACGCCAGTAATGGCATCGAACCGAGTTTTGCCCACCACTATTCACGGAACGTGATCCGCGAAGGCAAGAAGTCGAAAGAGAAAGTGGATGTGTTTTCGTTTGAACTGCTCGCCTACCGCGAGATGGTCAACCCGAATGCGCAGCCCTACTCTGAGGATCCGGAGTCTGCACTGCCCGGGTACTTCAAGACCGCAGACGACATCACGCCGATGCAACACGTGGATATCCAGGCAGCCGCACAGAAATGGATCGACTCATCGATTTCGAAGACGGCGAACGTGCCCACTGATTATCCGTACGAGGATTTCAAGGATATCTATCTCTATGCCTACGACAGTGGCCTGAAAGGTTGCACGACGTTCCGCTTCAACCCGGCAGCGTTCCAGGGCGTACTTGTAAAGGAAGCGGATCTGGAGAACACGATCTACAACTTCACGCTGGATGACGGCACAGAGGTCGAGGCGAAGGGCAACGAGATCATTGAGTACGATGGTGAGTTCCACACTGCGGCGAACCTTTTCGACGCATTGAAGGAAGGTTATTACGGCAAGTTCTGACGAGCAAAGGAGGGATTTCGCGCACATGGAACTGCGGTGCAGATGGACGCATACCAGTAACGCGAGATTCTTTCGCTTTGCGCAGAATTGAATGAGCGAAGTGCAAACAATGTAAGCAGGTTAAGATAGAACAAAGAGGACAACGTGAGCGAAGCAGAAAACATGGCGATCAAAATCAGCAAACGCATCGTCGACTACAAGGTCCAGAAAGACGATGAACCGGCGGCAGCCGCTGCACCCAAGGCCCCTGAAAAGGAGCTGATGCATGAAGACATCGAACGCCCGGAGGAGTTGCGCGGCTATACCTACAAGATCAAGACACCCCTGACGGATCATGCGCTGTACATCACGATCAACAACATCGTGCTGAACCTAGGAACAGAACACGAACAGGAATACCCGTTCGAGATCTTCATCAATTCCAAGAACATGGAGCACTTTCAATGGGTCCTCGCATTGACCCGTGTGTTGTCCGCAGTCTTCCGCAAGGGAGGTGATGCCACCTTCCTCGTCGACGAGATGAAGCAGGTGTTTGATCCACAGGGTGGATACTTCAAGAAAGGGGGTCGATTCATGCCATCGCTGGTCGCTGAGATCGGTGAAGTCCTGGAAACCCACATGAAGAAGATCGGCCTCATCGAGGATGAGGAACTCAGTGCCACCCACCAGGCAATGCTGGCAGAGAAGCGTGCTGAGTTTGAGAACAAGGAAATCCTCGAGGGTAAGGATGACAACAGTTATCCGCCGAATGCGCAGCTCTGTAAGAAGTGCAATACCAAGGCCGCCATCATGATGGACGGCTGCATGACCTGCCTCGCCTGTGGCGAGTCCAAATGTGGGTAATGTGGGCCATGTAGTCTATGCGGGTCCTGCGCTATTGAGTCGGCAGAACTGATCATGAAGCAGTATCACGAACACCTCCGGCAGATTCTGGAAACCGGGGTCAAACGCGGTGATAGAACCGGCGTGGGCACGCTGTCCTGTTTTGGCCTGCAGGCGCGTTACGACATGGCGGACGGCTTCCCAGCTGTCACCTCCAAGAAACTGGTGTGGAAGTCCATGTTGTCCGAACTGCTGTGGTTCATCTCGGGCTCTGGCAACATCAATGACCTGAAGACGGTCTACAAACACAACAAACTGTGGGACCTGAATTACCAGGACTTTCTGAAACGCCACGATATCGAAGACAACGACGGTAGCATGGGCCGCATCTATGGGACCCAGTGGCGAAGCTGGCAAAGCCCTGGCGGTCGCACCGTCGATCAGCTTCAGGAAGCGATTGACTTGATCCGTGACAATCCGGAGTCCCGTCGAATCATCGTCAATGCCTGGAACCCGGCCGAGATCGACCCACTGGCAGTCGCCCTGCCACCCTGCCATGCCTTCTTCCAGTTCTATGTGGCCGACGGCCGACTCTCAATGCAGATGTACCAGCGTTCGGCAGATATGTTCCTAGGTGTGCCACTGAACATCGCAAGTTATGCGCTGTTGCTGCATATGGTCGCAAAGATCACCGGACTGTTGCCGCATGAGTTTATCCACACGTTGGGAGATGCCCATGTCTACCTGGATGCGGTGGATCAGTGTCATGAGCAGCTGTCACGGGAACCACGGCCCCTCCCAACCCTTCAGATTGAGGATCGGGGGCAACAGCAGATTGATGACTTCGACATGGGTGACTTCGAGTTGCTGAACTACGATCCCCATCCCTCGATCAAGGCGGCGATGGCGGTTTAAGACAAGATCGCAGCACGCGGGGATCCGGAGATCCTCACGTCGCTGACGCTCCTCAGGATGACAACCGTCACTCCAAGCCGCAGGCGTGGGAGTCTCGGGCTTATCGGACTGCAGTGACTGATACCGCAGGATCCTGCCACCCCGAGATCCTCACGTCGCCGACGCTCCAGAGGCCAGGCTCTGCTATCGCTCCTCAAGGTGACTCTGCAAGTCATTACGGATATCGATCCCTGCTAGCGCCCGTCGCAATTGTCAGTAGAATAGCCAACATTCATGTTGATAAGGATGGTGGGCAAAATGAGCGAAGCCGAACCCCGGGTCTACACCAAAGAAGAACGCCGCGACATCATGAACCGGATGCGTGCCGGCGACATGACCGTCTCCAACAAGGAAGTCGCCGATGCTTTCCGTATAGACGCCCACCTGGATCCGTGGGACGTTCCACTCGATGAAATGAACCCGGCGCACCCTTCCCTGTTCAAAAACGACACTTTCTGGGGACACTTCGAGCGGCTCCGAAAGGAAGACCCGGTGCACTTCACAGAGGAATCGGTCTTTGGACCCTACTGGTCGATCACGCGTTACGAAGACATCATGCATGTTGACAAGAACCATGAGATTTTTTCGTCAAAGCAATCACTTGGAGGCATTACTTTAAACGGTGTCCCAGGTCGGGACGATGAGTTTGCGTTGCCCATGTTCATCCAGGACGATCCACCCAAGCATGATGAACAACGCAAAGTGGTTTCGCCGATGTTCACTCCCAAGAACCTTCAGGGGCTGGAGCCACTGATTCGGGAACGCGCGGGTTACATCCTGGATAACCTGCCACGGGAAGAAGAGATCAACCTGGTCAGGGAGGTCTCTGTCGAACTGACCGGTCAGATGCTCGCAACCCTGTTTGACGTTCCGCAGGAGGACCGCATGAAGCTGATCCACTGGTCCGATACTGTGGCCAATCTCGGGGACCCGGATCACTTTGATTCCCCGGAAGAAGGCTTCCAGATCCTGTTCGAGTGCCTTGCCTACTTCACAGAATATTACGAAGCTCGCAAGAAAGAGCCGCCAGCGTTCAACCTCGTTTCGATGCTGGCGCACGACAAAGCGACATCGGACATGGGCCCACAGGAACTGCTTGGGAACATCATCCTACTAATCGTTGGCGGCAATGACACCACGCGGAACTCCATCTCAGGTGGCGTGCTGGCACTGAACCAAAACCCGGACCAGTATGAAAAGCTACTGCAGAATCCAGGGCTGATTCCAAAGATGGTCCCGGAGATCATCCGGTGGCAGACACCCCTGGCGCATATGGCCCGCACTTGCATGCAGGACACCGAGGTCGGTGGCAAAAAGATCAAGGAAGGTGATCGGGTGGCCATGTGGTATATCTCGGGCAATCGTGATGAAAGCTACATAGAGAACCCGGATCAGTTCATCATTGATCGCGCCAACCCCCGAATGCACACCGCGTTTGGTTACGGTATTCACCGATGCGTGGGCAATCGTCTGGCTGAAATGCAGTTGCGTGTGATGTGGGAAGAGATCATGCAGCGTTTCAGTCGTGTTGAGGTCACCGGTGAACCGGTCTACGTACCCTCAAGCTTTGTGCATGGGATTCGCGATCTGCCGGTCGTTTTCCACGAGTGACAGCCTGGTCACTCCGAGCCGAAGGCGCGGGAGTCTCCAGCTCTAATCACCTGCAATCCAGGCTACCGGTTATACCGGGAGTCATTAATCCCCACCTTGGCAATGCAGGCCGTGAGTGCTTCCGGGGCTGTGAGCATTGGTAAGTGCCCTGTCTGGAGCGTATTGGTCCACATGATACTAAGACTGTGACGGAAACGACGTTGCCCGGTGATGTGAACGTACTGATCCTCGACACATTCGATGTACTGCAGTGTCACATCGGCCGACCACGCAGCGAACGGCGTCGTGAACAGCGTGGCATCAACGGTAACCGCCCCCACCGCATTCGAGACGACCGGCTCGACCTCTGAGTAAAACGCTTCAACGAGCACCGATGCCGCAAGATGACGCTGCTCGCCACGATCTTTGACGTGTCCCCTGACCGCATTGGACGGGTTGTCCGCAAGCAGTTCATCCAGCATGGCCTGTCGGCCCCCGGCGACACCTAGGCCGGCCACCATCACGATACGTTCCGGCAGATTGGAGACACGGGCAAGCGCATTGGAAATGACGGCGGTCGCGGTTCCATGAACCACCAGCGTATCCGGCTGCGCTTCCTCCAGCGCCCTGACAACATTGTCGATCCAGTCCTCGGCAGCATCCCCTGGAAAAACATCAGCCAGTATCACTTCATGTTGACGCTGCAACAGCGCCACAACCGGCTGCCAGATAGAGGGCGCAAACCAGAGATCCGGTACCAGCAGAAATCGACTCATCAAACCGGTCGACTAAAGATTAAACAGCTTAACCGCGTTGCCACCGAGAACCGCTTCACGTCGTTCCTGGCTGAGACCCGCAACCGATTCACGAATCAGGTTCGGTGCTTCGAGGGTGGAATCGATATGCGGATAATCCGAGCCCCACAGGATCTTGTCTTCACCGATCAGACCCAGCATGGCGTCGATGGTATGTTCTTCCGGTTCTGCCACGAAATAGCAGTTGCGCTTGACGTAGTCGCTTGGCTTCATGGGCAGCGGCTCCGGGTAGAAATCACCGAAGAAGCGGTGCTTGCCATCCAGTCTATCCATCAGGTAGCCCGCATATCCGCAGCCTGCTTCCACAGAGGCGACCTTGAGCTTCGGGAACCGTTCAAACAGGCCATCAAGTACCAGTGATGCCATAGCAGGAATCAGCTGACTCGTTGCACCCATCGTAAAGGTAAAGGTCGGTCCGGCCTGCCATTGGCTGAGTGGTCCACCCTGAAACCGCACAATGACATGCAGGCAACCGGGCAGGTTGGCCTCGTTGACGAGTTCCCAGATCGGATCAAAATGCGTCTGCCCCGGACGCACGCCCGACACCACTTCTGGTGGCACAAACACACCCTTGAAACCGGCGTCGAGGCACGCCTTCAATTCAGCAACCGCATCCTCAAGATGGTGCCAGTTGATCACCGCGATTGGTATCACGCGATCACCCGCAGACTCATAAAACTCACGTTGCCACCGGTTGTAGGCTCGACAATACGCGGAGTTCAATGCCAGGTCGTCGATTGGGAACGGCAGAATGCCAATGGTGGGGAACAACACGCCACTGTCGACCTGCCAGTCATCCAGCATTTTGACTCGTGCGGTGGGTTCATAGGACGCTGGTTCGCAACCATCGGCGTACCCGAGCCCCGGACCAAAGAGTTTCTTTCGTTCCACGTGAGCACCCCCCAGGCCTGCCAGGACGCCGGACAACATCGGTTGTTCACCGATGACCAGGGTCTCAACACCATCCTTCTTTTCGATACGAATGGCGCGGTCACGAAACTCGGGCTCAAGATACTCCTGCCAGAGGTCCGCAGGTTCCATGACGTGGGAATCGCAGTCGATAACAACCATCGTTGTCTCCAAAATTCGACAGCCTACTGGTGGTAGTTGTCCTTGATGTATTTTCTGTGCAGCACAACAGCCTGCGCTTTCTTCTTACGTCGCAAATGCAGATTCAGGAACTCGACCAGAATTGAGAACACCATCGCTGAATAGATATAGCCCTTCGGTACGTGGTGACCAAACCCGTCAGCCATCAGCACCATGCCGATCATGCAGAGGAATGACAATGCCAGCATCTTCACCGTAGGGTGTTCACTGACAAAGTCGCCGATCACACCTGCAAATACCATCATCAGCACCACTGCCACCACGATGGCGGCAATCATCACCTCGATCTCCTTCACCAGCCCGACGGCTGTTATGATTGAATCGAGAGAGAACACCGCATCAATCAGGATAATCTGAACTATGATACTGGAGAACGTGGCGCCTCCGGACGCTGACTTCTCGCCCTCTTCCCCTTCAAGCAGTTGGTGAATCTCCGAAGTCGCTTTCCAAATGAGAAACATCCCACCAATGATCAAGATCAGATCACGACCCGAAAACGCGTGTTCCAGGATCGCAAAGAGTGGCGCAGTCAGTCCTACCAGCCAGGCGAGGACCAGCAGCAACCCGATGCGCATGCCCATGGCAAGTCCCAACCCGATGCGTCGTGCAAGTGCTCGTTGTTCCGCCGGCAGCCGGTCGACCATGATGGAGATGAACACGATGTTGTCGATACCAAGTACCAGTTCCAACAGCGTCAGCGTCAGAAAGGCGGTCCATATCTGAGGATCAGTGAGTAGTTCCATGGCGCACTGCAACCGGGTGTTTTTTCCGGTCACCATCATACCCAAGTTGACCGGATGGCACATCGAGCCGAAGCCCCGGCAGTTCCTGTAACAACTCGACACCCAATGACTCAGAGCTACAGAACATTCCGTGAGATATCCGATGAACACAACCACCAGACAGCAAACTTTTTCCTTACACGCCGCATTGGTCGCATTGATACTAATGTCCCTCAGTACAACGGTCGCCGCCGACGAAGATCCGATCTACACCAGCTTCTTTTCCAATATTGCAGTCGGTGCCTATGACCCGGTGGCTTATTTCGAGGAGGGTCGTCCTGTAGAGGGAGATTCAGAGTTCTCGACTGAGCACATGGGTGCAGAGTTTCGTTTCAGCAGCGCGCAGAACCTTGAGGCATTCCTTGCGAATCCGGCGGCCTATGCGCCTCAGTACGGCGGTTACTGCGCGTGGGCAGTGAGCCAGGGGAATCTGGCGAAAGGTGACCCCGACCATTGGAAGATTGTGGACGGCAAGCTCTACCTGAACTACTCCAAGAGTATTCAAACGCGGTGGCAGAAGGATATCCCCGGATTTATTGTGAAGGCAGATACCAACTGGCCGTCTGTATTGCGGTAACACTGCTGCGTTCTGACGTTTCGTCATGCGAGGTCTAAGGCGTGGAAGTCTAGGGCTCATGGGACCACAGTGACTGATATCGCAGCACACTGAAATCCCGAGATCCTCACGTCGCTTCGCTCCTCAGGATGACAACGCGTCATTCCGAGCCGAAGGCGTGGGAATCTAACGCTCATGGGACTGCATTGACTGAACGCCAATGTGAATTCAGGCGACCAGAAAATCAGGAATCGGCGGCATCGGGCAATCCAACGATTCTGCGACGGCGCGCAGCAGCTCCGACTCCACCAGCGCAAACCGGTTGTCCGCCGCGACCACGGCGATACAGGCCTTCAGCAGCTTCGGTTTTTGTAGCGGATGCAGTGACCCCAGGTCATCAATTGCACTGTCCAGGACTGAGAGCTTCAGCGTGTCGCGTGGCTTTAACACCACCTCAACAGGGAGTTCAGACGCACCACTCCTGAACGCTTCCTCCACGGGTAACGAGGATCGATGGTCCGCATTGGCGAGCATGGACAATAACGTGCCACAGGCGTCAGTACACTGTGCCAGCTTTGCTTTGCCATCGCGTCGATCCGGTGGTGTCAGATGTTTACGCAGCAATTTCTGCATCACCCACTCCGAGAGCTGAATCCGTGAATCAGCCCGGATCAGTACATCAACGTTCTCAAGGAAGCGTGCCAACTGGGACTCGCTCAGTTGTCGTAGCGCAGGTAGCGCCAGCTCCAGCAAGGGGAGTCTCCAGGCGGTGATAGCTCGAATACCAGACATGGATTGAACCGCAGTCCACACTGCTGGATCCGCATGTTCCTCAAGGTGTTCCATCTGACGGGCCTGCACCAGTGGATCATCGTCAACAAGCAACAGGTACATGACCGCTCGTGCAGAAAACGGATCATGCACCGCATCACGCAATACAGCCGGTATCTCGAGCAGCAACCGGGCGGCGTAGTCCAGGTGAGTTTCTGCCGGCTGGCCAATCCCATCAGTCAGCGCTTGCGCATCCACTTCCACAGTGCCCGCCTCTATGTCCGGCCCCGGCGTGGCCGCTGCCGTGCTCGCCGCACGCGCGTCATTGGAGGAAGCAAAACCTGATACCAGTTCAGACGTTGTTTCAGAGGGACCGTCCGCGGCATTGGTCATCATCATCTGACCCTGCCAGCCAGGTTCGATACGGGAGATTCTCTCATCCAGCGGCGGATGTGTTGCCATGAGTGAACGGAAGGATAGTTTGACGCCCTCGGCGAAGAACGCGTGGCTGATTTCCTCGGCCTTGGGGGCGCTGAGATGTGAGCCTCCCGTATAGCCACCGATCCGTTTCAAGGCACCCCCGATCCCCGATGGGTTTCGCGTGAACTGAACAGCAGATGCGTCTGCTAGGTATTCCCGCTGACGGCTGACGCTCGCCTTGATCCAGTTGCCAAAGAACTGGCCAACATAGCCGATCACCATGAGCCCGACCCCCGTGGCAAGAATCGGCGCACCACTTCGCGAACTTCGTCCACCACTGTAGAGCAACATCCTGCCGACAATCGCGAGAACAAGAATGCCGTACAGGACCCCCATCAGCCGAATATTGAGCCGCATATCGCCATTCAGGATGTGACTGAACTCATGCGCAATGACACCCTGCAGCTGTTCCCTGTTGAGCGTTTCCAACGCCCCGGTGGTGACCCCAATGACCGCGTCTCCTGCCGCATATCCCGCGGCAAACGCATTGATACCGCTGTCTTCGATCAGATAGATCTGTGGCACCGGTATACCCGACGCAATCGCCATCTCTTCAACCACGTTCATCAAACGGCGCTTACGGGCATCCGTGCGCCCATCCACAAGCAGTGTTCCACCCATCATTTCGGCGACGGCCGAGCCGCCTCGATTCAGGGCCGCGATTCGAGACAGGCTTGCACCACCAATCAAGAGCAGCACCAGGATCGAAATGGTCACGACCGTGCCCCAGTCGACCGAGAACCCGGGGGTTGCAATGACGGTCGTGCTCATCAGACCGCCGGCAAACATGACCAGGAGATTCGTCAGAACAATGATGGCCAGAACGGCACTGCCAAACAGCACAACAAGGCGACCGGACTGCTTCCGGGCCTGATCCTGCGCTTCAAAAAAGTCCATGGACGGCGACTAGAATGAGACCTTGGGTGCCTCCTGAATCGCAGCACTGTCTTCGAATTCCAGCAGGGATGCGTCTTCAACGTGACCGAAAGGGCCAGACAGGAAGTTCTGCGGGAACGATTGTTTGTAGGTGTTGTACGCCATGACCTGATCGTTGAAGGACTGCCGCGAAAACGCCACCTTGTTTTCCGTACTGGTCAGCTCTTCGGTGAGCTCCATCATATTCTCATTGGCCTTGAGGTCTGGATACGCTTCAACGACCACATTGAATCGGGCCATCGCGCCCATCAGAGCCTGTTCCTGGCCTACCAGGGCTTCCATCGCGCTGGCACTACCGGGGTTCGATGCGGCAGCAGCCAGCATGTTGGAGGCACCATTTCTGGCAGAAATCACGGCATCCAGCGTGTCCTTCTCGTGGGCCATATACCCCTTGGCCGTTTCCACCAGGTTGGGAATCAGGTCATATCGCCGTTTCAGCTGTACCTCGATCTGCGCAAACGCGTTTTCATAGCGGTTCCGGAGGGCCACCAGCCGGTTGAAGATGCTGACGCCCCAGACAACCGCGGCAATCAGTACCACCCAGAATATGATTGATGAAAAATCCATGGCCCCTCCTCGTGGTACCGGTCAACAACCGGTCAATAATAACGCCGAATCGTCAGGCCAGCGATCGATACATTGCGTCACCGCAACGGTGATTGTTCAGTTCTTATGATCCGGGTTTTTCGCTTCAAAGGCAGCTTTTTGTTCCGCACTGGCTTCCGCCTGATACTTTTTCTTCCAATCCCCATAGGGTTCGCCATAAACGGCCTCACGAGCCCCTTCATAATCAAGTTCGATTCCTTTATCCTCCGCCGCCGCTAGGTACCACTTGCTGAGGCAATTCCTGCAGAACCCGGCCAGATTCATCAGATCGATGTTCTGCACATCCTTGTTTTCATCCAGATG
>NTKD01000068.1 GCA_002457275.1 OM182 bacterium MED-G24
GAGACTGGTCGCAGGCATTGCCAGCCGCTCCTCGTCCGCTCTCTCCCGCCTGAATTCCGCGACTTCACGGGCCCGCTTCTCATCTTCCGTTACCTGGAATGGATCACCGGCTGCAGGTGTGCCATTGAGGCCAAGCATGACAACCGGGGTTGCAGGACCAGCCAGCTTTACGGCCTGGCCTCCTGCATCAGTCAGCGCTCTCGCTCGACCATAATTCTCGCCCGCAACCACAATGTCACCACGCGACAGCTGACCGTTCTGAACGAGCAGGGTCACAACCGAGCCCTTGCCTTTGTCCAGCTCTGATTCAATAACAATTCCGCGGGCTGATCCTTCGGGTACCGCCGTCAGTTCAAGCAACTCCGACTGCAGGAGTACCGCCTCTAGCAATTCGTTAATGCCCTGGCCAGTCAGCGCTGAGACGTTGATGAACTGGGTATCTCCACCCCAGTCGTCAGGGATGACATCTTTCGCGGCCAATTCATTCTTGACCCGATCAGGATCAGCGCCTTCAAGGTCTATCTTGTTCACTGCAACGACGAGCGGTACACCCGCCGCCTTTGCGTGCTGAATCGCCTCTTCGGTCTGTGGCATCAAACCATCATCGGCGGCCACCACCAGAATGACGATATCTGTACATTGCGCGCCGCGCGCTCGCATCGCCGTGAAAGCCGCGTGACCCGGCGTGTCGATAAAGCAGATTTCACCATGCTCGGTGTTCACCCGGTAGGCGCCAATATGCTGCGTGATACCACCTGCCTCGCCATCAGCAACCTGGGTCTTGCGGATATAGTCAAGCAACGAGGTCTTGCCGTGATCGACATGGCCCATCACGGTCACCACCGGCGACCGAGCTTCAGCTTCACCCTCGAGTTCCGTATCTTCCATCAGGGACTTTTCGATCGCATCGGACTCCAGGATTTTCACGTTGTGACCGAATTCTTCGACCACCAGCATCGCGGTATCCTGATCGATGGTCTGGTTGATGTTCGCCATCACACCAAGACCCATCAGCACTTTGATCACTTCCGTCGCTTTAACCGCCATGCGTTGAGATAGCTGAGCAACAGAGATGTTTTCTCCGATTTCTACTTCGCGCTTCATTTCTTCAGTGGGCGCGTTGAACTTGTGATGCTGGCCAGGTGCCCGTGCCGTCGCGCGTTTTCTGCGCATGGACGACAGTCCCAGCGTTTTTCCAGAGGCATTCTCGTCCAGTAGGTCTTCTGCTACCAACTGCTGAACACGACGTCGACGGTTTCCATGTTTCGAGCGCTTCTCAGATGTGTCCTTCTCATCGAGATCATGACGGTCACGTTTGTCCTTACGAGAGCTCACACGGCTTTCTGTCTCGTCGCTCGCTGTACGCGCCGCCTGAGCCTTCTTCTTGGCTTCCTCTGCTTCTTTTTCCCGTTCTTCTTTCTCTTTTTGAGCCGCTTCTTCAGCTGCCTTGGCAATAGACTCCTGTCGACGTCGCTCAGCCTCCGCCTCTGCCTCCGCCATCACGACCTGACGCCGTGCAACTTCTTCAGCACTAATCGTCGGTTCCGCCGTTACCTCTTCCTCAACGACCTCCGGTTCAACGACTTCCTCCAGTGCATCCGCCTCACGTGGCGAATCCACTGTCTCATCTGCTTGAGAATCCCCGTCCGTCTCAGGCTGAACGAATATTCGTTTTTTCCTGACCTCTACATTGACCGTTCGCGAACTGCCACGCGTGCCGCCACCGGTAGTGCGTAGCGTACTCAGTGTCCGTTTCTTCAGAGTGATTTTGCGCGGTTTGCCTTCCTCACCGTGTGCAGCACGGCGATGCTCAAGCAGCGTCTGCTTGTCCTCATCAGAGACGGCATCTGTTGCAGAGGCGTGCGGAAGCCCTGCCTCCTTCATCTGCTGCAGTAGTCGGTCAACGGGAGTATCTATACTCTCGGCCAGTTGTGAGACGGTGACTTCAGCCATCTAGAGCAATCCCCACCTTCAACCTTCATCAGATTGATCGTCGTTGTCATCTTCGAACCAGGGCGCGCGTGCAGTCATGATCAATGCTCCCGCCCGCTCCTCGTCCATCTCCTCGATCTCAATCAGATCGTCAATCGCAAGCTCTGCCAAGTCTTCCATGGTAACCACACCCTGACTAGCCAGCACATATGCCAAACGACGGTCCATACCTTCCATATTGAGCAGGTCATCCGCAGGCTGCGTATTGTCGAGTTCTTCCTCATTGGCCAGCTCCATCGTGGTCAGCGCGCTCTTGGCGCGTGCACGCAGCTCGTCAACGATATCTTCGTCAAAGCCCTCAATCGCAATCATTTCCTCACGAGGAATGTAGGCGATTTCCTCAAGGTCAGAAAAACCTTCTTCTACCAATACCATCGCGACTTCTTCATCCACATCCAATTGCTTCATGAAAGCCTCGACGATGCCGGCAGCTTCTGATTGCTGCTTTTCTGCCAGTTCCTCAACGGTCATGATGTTGAGCTGCCATCCCGTCAGCTCGCTCGCCAGCTTGACGTTTTGACCTCCACGACCAATGGCCTGGGCAAGATTCTCTTCGTTGACCGCAATATCCATACTGTTGGACTCTTCATCCACCATAATGGAGACCACCTCTGCGGGTGACATGGCGTTGATAGCAAGCTGCGCAACATTGTCATCCCAGGGCACAATATCGATATGTTCCTGGCCCAACTCACCGGAAACTGCCTGTACCCGGGCCCCCCTCATGCCAACACACGCCCCGATCGGATCAATCCGTCCATCATTTGTTTTGACCGCAATCTTGGCGCGAGAACCAGGCTCACGTGCGGCTCCCAAAATCTCGATGACACCGTCATGAATCTCGGGAACCTCAATCTTGAATAGTTCAACGAGCATATCCGAAGACGTCCGCGTCAACAGCAACTGAGGTCCGCGTAACTCCGGGCTGACTTCAGCGAGCAACGCACGAAGACGATCTCCCATGCGGAAAGTCTCTCGAGGAATCCAGTCCTCCCTCGGTAACAACGCCTCTGCATTGTTTCCCAAATCTACAATCAACGCTTCGCGCGTGACCTTCTTGACCTGTCCATTGACGAGCTCACCTACGCGATCCCTATAGGCTTCCACGACCTGAGCACGTTCAGCCTCACGTACCTTTTGAACCACAACCTGCTTCGCGGTCTGCGCTGCAATTCGACCATATTCAATGGACTCAACCGGTTCCTCAAAGAATTCGCCAACACCCAGATTCAGGTTTCGGTCGGCCACTTCCTGGAGCGTCAGCTCAGCTTCCGGCATCTCTGACTCTTCATCGTCCGCCAGCACTCGCCACCTTCTGAAGGTATCGTATTCGCCACTCTCGCGATCGATTTCGACGCGAAGTTCAACCTCATCCGGATATCGCTTTTTCGTCGCAGTGGCGAGCGCAAGTTCCAGGGCATCGAAAATGACCTCTTGCGGCACCCCTTTCTCGTTAGATACCGATTCAACGACGAGCAGGATCTCCTTACTCATGATAGAACCTCAACTGATGCCTCATTCATATCTTCGCCAATCGCCTTGTTCTGATTTCCCGACTTACCCGAAGTCTGGAATCACCCTTGCCTTTTCAATCTGTTCAATGGGTAGCAGGTATTCCTCGTCATCGATACGTACCACCACATAGTCATTTTCCATTCCACAGAGCGTACCCTTGAAGCGTCTGCGACCGTTGATACTGATTTTCAGATTCACAGACACCTGCTCTCCCTTACAGGACTCAAAATGCAGTGCTGTGAACAGCCTCCGATCAATACCAGGTGACGAAACCTCCAGCGTGTAGTGTCCACCGATAGGATCCTCAACATCGAGGATGGTGCTCACCTGCTCACTGACCCTGGCACAATCATCGACAGTGACCCCGCCACTTTTCTCGATGTAAATCTTGAGGATTACGCTTCTCGCAGTATCGATGTACTCGATACCCCACAATTCGCAATCCGCAGCGACGACTTCCGGCTCAAGCACTCGGTGCAGCGTCTCCTCGATCACCTGTCTTTGGAACCCCCTTCCATATATCTCTCACCAATCTTCGATGCAGCAACGAATCCGCCCTGCACCACTTTCCTGCCATAGGGTGCACATACAAAAAATGGGCACAACGCCCATTCCAAAACGGTTCCTTACCTGTCCGTCGGCAACCATCTTTGATGACTGCAGAAGATTAGGCTGAACCCTTGTAGCGATTCCAGGGTCAAAAAAACCCCTTTCGGGGCTCTCTTCCCTGCACTCTCTATCGCCTATTCAGACGTTCAGTGCGTGCTGCACATTCTACTGAACCGCACAACGCTCCAGAGAGCCACACCTATTGGTAGCGGGGGCAGGATTCGAACCTACGACCTACGGGTTATGAGCCCGTCGAGCTACCAGACTGCTCCACCCCGCAACAACAAGGGGCGCAATTATAGGAGTGGTGAAATAGCCGGTCAACCCGGCACGCACGAAAGACGGCCCTAATGCACCAATATGGAGGCCAATTAGCCTCCAATCACCGCACAACGCGAAAAAAGATGGTGCCGAAGAGAGGACTTGAACCTCCACGGGCAAAAGCCCACTACCCCCTCAAGGTAGCGTGTCTACCAATTTCACCACTTCGGCATCAATTCTCATCAGATTCCATTCCACCTGGCACCGACAGGGAAGGGACCTCGGACTCGGAGACTGGCACATCAATCGAGGGTACTTCACCCTCTTCAGTCGGCGTGACAGGCACCATTGTTTCAATTTGCGGTATACCCACCTGACGTGCCTCATCAGCATGGAGTTTCGCAAAATAGGCTAATCCAAAACTCGTCAGGAAGAAGGTGATGGCGACGGTGCTCGTCATGCGCGTCATGAAATTCCCGGACCCAGCACTGCCAAATACCGTTCCTGACGCTCCAGCCCCAAAACCTGCTCCCATTTCAGCGCCGCGACCACGCTGATAGAGCACCAGACCAATGATCGCAATGGCTGCTACCACATGGGTGACGAGTACAAACGTCTCAATGTATTGGATATCCACTTTCTTCCTCGTCGATACACATCATCTGCGCATCGTCCAAAATCATTTTCCGGCTTCGAGAGCCTATCAGCTCACCGAGCACATTATCTGCTACAGACTAACCGGCTCTACTCCTCGTAGAACGCACCGCAGCACTTGCCGCGATCGAAAGAAATGACTCTGCCACCAACGAAGCCCCTCCCACCAGTGCGCCGTCTATATCAGCCATCTCGAACAAAGCGTCAGCATTGTCCTGGTTAACACTGCCACCGTACAGGATCCGGGTCGTCCCATTTTGATCACCGTTCTTCTGTAGCGCACTACGAAGCGCCTCATGAACCTCCTGTGCCTGCTCGGGTGACGCACTCTCACCGTTACCAATGGCCCAAACCGGCTCATAAGCAACGTCGAACCGCCCCCAGTCTTCGGCCGAGATCATTTCTCCCACGGCATCCAGTTGTCGCTCAACAACAGACAAAGTATAACCATTCTGCCGTTCTTCAAGCGTCTCTCCAACACAAACTATCGGCCGTATTCCCGCCGTGAGACTTCTCTCAACTTTTGCCGCCACATTGATGTCGCTCTCTGCATGAAATTGACGCCTTTCTGAGTGACCAATCAATGTGTAACGACATCCGCATTCACTCAACATATCCGCAGAGACCTCACCGGTATGCGCACCAGCCTCATGTTGGCTAACGTCCTGCGCACCTAGCACGATCACAGACCCGCGCTTTTTTGCGATCAGCCGGTCCCTGACCTGAGACAGGAATACCGTCGGCGGACAGACCAGGAGTTCACACTCCAAATCTTCTGACGACACCAGTCCCTGAATCAATGCGTCAACGCTGGCGATGGATCCGTTCATTTTCCAGTTGCCGGCGACGATCGGTGTTCGCATGACATCCGCTAAGCTCATGCTCTTTTGGAGGTCCCCTGTGAGAGCGGCGGCAAAGCTTAGCGGCTTTGCCAGATGGGGGCAAGAATACCGGCGGTGCTTCGATGCACGATCAGTCGCCCACAACCTCGGCCAGCTTTTCACAAAGGCGGTTAACAAGGACCTCGTCCTCACCCTCAACCATCACCCGTACAACCGGCTCCGTGCCCGATGGCCGAAGCAGAACACGACCCGTATTTCCCAGCGTCTCTTCGGCCCGACTGACTGCAGCAACCACCGAGGATTCCTGAACACGTCGTTTGTCACAGCTCACATTGATCATGCGCTGAGGGTGCTTGCTCATTTCGTTCTTCAGATCAGCAAGCGGACTATCAAAATGTCGCATTGCATCAAGCACCTGAAGTGCAGACACAATGCCATCTCCGGTAGATGCCTGGTCCAGGCAAAGGATGTGCCCGGATGATTCACCGCCGAGAATCCAGCCTCGCGCCATCAGATCCGCCATCACATACCGGTCACCCACGAGCGACCGATGAAACGGGATGTCGAGCTTCTGAAGCGCTTTCTCCAGCCCCAGGTTACTCATCACCGTACCGACGACACCCCCATCAAGCCGATGTCGGTCGTGCCGATGTCTCGCAATCACATAAACCAGTTCGTCACCATCAACGACCTCGCCATTGTGGTCCACCATCACGACGCGATCACCATCGCCATCAAGTGCTATACCAAGATCTGCCCGCTGCTCCCTGACGACCGCCCTCAGAGCCTCAGGACTGGTCGAGCCGACATCCTTGTTGATGTTCAGTCCGTCGGGTTCGACACCGAGCGAAACGACGTCAGCTCCCAGCTCCGAGAACACGTTTGGCGCAATTTGGTACGTCGCTCCGTGCGCACAATCAACGACAATTCGCAGACCTTCAAGACCGCCGGATGCCCGGAATCTCGATTTGCAAAACTCGATATAGCGCCCTGCAGCATCCGTGATCCTTGATACTTTGCCGGTATTTTCAGGGGAAACCGTCACCATCGGTTCGCCGAGGTAATGTTCGATGGTCTCTTCTATGTCATCTTGCAGCTTCTGACCTTGCGACGAAAAGAATTTGATACCGTTGTCGTGGAATGGGTTGTGGGAAGCGCTGATAACGACGCCTGCAAGGCCATGAAAAGTCCTGGTCAGATAAGCGATGGCAGGCGTCGGCATAGGCCCCAACAGTCGAACATCGATACCCGCAGATGTGATGCCTGCCTGCAACGCAGACTCCAGCATATAGCCTGACAGGCGAGTATCTTTGCCTATCAATATCTGCCCGCTGTCCGAACCTGCGAACGCACGTCCCGCCGCCCAGCCCAGCTTGAGCACAAACTCCGTTGTAATCGGATGTTCGCCTACTCGTCCGCGAATCCCATCCGTGCCGAAAAACTCTCTCGCCATCAAACTACCTTGAGTGTCATTTTCGTGGTGGCCAATCCTTGGCCATCACCATATTTCGTTTGGCGACCGTAACCCTTCACAATGCTGCGCCCCTGATAGCAGCCCACATGGTCAATGCCGCACTGGTTTCAGCCACATCGTGAACACGCAGCACCGACGCACCTCTCTCAACAGCCATCAAAGCAGTCACGAGGCTTCCCGTGAGCAGGTGTTGTTTCCCCAACGTTTTCGCGATGGTGCTCTTTCTGGATACTCCGATCAGCACAGCCACACCCAGGGCGCAGAAAGACGATAGATCGTTCACCAGCTTGAGATTGTGCGCCACGGTTTTACCAAAACCGAAGCCAGGATCAACACAGATTCGCTCGCGGGGAATACCGGCATCTACACACGCCGCGACACGTGCCTTGAGAAAATCAAGGACCTCCCGGACAACATCCTCGTAGCGGGGTTCGTCTTGCATATGCACAGGCGATCCCTGCATATGCATTAAGCAGATAGCGAGGCCACGCTCATGTGCCACCTGCAACGCACCTGGTGCTGTGAGGGCGCTCACATCATTGATCATATCAGCACCCGCCTGCGCTGCAGCCGCCATCACCATGGGCTTCTGTGTATCGATCGAAATAGGAATACTGGAGGTGCTTCTAAGTCTTTTAATCACGGGAATCACCCGATTCAACTCCTCCAACTCAGAGACAGGGGCTGCCCCCGGACGCGTCGACTCACCACCGACATCAATGATCGTCGCACCCTCCTCAATCATCTTCAGTGCATGATCAACCGCTTCGGCGGGATCAACGTACTGGCCGCCATCGGAAAAGGAGTCCGGGGTGACATTCAGTATCCCCATGATCGCTGGTTCGACCAGAGGCGCCAGTACACGATGTGCAGTCGAGAGCACCTCAATGTTCGCCAGCTGGATCCCCAACAGGGCCACTGGGGCGCGGGTCCGAGTGTGGCAAATCGTCACCACTGGGCGCGAGGGGCGTCGGCCCGGTATCACCCCAACCCTTGGGAGGTCTTGGGTCACGACCTGCCATAATGTCATCAATCTGATCTCGATCGATAGTTTCATAGGTCAGGAGTGCATCGGCCATCGCATGTAGTTTGTCGACGTTTTCATTGAGCAGTTGACGCGCTGTTTCGTGGCAACTGTTGACCACCGATCGGACCTCTTCATCAATCACACGAGCAGTGCTGTCAGACACCTTAAGGCCACTGTTCCCTGCTGACATTCCGAGGAAAACCTCCTCTTCCTCTTCCGAGTACATCAACGGGCCCAGCTTTTCCGACAGGCCCCATTTGGTCACCATGTTACGTGCCATCTTTGATGCCTGTTGAATGTCGTTGGACGCACCCGTCGTAATCCCTTCCGCACCCAACACCAGCTCTTCAGCAACTCGTCCGCCATACATCGTACACATCTGGGAAACGATCATGCGTTTCGATAGAGAGTGGCGATCTTCTTCGGGCAGGAACATTGTCACGCCAAGCGCTCGACCGCGTGGAATGATAGTGACCTTGTAACTGGGATCGTGTTCCGGAACCAGGTACCCTACGATACAGTGGCCTGCCTCATGATATGCGGTTGTCCGTTTCTCCTTGTCTGACATCACCATGCTTTTGCGCTCGGCACCCATCATGATTTTGTCTTTCGCCTGATCGAACTGCTCCATGTTCACGGTTCGTCGATCCTGCCTAGCTGCGAACAACGCTGCTTCATTCACAAGGTTGGCAAGGTCTGCACCCGAGAATCCGGGTGTACCTCGAGCGATGACTGAGGCATCAACATCATCACCTAGGGGTACCTTGCGCATATGCACCTTGAGTATCTGTTCACGGCCACGAAGGTCTGGCAACCCCACCACCACTTGACGATCGAATCGCCCGGGCCGGAGCAGCGCCGGGTCCAGCACGTCCGGCCGGTTGGTTGCAGCAATGACGATGATGCCGTCATTGCCATCGAATCCGTCCATCTCAACCAGCAGCTGGTTAAGTGTCTGTTCTCGTTCATCGTGACCACCACCGAGACCCGCGCCCCTGTGCCGGCCGACCGCGTCAATCTCATCGATGAAGATGATGCAGGGCGATTGTTTCTTGGCTTGATCGAACATGTCACGAACTCGAGATGCACCTACACCGACGAACATTTCGACAAAGTCAGAACCCGAAATCGAAAAGAAGGGTACCTTCGCCTCACCTGCAATCGCTTTCGCCAGCAGCGTCTTACCCGTGCCCGGCGGTCCGACCATCAGGATACCCCGTGGAATCTTGCCCCCCAGGCGCTGGAACTTACTCGGGTCCTCTAGGAACTCCACCAGTTCCTGTACGTCCTCTTTGGCTTCGTCAACCCCCGCGACATCCGCAAAGGTTGTCTTGATCTGGTCTTCACTGAGCAGTTTCGCCTTGCTCTTGCCGAATGTCAGGGGACCACCCCGACCACCGGAACCTCCTTGCATCTGACGCATGAAAAACATGAAGACCGCAATAATGACCAGTATCGGGAAGCTCGCGACCAGCAACTGGGTCCAGATACTCTGTTGTTCAGGGCGTGCCTGCCGGAACTCCACACCATGATTCAGCAGGTCATCCACCAGCGCTTTATCCGTCAGTCGCGGCTGGTTGGTTTCAAATCGGGTATTGTCGTCAAGAGTGCCTCGGATCGTGATTCCGTCTCCGTCAATGCTGATGTCACGTACCCGGTCCTGAGTGACCCATTCCAGAAACTCGGAATAGTCCACTTCCGTGGTCCGTGGACCAGGATTGAACATGTTGAAAACGACCAGGAGCACTGCGCCGATAATCAGCCACAGTAACAGGTTCTTACCCATATCATTCAACGCTCTCTACCTCCTGGCCGCCCAAATCTCTGGTACATGACAAATCGCAGGGCAGGCGTAGCATTAGACCAGCGTCACCGCAAAATGTCAGCCGATACACTGTCGGCGGTTTATCAAAAATTCTGAAATCGCAATGGGCGCGCCGATGTCACCCTGTCCCATTGAATGTTGACATTGGGCAATCGAGACTGTTTTCAATCAGAATCATTGAATTGAATATTACCACTTCATCACATTCGTCAAAATGATGTTGCGTATCTCTTCCCCAGTGCAATCAGATAAATCTCCCGGGACTTGGGTCGAGAAGCCTTGGGTTTCACATTCACGACCTTGTCATATCGGTCCCGGAGTGAACGCCTGAGTTCGTCAATGCCTTCCCCTTCAAAACATTTGGCAACAAACCCACCACCCATCCTGAGGCGATGATCAGCGATATCCATCGCGAGCTCCACCAGGTAGGTGCTCCTTGGCTGGTCGATATCGCGCATCCCGCTCAAATTGGGTGCCATATCAGAGAGGACAACGTCCAATTCGCGCCCCTCCAGAGAATCAGCGATGGCTGTCAATGCACTTTCTTGCGAGAAGTCCACCTGGATATCCCGAACACCTGGTATCGCGTCCATCGCCAACAGATCGACCGCGACAGTCAGGCCACTATCACCCGTTCGATGTGCCGCAACCTGTGACCATCCACCCGGTGCGGCGCCCAGATCCAATACAACGGCTCCCTTTCTCAGCAATCGATACTTGTCATCTATCTCGATCAGCTTATAACTTGCCCGGCTTCTGAAGCCTTCCTTTTGCGCCCGGATCACATAAGGATCGCGCTTGTGGTTCATTATCCACTGTCGATCACTCACCCCAGCCACCACCTGACGCTACAATGGTACTCAACGATCATTCATTCGTGCCCTGACCTGTCATTGATTGTCGGCCTGAAGCACAATGACCACCTTCAATCACCCCCACGCCACAGCCAGGAAGCCCAAGTGACGCTGACCCCAAAAGAAAGAAAACAATTTCGGTCCATTGCCCACCATTTGAAGCCGATTGTCACTGTCGCTGACAAGGGACTGACTGCCAACGTCGTCGCCGAACTGTCGAGGGCACTCCAGGACCATGAACTGATCAAGGTTAAAGTTGTGGGTCATCGTGATCACCGATCGAAGGTTGTGGCCGACCTCTGCCTGCAAACGCCGGCTGAGCTGGTGCAACAGATTGGTGGTGTGGCCACTCTTTTCAGGGCTTCCGCGACGCCTGACGCCCGACTTTCAAACCTGATCCGTCACGAAATTCAAAAGTGAACCTCGCATTAGTGAACACTCACTTACGCTCATGTTCTTTATATATGCTCAACGGCCTGAATCTCATACTCCGCCACACCACCTGGCGTTTCAACGCGGACCTCGTCGCCAACCTCTTTGCCAATAAGGGCCCTGGCTATCGGTGAATAAATGGATAACTTATTCACCTTGATATCAGACTCGTCGTCACCCACGATTTGATAGGTAATCTCTGAGTCGTCAGCAATATTATAAAGATGAACTGTCACCCCAAAAATGACCTTTCCCGACACAGTAATCGTTGTGATATCGATGACCTGGCAGTTCGATAACTTTCCCTCAACCTCGGCAATCCTGCCTTCGATAAAGCCCTGGGATTCTTTGGCATACTGATATTCTGCGTTCTCTCGCAGATCACCTTGCGCTCGGGCCTCCGCAATCGCACTGACGATACGCGGACGCTCCACCGATTTCAGGTGCTCTAGTTCTTTACGCAGCGCCGCTTCACCAGCGGCTGTCATGGGTACGCGTTCCATCATTTACTCGGTGAACAATTGCTCTGGTAGACAATCCATCAGAGCTATTGTCTAACGGTCGCGATCAATTTCCAACAATCACTGCACTTTGATGTAGCGTCTGCAGCCGATTTACGGAAGTGTGGCCCGTTCGCTTGCTCTGAACTGCCGCAGCACAGGCCATCGCACCCGCAATTGTCGTCGTGTTGTAGACCTTATACTGCAGCGCTGTCCGCCGGATCTCAAAAGAATCGGCAATCGCTTGCGCACCCTCCGTTGTATTGACAATGAAAGAGATTTCACCATTTTTGATCAAATCAACGATGTGGGGTCGCCCTTCCTTGACCTTGTTGATGGTCTCTATAGCCATACCCTCGGCCGTGATAGCGGCAGCCGTGCCTTTCGTCGCGATCAGAGAGAAACCCAAATCAAGGAGCTCTCGTGCCACTGAGATTGCGGCGGGTTTGTCGACATCGCGAACGCTCATAAAAACCAGGCCTGACTCGGGCAGCTGTTCTCCTGCACCGAGTTGTGATTTTCCGAACGCCTCACCAAAGGTTCCTCCGACACCCATCACTTCGCCTGTTGATTTCATCTCCGGCCCCAAAATCGGATCAACGCCCTGGAATTTCGCAAACGGGAACACCGCTTCCTTCACGCTGTAATAATCGGGTACCACTTCCTTTGTGAATGCCTGCGCTTCAAGTGAGGTACCGGCCATGCAACGCGCTGCAACCTTGGCGAGCGACGTACCCATACACTTGGATACAAACGGTACCGTCCGCGATGCTCTCGGGTTAACTTCAAGGACGTAGATGTCATCACCCTGGAGCGCCAGCTGAACATTCATCAAACCCACGACTCCCAATTCCAGCGCCATCGAGATGACCTGCTGTCGCATTTTCTCCACAATTTCTTCGGACAGCGTATACGGCGGCAAAGAGCAGGCAGAGTCGCCACTATGCACGCCCGCTTGTTCGATGTGCTCCATCACAGCGCCGATGACCACCTGCTTGCCATCTGACACCGCATCAATATCGACCTCAATCGCGTGATCCAGGAAGAGATCCAACAGTACGGGGCTTTCGTCCGAAACCCGTACCGCCTGAGCCATGTAGGTGCGCAATTCTCGTTCGTTGTGGACAATTTCCATCGCCCGACCACCCAGGACATAGGAAGGCCTGACCACCAGTGGATACCCGATCTCAGACGCTGCGATAACGCCCGATTCAACATCACGCACCGTCCGGTTTGGCGGTTGACGCAGCTCCAGAGACTCGATCATATGCTGGAACCGTTCCCGGTCTTCTGCCCGGTCAATCGCATCAGGCGGCGTACCCAAAATGGGGACACCCGCAGCCTCAAGGTCATTCGCAAGCTTTAGAGGCGTCTGTCCACCAAA
Source organism: OM182 bacterium MED-G24 (assembly GCA_002457275.1). GTDB lineage: Bacteria > Pseudomonadota > Gammaproteobacteria > Pseudomonadales > Azotimanducaceae > UBA7451. Next base: position 13,370 of record NTKD01000068.1, read on the forward strand.
CTGGACAATGACGCCCTTGGGCTTCTCGATGGCCACAATCTCCAGGACATCCTCGAGTGTCAGGGGCTCGAAATACAATCGATCGGACGTATCGAAATCGGTGGATACGGTTTCAGGGTTACAGTTGACCATGATCGTCTCGAAGCCATCCTCTCGCATCGCCAATGCGGCATGCACACAGCAATAGTCGAACTCGATGCCCTGACCGATGCGATTAGGTCCACCGCCCAGGACCATGATCTTGTCCCGATCAGATGGGTCGGCCTCACACTCAGATTCATAGGTGGAATACATGTAGGCGGTCGAAGTGGCGAACTCGCCTGCGCATGTATCGACGCGACGATATACGGGTCTGACTCCGAGCGACCGACGATATGACCTGACAGATTGTTCTGACTCACCCGTGAGCGCGCCGATTCGTGCGTCCGAGAAACCCATCTGCTTTAACCGAAACAGGTCGGTCTCCGCCATCTGTAGACCCAAGTCAGCGATTTCAGCCTCAGCCGCAATAATCCCTTCGACCTGATCCAGGAACCAGGGATCAATCGCGGTCAGGTCAAAAACCTGCTCTACCGTCAATCCACGACGAAAAGCGTCGCCGACATAACGAATCCGGTCCGCACCAGCAACAGAAAGCTGGTGTCGAAGTTCAACATCGTCTGTGTCATCCGCTGGATCCAAACCATTGATACCGATTTCAAGACCCCGCAATGCCTTCTGCAGTGATTCCTGAAACGTACGACCTATCGCCATGACCTCGCCAACCGACTTCATCTGTGTCGTCAGGTAATTCTCAGCCTGGGGAAATTTCTCAAAGGTGAAACGCGGGATTTTTGTCACTATATA
>NTKD01000069.1 GCA_002457275.1 OM182 bacterium MED-G24
GGCAATTTCGGTCAGCCACACCGCACCATCTGGGGCTTTTCTTTTCGAGAGTCCGCATGTGCTATGTTCACCTATTAAAGGAGATCACGTTTGTCAGAAGAAAAAAGCATCTTTACGCAAATCATGGATGGTGAGATTCCATCAGAGATGTTGTACGAGGATGACCGATGTGTGGTCATCAAAGACATCAATCCACAGGCGCCGACACATGTGCTGGTGATTCCGCGCAAAAAGATTCCGCGACTGGTGGAAGCTGTGGCGGACGATGAATCACTGCTGGGACATTTATTGCTGGTAGCAGGCAAGATGGCTGGCCAATTGGGCGTCGATGAGGCCTTTCGACTGGTGATCAACAACGGCGCTGACGCCGGTCAGACTGTCTTCCATCTTCATATGCACATCCTTGCTAACAAAACGTTTGCTGAGGGTAGCCTAAGCAAGGAGTTTGGGTAGTTTGATAGCCGCAGAATGCCCCATTAACTAGCTAATTCTAAACTGCGCCATTATGTCGACCGACGCTTCTAAGTAATGGGTAACCATTACTTCTTCGTCGATTACACTTTTTACGCATATTGGTGTTGCTGCCAAGACTATCGTGTCTTGTCGGTAGTGCTTAGCCGCTCACACTTAGGATTTATCGTGCACCATCTACCGCCCAACTAACTTTCGGCCACACAACAATACCGATAAGGGTATCCAGGGGCACTGGGCCTTCGGTGAACTGCGAATTAGTTGAGGGATTATCAGAGGACAGAAGCACTGTGGACCCATCAATCCTTGATATGCGCTTAACGATATTCCCGACTTCTACGGAGAAGATTCCGACCATGCCTGGCTTTACAAATGAACGTGGCAACCTCAGCGTATATATTCGCTGTCCCTCGACTATAGAGGGCTCCATGCTCTTGCCCCTGATATCAAAACGGCCCAACATCCAATGAATCAGTCCAAGATGGGTACGACCATCGGCAAATTTGGAGGATACGGAGCATTCACAGTTTTCGTATCGACTCCCTTTGAGGCCCAAAAAGCCTCTCCAAATTTATTTACAAGAGCCATGAGTTCAGAGCCATTGGATAGCAACAGTTCTTGCTTGCAGGCCGAAGCCTTAACCATGATGGAATGCACTAGATCGTGGATCTCGGGAAACATCTCGATCTGCTTCTCCTTAAAATAATCACCCCAGATGACGACGGTCTCATCTTTAACGATTCCCGCATGTTTTTCTTTTTCCTGTGTGAGCCGTGACAGCTTTGCAAAGTCATCGGGTGACTTGGGTGCTCCTAACTCGTCTATGAGAAGAAGCAACCTTGCAGTCACGCTCGATCCCATCGCGGCAGGAAATGGACGCGGGACAGGTGCGTTCGGATGGGATGGTGCCGCCCTGGTCAGAACCTGAAAACAAGCTGGCGGGTGTCCTGATGCTGCAACAGCCCAGGGGCGGTGGAGACTTCGCAAGCATCGTCAGCGAGGCGATCATTGAATGACACAATGATACTAGGTTCTGACGCCTTGTCCCTGAGACAAGGCAATGTGACTGCGCGGCCTTATTGTCATGATCATGTGCAGGTACATTGATCTGCGGAAAGTGTTTCGCAAGTTTTTTCATCATCCTGTTGTAGAGTTGTGCCCGCCGGGCTTGTGGCTGTCCAGTTGTGAATTTCAACGATCCGGCGTCCGTTATGGGGGCAGCTATTGCATGGGCGACGCTGACACATCAGCTCCCCATCCGGTATCTCAGTTTCACTACGAGTCGATCAACGATTCGGTCGGACCAGGCATCACGAAGCAAATTAGAGAACTCCTGTGCGGGGTCGCTGGGGAGGTTTGAACCACGGGTATAGACCAGAAAAAGATCGGACAAGGGTGCGATCTCCCATCGGTAACGAGCCTGGAAGGACAGTCGTGAGAGAGAGAAGTCACGGGACCAAGTAGGTGCTTCAGGGTCCGGGATCAGATATCCGTCGGCTTCTGCAATGAGCCATCGATCCTGCTCGAACGCTTTGATTCCTGCCCACTGAGCAGAGAGCCGAAACTGTTGTGTGGCGGTCAGAAAGTAGTCGACGCTCAACTGAGGTGCCCACACCTCAGCCTCATAGGTTGTGAAGTCTCCGCCACCGCTGTGCAACAGCCACCCGTCGCGGTCGTTATATCGCGTGCGTAGCTCGACTCCCAACTGGTCGATCGGGCGCCAGGTGAGCCGCAGTTCATACTGATGATCGCTTCCGCCGATGTCCTCGTCGGTATAGACATACGTGGCCTTCACATTCATTTTAGCCGCCCTCGAATTTCCCCACTGCAGCCAGGTCTGCCACCGATCGTCGATGCGAAAGTCACCGTTGCCGCCGCTGTTTCTATCATCCCACCGTTCAGGCATGTAGCTCAGCTGGTAGAATATGAATTGATTGTTGTGGAAGCGGAACTCCTGCCAGGCCGTGAGCATGTTGTCGACGCGTCGGCCATCCAGGTTGTACTCAACATTGGCAATCACCTGTGAGAACACCGATTTGAACCCTGGATGTTTGGAACTGGATCGTTCGTAGCTGTAGCGCATTCCTTTTGCGTCATTCCTGCGGAGGAAACCCAGGTCGCTGATATCCAGGTTTTCTCCAAAGTAGTCGAACTGCAGTTTGTGCTGATGGCCCTGTCGAGGCGTGTATCTGAAATCGATGAAGCCTCCCCGCCCTGTGCGGTCACCCACATCGGAATACATCAACTGACCGTCTGCCGCGAACCGACTGTTGGTCGAAAGGTAGTGCCCGTCGATTCCATGCACCATGGCGTCTTCGTCGGGGTGCGCTACCATCGTGGTCATCCAGCCAATGGATCGTCGACTCGAGCGGGTATCTTCGAACAACATCCTCGCAATGCCGAAGTCACGTCCGGCCTGAATGACATTGAGCGGCGCGCCGTTCACGGTCCCCGACAGTTCTGTGTCGTCTTCAACGGCGGCAAGGACGCCGTAACGCAATCGACCGAACTGACCCGTGACCTTGGCGGCGGCGGCGAGTTCTGTCGGCTGATTCCGTTCCAGGGCACTCAGGCTGAAGCCGTCGATCCTCACACTCCGGGGCGCACTACCAATTCGTCTCGTATTCACCAGGGTTGTGGTTGGTGCGATGCTGAGGAAACTACCGAGGTTTCGTGGTGATGTCACAAAGACGTCCTGACCCTCGAGGAAAAAGGGTCGTTTCTCGGAAAAGAACGTCTCGAATGATGTCAGATTGACGACGATGCTATCGGTCTCCACGTTGCCGAAGTCAGGATTGATGGTTGATGCCAGCTGGAGATTGGTTGACGGCCGCCAGAAGATGTCGAAGCCGGCCTTGTATACGTCGACATCCGATAGGTTGTCGTATGTCGTCGAGCCGTAGGGGTAGAAAGTAAACTGCTGTGACGGGTTGACGTTCTCCATTTCGATAGGCTGTAGCCGGGACATGAAGATCCCGCTGCTTCGGGGTAGGGCAGGATATGCCCAACGTTCGTTGCGCGTCGCATAGGCACGAGAGATGTAGTATCCCATCTGACGTTTACCGTCCGGTGCCTCGGGCATGGACATCATCGACCAGGGCAGAAACATCTCTGCCGTCCAACCATCTTGGTGCTGCGCGGCGGCACCCCGCCAGGGACCATCCCAACGATCGCTGAACTGGCGTTCCGGAAGCACTGTACCATCCATCAATGACCCGCTCATGGCGACACCAAACCAGTAGCCATAGAGGCCCTGTCCGGTCGGATCAAGCGTGAATGAGACCTCGTCTCGGGTCATGAAGTCGTCACGCGGTCCCAGGCGGGCAATGAAGGTTTCTGGATCCTGTTCGTTCCAGAAGCCGACGTAAAGCCCCTCATCCGTATACAGAATCTTGTACTGCGTCTTGAGTGACGGTTGCTCCAGGGTATCGGGTTCAATGACTACCAGGCCGCTGAGCTCGGCCATTCGGTCCCACTCCGGTTCGTCGAGTTGTCCGTCAATGGTGATGCCGATTTCTCGATGGTCGAATCGGGTCAGTTGGATAGGCTCGGGCGCGGCATCTCGGGCGACTGCGGTGGCATGAAGTGTCCACGCGGCGATAACAAGGATGATTTTATTGATGTGTCGTCCGGCTGACTAACAGCCGCTCCTCTATGTGTCTTCTACTTCTCTGGAGACGAGGGTCTTGACAAAAGCGCCATGGGTCTCGTTCAACGTTGAGCGAGTATATCAAATGGCACTCATCAGAAATGGACGTCTTGAGTAAAGAGATCAGAGTAAAGTCAGATCCCTATGTTCACTCTGGCACTTTACTTTAAACCTTGTTTCGCCTGTGCTGACGTGGTCTATGAGCATTTGTTGTACTTGTCTGCTCTAATCTTAGTTATAGACTGTACAAGACTTCGACGTAAGTCTTTAGAGGAGAAATTGGTGGGCCCACCAGGACTCGAACCTGGGACCAATGGATTATGAGTCCACGGCTCTAACCAACTGAGCTATAGGCCCGGCGGGACCGCGAGGTCCGTTGAAGCTGTGCCACCCGGAGCAGGAGATTTTTCGTTTGGCGGTTAGTCCCAATCTGACGCTCTACTACGATTTGTCCTACTGGGACTCGTCGATGAAGGTGCGCAAATGATCAGAGCGTGTTGGATGTCGCAGCTTGCGCAGCGCCTTCGCTTCGATCTGACGGATTCGCTCGCGGGTGACATCAAACTGCTTGCCCACTTCTTCCAGCGTATGGTCTGTGTTCATGTCGATGCCAAAGCGCATCCTGAGGACCTTCGCCTCGCGTGCCGTCAGCCCCGAGAGTATTCCACGCGTGGCCTCTTTCAGGTTCTCATCAGTCGCCGTCTCTATCGGTGAACCGACAGATGCGCCCTCACTGAGGTTGTCGTCGGAATCCAGGAAGTCGCCCAGATGTGAATCTTCATCATCACCAATGGGCGTTTCCATGGAAATCGGCTCTTTGGCAATCTTGAGGACGCGACGTACTTTCTCTTCCGGCATCTCCATGCGCTCACCCAGTTCTTCCGGCGTGGGTTCACGTCCCATTTCCTGAAGCATCTGGCGCGAAACACGAGACAGCTTGTTGATGGTCTCGATCATATGAACCGGAATACGGATAGTACGCGCCTGGTCAGCGATGGAACGCGTAATCGCCTGACGAATCCACCATGTCGCATAGGTAGAGAACTTATACCCTCGACGGTATTCGAACTTGTCGACCGCCTTCATGAGCCCGATATTGCCTTCCTGGATCAGGTCCAGGAACTGAAGACCACGGTTGGTATATTTCTTCGCTATGGAAATGACCAGTCGCAGGTTGGCCTCCACCATGTCTTTTTTGGCGCGACGCGCTTTCGCTTCGCCGATAGACATGCGGCGATTGATGTCCTTGATTTCGGTCACTGTCAGACCAGCACCCTCAGCGGCATGCTTGATCCGCTTCTGGCTGCGAAGAATGTCGTCTTCAAACTTCTTCAGTTTGTCGAAACCGGCTTTGACCTGCTTCGGCACCCACCTCAGGTCATCTTCCTTGCCGCTGAATTTTTCAAGGAACGTCTTGCGGGGCATCTTGGCCTTACGCACGACAGTGTTCATGATGTGACGTTCATGACGGCGAATCTCCGCATGGGAGACGCGCGCAGCTGTCACAATGTGTTCATAGTGTTTTGGCACCAGCTTGAAAAACTGGAAGGCTTCACCGAGCGCAGCCAGTTCTTTCTTTCCTGCTTTGCTGTCGCGACCATTGCGCTTCGTGGAACGCTTGGTACGAGCCAGCTGTTTGCGCAACGTCTCGAAACGTTCCGCTGCCAGTTCCGCATCGGGGCCTTTGTCTTCCTCAGATTCGTCTTCATCCTTTTTCTCCCCGGGCACGACCTGCGCCGCCGGGGCCACGTGTTCGGCCGGATCAAGAAAACCGATCAGGCAGTCCAGCAGCTTGCCTTCTTCCGTCTGACTAGTGTCGTACTGTTCCAGAATGTATTCGCAGGACCCGGGCACATAGGCCACAGCGTTCAGCACATCGCGAATACCTTCTTCAATCCTTTTGGCAATGGCGATTTCGCCTTCGCGCGTCAGCAGCTCAACAGTTCCCATCTCACGCATGTACATGCGTACCGGGTCCGTCGTTCGGCCTACATCACTCTCAACGGAAACCAGAACTGCGGCAGCTTCTTCAGCAGCCAGTTCGTCCGTGGAGTCTTCCTTCGTCAACAGATCATCACTCTCGGGCGCTGCTTCGTGGACAGCAATGCCCATGTCATTGATCATGCCAATGATGTCTTCAATTTGCTCAGGGTCGGAGATTTCGTCGGGGAGGTGGTCGTTTACTTCAGAGTAGGTCAGAAAGCCTTGTTCGCGGCCCCGGCTGATAAGATCCTTCAGTCGAGACTGTTGCTGCGCGAGTCCGCTACTCATAAAGTTTCCCCGAATGACTGTGTGACAGAGCGAGCCGGCCATTATAGCGACCGGTCTAGATCAGTCCAGTGGAGTTTTAATGGAGTCAACCGGGTGGACGGTGCAGCGCACGCAATCGCGCCTTCTCGTCTTCGGTCAGCTCTGCCAAGGATTTACCTGACAAACTTCTCGTACCTTCCTGTTTTTTAAGCTTATCAAGTTCGCCCATCAGTCGATCAATGACGCCCTTGAAATGAGATGGCAACCTCGGCACCGCCAGAAGCTGCTCAGCTTCCGCGAGTTCCGTCAGCAACGCACCATCGGAGTGCATCCTGAAGCGAGATAACAACATGACTGGCGACAGGTTCGGTTCCTGAACGGCCACTCTGATGACCTCAAGTAACAGGTGGCACTCTGGTATTCCGGCCAGTCGCTCAACCTCATCGGTATCAATCGTCGAGACAACCTCTGTCGTATGCATCAGGACATGCAGCGCCTCACGGGCGAGGCGTTCTCTCCCTCGATCACGCACAACCCCTTCGTCCTCCTCATCGAGATCCGGCGGGATGTCGTACTCGTCCCATGGTGGAACTTCCACCGCCGGTGCACGCGTCATGCCACTAACCTGCTGCAGCTTGTCCGTGGATAGCCCGGTTTTTTCAGAAAGTGATTCAATCATGAGTGCCCGGAACATCGTGTCAGGCATCTGCATGAGCAACACCATGCCTTCTTTCGCCAGCTGTGCTCTGCCATCAATCGACTGCACATCAATCGTCTCCGAAAGCCGGCCAAACATAAACTCCGACAGGAGTTGTGCCCGTTCTAAACGCAGTTCAAAACGGTCTTTCCCTTCTTTGCGAACCATGGAATCCGGATCTTCTCCATCAGGCAGGAACTCGAAACGAACGTTTCGTCCATCACCCATCTGCGGCAGACAATTTAGCAGCGCTTTCCACGCTGCATTGCGTCCCGCCCTGTCGCCATCGAAACAGAATATAATCGTATTGACGGTTCTGAAAAGCCGTTGAACATGATCCTGAGTACTCGCAGTGCCCAGTGTCGCAACGGCGTTGCCGATGCCATGCTGCGCCAGCGCCACCACATCCATATACCCCTCGACGACAATCAAAGACTCCAGTTGCCTGTTACTGCGCTTGGCCTCAAAGAGTCCATAGAGCTCCCGCCCCTTGTGAAAGATCGGTGTTTCCGGTGAGTTCAAGTACTTGGGTTTGTCATCGTCACTGATCACTCGGCCACCAAAAGCGATCGTTCGACCGCGAATGTCCCTGATCGGAAACATCACGCGATCACGAAACCGATCGTAGCGCTTCTTCTCCTCCGGGCGATCCACGATCAATCCGGCGGTGATGACATCCTCATCGGCAGTGTCATCAGCCAGCGCCGTCATCAGGTTATCCCAACCGCCAGGCGCAAAACCCAGGGCATACTCACGGGCAATCTCACCGGTGAGTCCGCGCCCCTTGAGGTATGAGATGACCCGTTCCTTGTCCGGATGGGATCTCAGTTGTCGTTGATAGAACTCGGAGGCCAGACGGGTAACATTCGAGAGTCGGTCGCGCTCCTCTCGCCGTCGGGTGTCCTCTTCGCGATCACCCTTGACCTGGGGGACCTCGAGACCAAGACGGCTGGCCAGGGTCTCCACGGCAGAAACAAAATCGAGTCCATCATACGTCTGCAGGAAATCGAGCGCGGAACCGGATGCCTGACAGCCGAAGCAGTAGTAGAACTGCTTGTCCGCGCTCACTTTGAACGACGCTGTTTTCTCATCGTGGAACGGACACAGCCCCCAGTGATCCTTGCCCTTTTTGACCAGGTTCACACGAGAGCCGACGATATCAACGATATCGGCGCGTTCCCGGAGCGTTTGAATAAAGTCTGGGGGGATCACTGGTCAGGAATGTGTTTGGTGCTCCATGACCCTAATGGATTGGATGGTGATTTGCGAGACGTTGCTGCGACCCTTCCGACAAGGGCACCAACCTTTAAGTGAGCGCCGCCTTGACCTGCCTGCTGATCTTACCCATATCGGCACGACCCTGGACCTTCGGTTTCAGCTGACCCATGACCTTGCCCATATCCGCCATACCCTCGGCACCTGTTTCTGCAATCACGGCTGCGATCAACTCACCCAGTTCGCCGTCTGAGAGCTGCGCAGGCAGGTACTCAGCGATCACATCCAGTTCGAACTGTTCCTGATCAACGAGGTCATCTCGCCCCGCGTCCTTGTATTGCGAAAGAGAATCACGTCGCTGCTTGCTCATCCGATCGAGAATTTCCAAAGCTCGCGGGTCATCGATCTCCACGCGCTCGTCAACCTCTACTCTCTTGAATTCCGCCATCATGAGCCGGAGAGCGGCGAGACGGACTTTGTCCCGCGCTTTCATGGCTGATTTGACGTCTTCGGAAATTCGTAGCTTGATGGTCCCAGACGTAATCGATTCAGACACGGTGGTTTCCTTTCAGCTTGTTTATGGATTCTTCGGACTGTGGCCGGATCTGATACCCGGGGTTGTCGATGTGGCGACCACACTGGCACGGTGAACCGCAGATTAGTTCAACAGACGCACCGGGCGGTGAGCAGCCCCCAAGCTATGAGACCCAGGGACCAGGACGCAAGAAGGCTAGTAATTCTTCTCCATCTTGCGAGCTTCACGCTGGACCTTCTTCGCATGCCGTTTCACGGCTGCTGCAGCCTTGCGTTTGCGAACGCTTGTGGGCTTTTCGTAGTAATCGCGCCGACGGACCTCTGCCAGGATTCCCGCTTTCTCACAGGAACGCTTGAAACGTCGCAGCGCGACATCAAAGGGTTCGTTTTCCCTGACCTTGACTGTAGGCATATGATTCCGGGTCACTCTTTCACGTTTTTCGAGGGCGCCGATTCTAACCACTTCCTGGCACGAAAGGAAGTGTATCGGTCATGCCAATCCGGACCGCTTTACAGTGTAAACTGCCTGCCATGCGTGTTCTGGGTATTGAGACTTCCTGCGACGAGACGGGTATCGCCATCTACGACGATTCCGACGGGATGTTGGCCAACCTGGTGTATAGCCAGGTGGATATCCATGCGGAGTTCGGCGGCGTGGTACCCGAACTCGCATCCAGGGATCACATTCGCAAAACCCTGCCCCTGATTCAGCAGGCGATGCAGGAAAGCGGGTCAAATCCAGACGATATCGACGCCATTGCGTATACAGCGGGACCTGGCCTGGTCGGAGCACTGATGGTCGGGGCCTGTACAGCAAAATCCCTCGCGATGGCCTGGGAGGTCCCTGCCGTCGGCGTCCACCACATGGAAGGTCACCTGCTGGCACCACTGCTCGCAGATGAACCACCTGAATATCCCTTCATCGCACTGCTAGTTTCCGGGGGCCACACGCTCCTGCTGCAATGTCACACGTTTGGTCACTACGAAGTGCTGGGTGAATCCGTGGACGATGCCGCAGGAGAAGCATTCGACAAGGTGGCCAAGATGCTCGGTCTTGCTTACCCGGGCGGTCCTGCCATTGAGAATCTTGCTGTGGAAGGGCATCAGGAGCGTTTTCGGTTCCCCCGGCCGATGACCGACAGACCCGGCTACCAGTTCTCATTCTCCGGTCTGAAAACCTACACCATGAACACGCTTGCATCGATTGAAGAACCAGACCGTCAGGATCGTGCGGACATCGCATTCGCATTCCAGGACGCTGTTGCTGACACCATCCGGATCAAGTGTCGCCGCGCTATCGAAGGTACCCGGATCCATCGTCTGATACTCGCCGGGGGCGTCAGCGCCAACAAACACCTTCGACAACGTCTCACGACATTGAACGCAGACGTGCACTACCCTGCGCTATCGCTATGCACCGACAACGGCGCAATGATTGCATTCGCAGGCTATCAGCGACTCCGTCATGGCCACACGGAAGATCACGCTGTCGTTGTGAGGCCCCGCTGGCCCATGACCGAGCTGGCATCACCCCCCTGATGGACCGCCTGGCTATCAAGGGGCTCAGTGTCGAGACCATCATCGGCATCAACCCGTGGGAACGGGAGACCAGGCAACCACTGGTCATTGATCTCGAACTGCAGGTTGATACGCAGGCGGCCGCTCGAAGCGATAAGGTTGCCGATACCGTTGACTACGGGAAACTGGCCCGACGCCTTCGGAATCTGATCGCGCAAAGCCGGTTTCAGCTCATCGAGCGCGTTGCAGAGACCATCGCAGGTGACGTTTTGGGCCAGGATCAAAGGATCCTCGCAGTGACAGTCTGCGTGACCAAACCACACGCCATCCCAGATACGACGGTGAGTCTGACCATCACGAGACCACGAACCTTGTCAGAAACCTGACTTCACCAGGCCATGGATGGGGTTTAACGTCGGTCTGAGCGCGCTGATCTGACGCGTTGTTGTCACCCGGTTGTACCTTTTCGGTCTCAGCCAGAACTTCAGGGTTCTGATCCTACGGAAGTCGAATCCTGCATGGGTTCTCGTCATAGTTCCTCAGGTTTTGGAACGCGGCCTCTTCCACTTCCGCAACTTCCTCTTCATCATCTCTCTGGGACGCCACGTTAGTTCTGGGACTCGCCGCGGCAGATGTTTCACCAGTGCTGGCATTGCTATCGAGAGAGGCAGCAGTCTGTTCCAGGAATAGACTCTGGCTGCTGACACCAAAGGTCACCGGGTCAACGCTCGCGGCCAGGCAGAGAATGTCTGCACTGTAGACTCCCGAAAGAACATCAACCGAGGTTGTGGGTGCCGCAGACAGGAGACTGGCCGTACCTATGTCATCAGAGAAGAACTGACCGCGTTCGAGCCCAAAGAAGATACCGCCATTCTCAGCACGTTGAACAAAGTTCTGATCGGGTTCCTGGCTGCCAACGTCCGCAACGGGCGCCACCCAAACGATACTGCCGTTGGCGCTGGCGATATCCTGTAACACATCACCCTGACCCAGCGGAATCCGTTCATTGACCCGGCTGAATCGAGGAGAGCCACCGCCGCCGACCTGTATCTCATTGATCACGAGTACGACGTCGTCGCCACCCAGAATGCGAGAAATGTCCATTCCTCGCTCTGCGATCTCGCCCGCTGAAGCAATCGCCCAACTCCCTGGGTCATTCGGCCACCTGCGGAGACCACAGTCAGCGCACCACCGGCCATGACATCTAAACCCAGAAGCACATCACCTGCAGGAGACCAGGGAAATATCACTCGCTGCATCGATCTGGGTCACATTGACGCTGCCAGCCGCACCGAACAGCAGGCCCTGGCCCGCGGAAGTCGAGAATACCGAGGTCACACCGCTCTCTTCGGTGGTCCCTCCGCCCTCGATGGAAGCGTCCCCACTGATCGCTTCGACGTTACTACCGAGCAATGACACCAGACCACCCGCTGACAGCTCGACCGCACCCTGGGCTGCCTCTGAGCCCGACAGGGTGACATCCCCCAGTGTCGCGTTGATGCGAACGTCGCCCATGATGTCAGATACATCTCCCGTCACCAGGACATTCCCCGCTGAAGAAGACAGATCTATCGTGTTGACTGACAGGGCCAGGCTAGCGGCCTCTATATCACCGGTGGTGGCCACAGACAGGTTCGACAACAGCTGAGGACCACCGACGTCCCCCAACGTCACATCCCCGACACCAGTATTGATGGTCAGGTTATGTACACCGTCATCGATGGCCGAGATCAGTCCCGCGCTCACAATCTGCAAATCATCGCCACCCGTGTCGTTCAATGTTGTATCGATGGCCACATTGCCCGCGATCACAACACTGACATCAGGTACCGCAAACCCAGTGTCGTCGAGTGACCCTATCCGGATTGCGTTGGATGCATCAGTACCACCGGTAAGAATGACAACATCATTCGCGACGTTGCCCAGCTCAACCGTTTCCGCATTCAGATGCAGCGCACTCGCCAGACCAGATACTCCCTGAATTGATGACTCTACTGACGACAGTATTAGAGCCGGACTATCCCCGATAGGCGTCGCGATCAGTCCTCCGAAGCGATAGGTGTCACGTTGGTGTCCTCCAATGTGGATCTCATCGGCCAGCAGACTCGCTGCGCCATTGAGTTCGACGCCCCCGTCATCTGAGCCAATCATCAAAGTGCCATCGGAGACCACATTCAGCACGCCGCCTGATGCATTTTCGATCGTCGTATCTCCCTGAAGCCGGAGGGTCGTATCGTCAGATGCAAGTCGAATCCGACTCAAGTTGTTGAGCGCGCCGTCAAGGAAGACCTGATTCTGCGCACCGGAAGTCATCAGATTGATGAATTTATCGATGATGCGCTTGGCAAACTCATCCCCCAACATGTCATACAACTGAGTACTCCCTGACACGTCAACGAACAGGACCGCCACATCTATTGTTTTGCTGGGCCATACCGTCTCGCAGGCTGATCCGTCCGTAAATCCATGTACGTCACTGCAAGAATATCCAACCATCTGTTCTCCAGCAGCGTCGAGCCCGGTTTCCTGGATCAGTATCCCCGACCCCGCAACCGCCAATCGCCAATCGCCAATCGCCAATCGCCAAAGACCGCCTTTCTATGGCAATGGGCGTCGAGGTGGGTAACAATCGCGGCGATCATTTTCCGCAAAAAATCAGGAACATCTTGCAAAAATACGGGGCCGGGATCCACATCGGTAACGTTCGTGACAACAACGAAGACAGCTTGGTTTGTGATGAACAGAAGGACCAGTGGATCGTTGCAGACGGAATGGGTGGACACGGCTTTGGTGAGGTAGCAAGTGCTATCTCAGCCTACGAGATCACTCGTCATGTTCGGCGGGGCCACGGCGTAAACTAGGCCATCGAGATCGCACACGAAGCAGCCAAACGCTATGCACGTACTGACGCCATGGGGATGACAATGGGAACCACCATGGTTCTGCTACTTTCCCAGGGCAGCCTCTACAATGTGTTCTGGGTCGGTGACTCCCGTGCATATGGCAGGGAACGCAAACAACTGACCGTGGATCACTCGCTGGTCCAGTCCCTGATACCGGCAGTGGACGATGCTGCACACGATCCGCGGTGAGGTGCGGTGTACAAGGCATTGGGTGTCCACGAGAATGCGACCTGGGCCGACAGCTTCAGCGGCCGTTGGTATCCCCAGCAGACAATTCTCCTGTGCAGTGACGGACTGACCGATTGTGTGTCAGATGAACAGATCAAGGCGGTTCTCGGACTGTCCATCAGCAATCAGGATCAGATCGATCGACTGATAGTGCTGGCTCTCAAGAACGGTAGGCGCGACAATGTCCCAGTGATCATCGTTTCGGCCCCTGAATCGGTGTCCGGTGCAGATACGGATACATTTGTCCCCGAAGGCGTCACGGGCGATGATTCGTCGACCAGTCAGAATTCTCTGGGATCAACAGGCTGATCATCATTCCCATGCGCATTTGAACAACAGACAAACAAGGTATGGAAAACCAGGAACTCATCATCATAAAATCGCTGGAACCCTTCAGCAGCCTGTCCCCTGACAGGTTAGAAGAAGTATTGAAGGAGGCCACAGTCAGTAGCTATGGCACTGGCAAAATGGTGTTCAAGCGAGGTGACAACGACGATGCGTCCTACTGGCTGCTGGCCGGGTCTATCGACCTTCTGGATGAATCGTTCAACGCCCGTAACCTGAGTTCCCGTGACCCTGACGCCGTCCACGTCCTCGATGATCAGAATCCACACGTACTCTCGGGGGTCACGACAGAAGATTCAAGTGTACTTAAGGTCCGTCGAACCGTACTCGACGACCATCTGA
>NTKD01000007.1 GCA_002457275.1 OM182 bacterium MED-G24
ATCGGTCCTCGGAAATGGCGGCCATGGTCAGGGCGGTCATGGCAGTCATGGAAGGAGTTCGGGCACTGATCTGCATGATGCCGGTGCCCAGCTTCATCGTCGATGTGACCGCGGCAAGATAGGCGAGCGGGGCGACGGCATCCTGCCCCCAGGCCTCGGCAGTCCAGACAACGTCCACGCCCAGCTTCTCTGCCTCTCGGACAAACGTAACCTGGTCTTCCCAGTCCCGACGTGAGCCTGAGTTGGCGCCGCCGACGCCGATGGCCACCTGCACGGTTCGTGTTCCTGACATGGCGTAATGGCCGGTTGAGTATCTGAATCTATTTATCCATAGATCGTGTGCAGATAGCCAGCGCCGGACACGAACCTCATGTCGCATTGCCAATGGCTTGTGATGACACTTAGACTGCATCGGCCAGTACAATAGGGAGAACTGGTCGCAAACCCAAGACTGATATCCCAGATGGAGAACACATGCTCACCTTACATTTTGCACCGAATTCCCGTGCCGGCCGCATTGTCTGGCTGCTGGAGGAACTCGAGCTGCCGTACGAGATCAACAAGATGGCGTTTCATCCGAAGGATCTGAAGTCTGATGAACACCGCGCCCGTCATCCGCTGGGCCGGGTCCCGGTACTCGACGACGGTGATGTCCGAATTTTCGAGTCGGGTGCCATCGTTGAGTACGTGATTGCGCGTCACAAGAATGGCAGTCTGAAACCAGAGGTTGACAATCCTCTTTTTCCTGAGTTCCTGCAGTGGTTCCACTATTGCGAAGGCATGGTGATGCCACCGGTGAACACCATCGTGGTGCAGACTCTGCTATTACCACCGGATCGGCGTGACGAAACAGCGCTTGGTCAGGCGCAGCGGCTTGTGTCGAAAGCGCTGGTGCCCGTGGATGAAGCGCTCGCAGGGCTAGACTATCTGATCGGCGATTTTTCCGCAGCTGACATCATGCTTGGACATGCCTGCTTCATGTCCAATCGTCTGGGGTGCGTCGGCGACGATATGCCCAACCTGAAAGCCTATGTTGAACGTGTCGCTGCAAGACCAGCCTTCAAGACTGCTATCGAGATGCAGTAGACCTGATGGCAGAATGTCGAACGGGGATTTTCTATACGAAGGACCCCAAAGGGGTGGTGGTGATGAGGGACGGTGCTCGTCTCTTTCGCTATGAGACGATCGATGAATTGATCGAGGCACATCTGGCGGGTTCGGAAGCCATCGAACGTGAGCGCGAGAAGATCATTGCTGCGCAGTATCTCCCTAATAATTCCGGCATTTGAAGGTCAATCCGGCGGGTAGTCAAAGGCCTGTTCGTCAGGTCGCCTTGATGCCCGGCAGGCAATCGCCTCCCGGGTGATCTGGGTAGCGCGAGCAAACGCGCTTTGAGGCCAGCGGTTGCCTGCCAGTTGAACGTCACTACGATGGTCAAAATGGTAGTAGATGGTCCGACGCAGATCGTTGCTGCGGTTCCAGGGACTACCGTGAATGACACTGGTGGCGTGCACAATGACGTCTCCCTTCCGGGCAGGGACTGATACTGCTCCGGACGCGTTGGCTTCATCATCACCGCCGGTCCAGCTGTTGATGAAATCCGGATGATGGCGGGAGTTCTGGTATCCCGCCAGATGACTGCCTGGGAAGGCCCGTAGGCATCCGTTGTCGATGGTGGCATCGTCAAGATAGATGTCGACATTAAATACAGGAAACCGGAACACCTGGACAGGGTCCTGGTGCCAGAGCGCCGGAACGCCATGATGCGGTAACTTGAAGACCAGAGAGTGAACGCTGGTCGCGAAATGGTCACCACCCATCAGCTGACTGACAGCTTTCAGGAGGGGTGGGAACGCCATCAGTACCTGGAAGCTGTCGGACATGTCCTCATCGAGGATCCCGTTGACCCTGTAGAGACAGCGTTCGTGTCCGGTTTCATGGTCGTCCTGGAACAGCCATCGGTCATCCACGTCCAGATCGCCAAGGCCACGCTCAATCAGGGCCATGCTGTCGTTGTCCGGATCGATCAGCTCGGACTCCGGGATGAACCCAGGCAGGTGAAGGAAACCGTCGCGGATGAAGGCGTCCAGCTGGGATTGTACAAGCGGAAGGTTTTTGTCAGTCACCGGCTCCTCCGAGTTGGTGTTGTGAAAAATCGATGAACTTGGGCTATGAGAGGTGGCCTTGATTCTCGCTATCACTCACCTCTTTCTCCGTCATTCCCAGCCATTCTGAGAGTACGGAGGTATTGTCCGCGCCGAGTAGACTGGGTAGTTGATAGTGATCGCAGGGTGTTTCGTTAAAGTGAAGCGCAAGGCGGTCGTAACGCAATGCGCCGAGAGCAGGATGGGAGTCTGGCATTTCAGACAGAAACCCGTTGTGTGCGAGCTGCGGATCGGCTTCTATCAGATCAATCGCGTTTTGAACGATACCTGCGGGTACGCCTGCGGCCTGACAGCGCGTCATCACGTCTTCGGCGTTGAGTGAACGGCACCATTGCCCGATGTGCTGATCCAACGTCTCAAGTTGGGTGATCCTGCCCTCTGCAGTGTCGAGTTCATGGGTGTCAGCCCAGTCCGGCGATCCCATGACCTGTTTCAGTGATTGCCACTGCGTGTCGGTCATCACCGCGATGGCGATCCAGCGCTCATCTACCAGGTCCGTCGCATCGTCCAGGCATCGATAACAGTGGTGTGGGGCTGCGTCATCGTAGGGCAGCTTGTTGCCCGTGGGTCGTGCGGCGTTCTGGTTGGCAAACCAGTCAAGCAGGGATGGGCCACAGAAGTTGACCCCCAGTTCGAATTGGGAAACGTCGATTCGCTGACCACGACCTGTCTTATTCCGATGCTCAAGCGCAGCCAGTACAGCAACCGCTCCATGTAGCCCTGCCTGGTGATCATTGTAGGAGACACCGATACCGATGTCCTCGCGACCGGGTACGCTTGTCAGGTGAGACAAGCCGGCAAGCGCGTGGATGGTGGGAGCAAATGTCACGAACCGTGACCAGGGTCCGTTGTCTCCCATGCCGGACATCTCGATGTAGATGGCGCCTGGGTTTGTCTGACGAACCGCGTCGAATCCCAGGCCCCATCGGTCGAGTACACCGGGCGAGAAGTTGTCGATGACAATGTCTGCCTTGTCTGCCAGTTGACGCGCAATCGCTCGTGCCTCTTCGCGCTTCATATCGAGTGCCAGCGAGCGTTTGTTCCGGCTGAATGTCACATAGTAGGCGGAATTCGGATCATTTGCGCCCGTTGCCCGCGTGCGTGAGTTGACGCGGACGACATCGGCACCCATGTCCGCCATCAGACGTGTCGCGAAAGGTCCTGCGAGCACATGGCTGAAGTCCAATACGCGAAGACCGTCCAGTGGCCTGGGTGAGTTCGGAGATGGTATTGGCTTCTGGCTCGAATCACCGCCAGGAGAAGTGCTTTCATCCCAGATGTCCGGGACTTCGGTACGACGTGACGTCTTGATTCGCCAGGGCGTGTCGCTGAAGTGGTAGGGGGCACCAGGACCTTGCAGCTGTTTGTCATCAATGGAGTATTTGATCCACCAGTCACGCGCGGCCAGCTGCGGATTGTCGGCGACCTTTTCGATAGGTAATACCCAGCCGAAAGGCATATGGCGCTCCTGCGCCTCAAGGAAGAGAGCTTCAACGTCCTGTGTTGCGACCCAGGCTTTGGTCACGGCCATCAATCGCGGCATGAAGAGATGCTGGTTCTCAGGCTCTCGGTACTTCGGGTCGCGAAGGTCGGAGATGACGCCCACTTCTTCCAGCCAGTCCAGGTGTGCCTGGATGTTTGGCGTGGGGGTCACCATGATCGAGCCACCCCTGGCAGCCATAATTTCGTAGGCATTGGACCAGTGCAGACTACCGCGCCTTGGTAGTACTTTTTCCGGCCTGGCAGGTCGCGTGTGTGCATACCAGTGGTGCATCAGAACGTGCTCAAGACAGGAGACGATACATTCGTGTGCGGACAGGTCCACTCGTTGGGCAATGCCCTGTGTGCGCGAACAGTAGAGAGCGGACAGAGCGGCAATTGCAACATACGCACCGACCGTCATGAAATTCAGTTCACCAAATACCTTAAGGGGAGGGGTGTCCGCATCTCCGGTGGTGGCTGCAATTCCCCCAAGTGCGCCCGCGACAAGGTCAGGTGCCAGATAGTCAGACCAGGGTCCGTCGTTGCCGAACGATGTGGTGTCCACGATTACCGTGTCGTCGGTGTTCACGTCGATCAGGTCGGCACCGAACGATCCCGGAGTCGTCAGTAGTATGTCCGCAGCTGATGCAAGCTCTCGCAGGTGTGCAACGTCGGATGGCGAGTCACGGTCAATCGTGGTGAACGTACGACTGGACGCGAAGAAGAGATGGTAGAGGGAACTGGATCCCAGGTGCGGACCTCTCTCTCGAAGCGGATCGCCGTCAGGTGGTTCTGGTCGAACGACGTCCGCGCCCAGGTCCGCGAGGAGTTTGGCGCCATAGATTGCGCGTTCATCAGTCAGGTCCAGGATACGAAGGCCATCAAGCGCACCGTTATTCATTTGTTTCTCCTCTGACCAAAGGGTGGCGTAGGTGGGGCCATATATTGTGCCGTAGCCATGAGGGTAGTCGTTCGACGTGGTGATCGGCAACCGCCAAGAGAAGCGTGTCAGTCAGTGCAAGTGCGGTAACGTTTGGCAGTGGCTAGGGATACACTCCGCTCCAGGAGGTGATTTCTATCACACCGATATCGTAGGGTATCGCGCCATATGGCAGTCCCTGTGTGTCCACGATCTTGTGGGCAAGGTCGTGTGGGGGCTGGTCCCAGAGGATGACCCGGCGCTGAACCTGCTGCTTGAGCCCAAGTGTCTGAACCGCAAAGTCTCCGATAGCCTCTGGTTGCGTGTGGTTGATCTTCCAAAGATGTTTTCAGGTAGTGGTTACGATACAGATGGCGAATGTGTCATCGAGATGGTGGACGACGATCTTTGTGACTGGAACAACGGTCGCTACCTGTTGACTGTCTCTGGTGAGACAGCCGACGTTCAGCCCAGTAGCCGGGAGGCGGATCTGACCCTCGGACCACAGGGGATGGCGACCCTGTTGTCGGGACATTCCAGTGTCACCAGACTCCATTCAGTGGGTTGGGCGGAAGTTCGTGATATTGAACACATCGGAAGGCTGGATGCCCTGTTTGCGACCCGTTTCAGGCCTCATCTGTCTGTCGGTTTTTGAACCAGTCTTCAAGACGGCCCGGAGGAATCGTTCCTATGAGTAGTTCCCATGAATGAAACCAGCGCGTTGCGCGTGTTGGATATTTCGGAAGGTGTCGCAGGTTAATTCTGTGCAAAACTGATGGGTGTCCCGGGTGCCGATGTCGTGAAGGTTGAGCCACCGGCGGGTAACGCACTTCTCGCAATGGGCCCGTTTCCCGATGACGATTCAGATCCCGAAAAGAGTGCGAGTTGTTTCTTTCTCAATACCAGTAAGCATCGTGTTGTATTGGACCTGACAACAGCGGAGGGGCGTGGTCAGCTTGCGCGCCTTATCAGGCATTTCGACATTGTGATTGCGGGCACGAATGTTGAATCACTCGACGCCATGGGTATCGGCTATGACCAGTTGAAGGACTGGAACCCGAACGTGATCCTGACGACGATCTCGGGTTTTGGTTCCTTCGGACCGCACGCTGACTGGCAGGGATCACACCTCGTCAATTGTGCGGTGGGCGGCTGGGCGAATTTCTGTGGTACGCCTGATCGAGCGCTCCTGCAGGCAGGTGGTGCCATTACGGAAACACTGGCGGGGGCCTATGCAGCCACTGCAAGGTTGATCGTAGCGCTTGGACGTGCGCGCCATGGCGTGCTGAGTATATTGACGTCAGCGCACGGGAGGCGGTGTTGACCGGTGCGTCCATTCCAACGCTGATGTATGAATATCGCGGCGTGCTGCCAACCCGCGATTCCAGTGTAGGCTCTGGTGCAGGAGCGTCCTACATGCTGGAGACGAGTACCGGAACAATCGGTTTGAATGTATTGACGCGCGCGCAGTGGCGCATGTTGTGTTCGTTTCTTGATCGCGCCGATATTGCGGATGATCCGTGCTACGCAACCATCAACTGGTCGACTCCGGATGAGCGTCTCGAGGAGATCAGGTCGGCATTCCAGGAAGCATTGGCAGGACGAGCTGTCGAAGAGCTCTTTCACGCGGCGGCGAAGGCGAGAGTATCCTTTGGACTGGTTCCTGATCTGAAGGCGATCACGGAACTGTTGCCTCATGAGGAAAGAGGATTTTTCACCCAGCTTGATCACCCGGTAGCGGGTGAAGTTTCGGTGCCAGGGTTCCCTTTGTGTCGACCGCCATGGACCCGAAACCTCATCGGCCGCCGCTCCTCGGTGAACACGCGTCGGAGGTGTGCGGTGCACTCGACGCTGAACCAGGGGTCGCGTATCTGGACGAATCTGATCCAAAACAGCGATTGACGGGGGTTCGCGTACTGTACCTGTCGATGTTTTTTGCAGGACCGGTCGCTGCCAAGATTGCCGTGGACATGGGAGCGGACGTGATCAAGGTGGAATCGGTACAACGTATCGACGGTTGGTGCGGGAGTGCCTTCGGTGACACCGAGGAATTGCCTGCTTGGGAAGCCTCACCGTTCTTCAACAGGGTGAACCGAAACAAGGGGGACATCACGCTGAATCTGACCGATAGCTGGGGTCAGGAGATTCTGAAACATCTGGTAAGTGATGCGGACGTTCTGATCGAGAACTTCACACTCAGAGTGATGGCAAATTTCGGCTTGGACTCCGAGACGCTCAAGGCGATCAAGCCCAGGCTGGTGATGATCTCCCTGTCGGGGTTTGGTATGGGGACGTCATGACGTGACTACGTCGCGTTCGGAGTGTCGACTGAGCAGATGTCTGGTGTGTCGCACCTGACCGGGTACGAAAATGATGTACCGATATTTACCGGTATGACTGGGGGCGATCTGTTCGCTGGTGTGATGAGGATGATGGCAGTGACCGCAGCGTTACATCACCGTGAACAGACCGGGCAAGGGCAACACCTGGATTTCAGCCAGTTGGAAGCGTGTACCCTTTACCTCGGTGACGTGGTCACGGGGTCGACGCTGGCAGGCGTTGATCCGGGGCGAACCGGAAATCGTCACATCGCCCACGGAATGTAGCATTGTGCAGATGACCAATGGCTGGCCATCAGTTGCCAGTCAGATGCGCAATGGCAGGCGTTTTGTGAACTGGCGGGGTGGTTGGACTGGCAAGAACGGTTTGCGGATCTGCCTGCAAGGTGCGAGTCCATTGATGAAATAGATGCGGCCATCGACTCATGGACCGCCGGCCAGAACCACATTGACCTGATGAACGCACTACAACATTGTGGCGTTTCAGCGGGTGCGGTGATGAATGGCCCGCAACTACTGGCGGATCCTCATCTCTCTGCAAGAGATGCGTTCCTTGAGCAAGACCGGCCTGGTCTTGGGGTCAAACGCTATCCGAACCAACCATTTCGCCTACGCAACGCACCAGCGTCGCCGGTGGCGCGGGCGCCGTTACTGGGAGAGCATACTGAAGAGGTTCTGACCGCTTTGGTGGGTACTGCCCCCCTTGCGGCGCGACGCTAAACCTGATTTGGGTTGGCGGTGACCAGAAGGTCACCGTTATCGTCTACTGTGACCTTATGGATTCGAATGGCATTCATGGCAGGCGGACCATCGGGTTCGCCCGTTTTCAGGCAAAATCCCACGCCGTGGTAAGGGCACACCAGAAGCCCGTCTTCGATGGTGCCGCCTTCGAGTGGATAGTCCATATGGCTGCAATAGTAGGAAACCGCATGTAAGGAACCTTCGTGGTTCAACAGGAGTACCGGTTCATCATCAACCGTGATGCGCCTTTGGGCACCTGTTGGAAGTTCTGTCGCGGGGATACGGGTCATGTTGGTGATAGTAATAGTGGTGATGATCGTACTGATAGTTTGAAGGCAGTGTCTTGTGCCGGCATCATAGCGTTGCGTGACGGCGAGTCAAAATCCTCTAATACTAGATGTATCTCAAAGAAGCCGAGTTGAACCCGCTCATGAGGTGTGAAGCGCGTTCGGGAGTGGAATATGCCTGCCAAACTTGTTTGCTGGAACTGTGGGGAGTCGCTCGCGGACCAACCGATGCCGATCAGTCGGCACGATCAGTGCCCGGCATGTTATGAAGTCCTGCACTGTTGCCTTATGTGTCGCTTCTATTCACCGGGTAAGACGATTGATTGTGAGGAAGAGCGTGCGGCCCCCCCTGTCGAAAAAGCGACGGCTAACTTCTGTGACTTTTTCCGTCCAGTGAATCGGTTTGATGCGGTACGTTCTGGTCGAGGGGAGCAGGCGAGGGCCCAACTGGATTCTCTGTTTGGCGCGACCAATACCGAGGTTTCGATCAATGGGCAGTCAGATGGGGCACCAAACGACGATGCCTTGCGTAAACTGGATGATCTCTTTGATGACTGATCTGGGCAATCGAGCCCTTTGCTGGCGTTACGCCAGCCCTTTCGCGGCCGGTTCAGGAATCGTCCGTGGCCATCATACTGGCGTGATCGAACAGTTCAGGTAGCACCGCCATGAACTGATCGTTGCTGATGCCACTGCGTAGCAGCAATGTTGGATGCATCATGCGGCCGTCGTATGCCGGGTGGTGAACAAAGTCATCACGCGAGGACCACTGTGTGATCGAGAACATCGCAACAGCGGCAAGCACCACCGCCGCCGTTGAGAATTGCCTGACCCAGGGGGTCAGACGGGTCGCAATTGTCAGGACCACGTAGAGATAGGCGCCGCCGACAACAACGTTCAATGCCGTCACCAGCAGAAACAGGCTTGAAGCGCCGGGCAGGTTGAAATACAAGGCGTACAGGACTGGCTCGACCAGCAAGGGTATGATCAATGCGACCAGCGTGATATTAACAAGCGCCCGGAAGCGAGACTGACCACGCAACAGCCGTCCAATCAATGCCCAGAAACCCGCGACGATGACAGGGCCAAACAATGCCCCTGCGAGGATCGAAATGATGGTTTCGAGGCGCACCTCACCACCGTCATAGGCGGTATAGAGTGTTATCCCGCTCAAACCTGCGAGGATGAGGAAGAGGCTGATCATCAGGGCAATCCCATCGTGGGAGATCAGGCGATGCTCGAGATCATACAGTGACAATGCGGGTGCGGTTTCGTGATCGCGGCTGAAAACCTGAATGTGTGACTTGCCGAGTGTTAGCTGCGCGCCGGATTCGAGTTGAACGTTTTCGATGTGCCCGCGTCCCTGTCTCGTGCCGTTACGACTGTCCAGATCTTTAAGCAGCCATTGTCCGGGTTCTCGCGTATCGAGAACGGCGTGGTAGGGATCGACATACGGATCATCCAATACCACATCGTTGTCCAGGGCGCGTCCAATGCGGATGCGGCTGGTGGTAGGGTGTATCAGGCGGGGCGCAGATCCCTCGGTAGTGACTCTGATGACAGGAGCTACCATGTGCCTGCCTCCATGAACCGGCGAGTAAATTGCACTGCAAGATCCCGAGTCGTTCCGGCGAGCGTAAAGTGGATCATATGCGCCTCGGTCTTGTCGTTCATGCTACCTTGCAGGAACAGGATGTCGAAGATCCCTTCGAAGTCCTTGTACGCGCGGGCACAGAACACACCTTTTGTGTTCATGGCAGCGTTGTTGTCGACAAAGTTCTCGTGACAGGCCCAGTTCCCTAGGTCCTGTTCCCGTCCACTGTTGCCCGGTCGATATCCGGAGAATATGCGTTCGTAGTAATTGTAGAACTGCGCACCGTTCAGGGTATCGGACTCAATCCAGTAGAATTGCAGCTCGATCTTCCCTGTGTTGAATCCACGATTGACAAAGATGTTGTGGTCAGTCTGGCACATTCTCTGTGCCCAGAACGGACGGTCGTCTGTTGCCTTGTCTTCATCGCGCGAATTTCCCCAACAACGGAGGAAACCGGTCATCTCGTTCAGTGCATGGGCGCCCCCGAGGGGAACCGTTTCCCAGTTCCCCTCGAGCATCTCATTGATCATGCGTTTGCTGTTGGCAGCAAGCTGATCGGCGATCGCGCGGTTCAGATCGTCCGGGGGTGAAGTTGCGGCTTCGGCGATCAGATCATTGAGGTTGCTCACTGGAACCAGGAAACTGATCTGGTTCCCTGACGTGGCGACGTTGACACCGATCACTTCATCGTCACCGTTGAACGCAGGTCCACCGCTCATGCCGGGATTCAACGAACCGGTAAAGTGCACGCGGGGACTCGCGCTATGGGGAATGAGGCCGTTGTAAGTGCCTGGGACGACGGTGAGACCCAGGTCATAGGGATAGCCGATGGAATAAACGCGATCGCCTTTGGCGGGTTCTCTTGTGGCAAGTGGGATGAAATTATCGGTATCAATATCCGTCGACAGGATAGCGAGATCATGTACTACGTCCACGTGCACGATACGCCCGATGTAGCTCATGACTTCATCGTCCTGTAGTACCTCGATGCGGTACTTGTCAGGCGAAGAGATGGCGCTTGCGATCACATGATAGTTGGTCGCGATGCTGCCATCGCTCGCAATCAGGAACCCGGAACCCGTGGAGCTCCGGGTATTTGCCGAAACGTCCATGACCCGGATCTGGTAGATCAGATCGCGGGTATTGTCGAAAGTGGCGCGTGCCGGGTCGATAGCGGCGACCACAGCATTCGAAAAACAGAGCAAGAGAACGACTGCGAAGCGTCGGCGGTATGCCGATAGTGTCATGGCTGTGATGTCCTCTGGGTCAAATGCTCAATCAGGAGACCGGTAGTGCCACAACTTCGTTACACAGACCCCCGCAACAAAAAGGCCTATGGAAACCACCATTGCGGGTATCAGTGCAGTGACCGTATCGAACGCCTCAATGATCTGTCCCAGGGTCATGACACCAATCGGAATCGCCACCAGCATACCAAGATTAAAAAGGGAAAGTATCCGCCCGAGATACCGGGATGGAGAAGCCTCCTGAAGGATGGTCCTTGCCAGATTGCTGGTCATTCCCATGTTCAGTCCCCACAGAAACAACAGGGCAGTCAGAAGTGTCTGGCCCGGTGCAAACCATACCAGCGCGACAACAACTGCGCGGGTGAGTTGGGAGATCACGTACAGTCTTCCTGGAAACCGCTGCGGGGCAATCAGCATCAACACGTTGGATAGTGACGCGCCGGTGTAGAAGACAATCATCAGGACACCGAGATCGGCTGCGCCGCCATCGTAGATCCGCTTGACCATATACGGTACGACGATATTGAAGGCCCCGGCGTTGAAGACCAGCGCGATGAAATTGATAGTGAGAACACCCAATACCACCGGGTTCCCCCATGCTGCCGCGACACCCTCCCGGATATTTGAGAGTGCAGTGGTTGTAGGGAGGTGTTGTTCCTGTGTCCTGGGGACGCGGGAGATCGCAACGATCGCGGCAGCGAGGCAGAGGCCCTGTACGATGAGCACGGTGGTCAGACCGATTATCTCCATGAAGCTTGCAAGCGTCAGAGCAGCAATCTGTACGATGAAACCGATGAGCGTGGCGGCACTCACGCTCCGTTGTAGCCTGCCCTGGGAAATGCGGTTCAGAATGGATTGCAGCGCTGGTGTTGAAAGCGCATTGGTCAGGGCGATGCCCAGGCCGAATAGAATCACCGACAGTACGTGGAACTCATCAATGTGCACACAGAACGCCATCGCGATGGGTACGAGCCAGGCGATACCGTAGATTCGGATTAGCAGGGAGCGTGGGTCCATTCGATCGGCAATAGCACCACCCCATAACAGCGCAATGATCGCTGGAATCGCGACCGCTCCCTGTATCAGACCAGCCCGGTCAGCGGGGAGGACCAGCATGCCTACCAGCATCCAGGATATCAGCATGTTCTGCATGGACGTCGCGAAACCAGCAAATCCTGTGCTGGCCAGGTACGAAACCAGATGCCTCATGGCGTGATTGCCTTCAGCTGACGCGGCCGGTTGATAAGGCGGGAGGCGGCCCTGGCCAGATTGTGCTTGGTGGAATCTTTACGTTCATATGATTCAATGATGACGAAATGCGTCCCAACTTGCATCCGTGTAGGTGTTGTTGGGTGAGTGAAATGGAGGATTGGCAGGATGGTAAAGTGCGGGCAGGAGGGTGCAGGTGACATTTCTCGGGGTTGAGGGGTCCATAAATCTACGTGACTTCGGAGGATATCGGGCGTTCGACGGGGCGGAGATTCGACGGGGTTGTCTGTTCCGAAGTGGTGCGATGGTTAACCTGACGGCGAACGGCCTTGCACAGTTCAAGATGCTCGACATCACGACGATCTGTGATCTGCGCCGGGAGGAGGAAGTCTCAATGAGCCCGACGCCGGCCGTTCTCGATCCGCACCGACATCACATCCCGATCAGTACGGCGAGTACAATGGCGCTGCGTGCGTCACTCCGTGACAAGAAGCAGAATGCTGAACATCGGGCGGTTCACATGCGTGCGATGACCGAGGAACTGGCCCGTCATCATCACGACGAATATCGAAGGCTGTTTGAGTGCCTCCTGGGAACCAAAGGTGGATTCCTCCTGCATTGTTCAGCCGGTAAGGATCGGACGGGGTTCGGTGTGGCAATGATATTGCTGGCGCTCGGTGTGCCGCGTCAGGTTGTTGTACAGGACTACCTTCTCACGAATAAAGCAGAATGTTTAAGAGGCTTCATGGTGGACAGGATGGGCTCGACGCTTGATACGGAGAGCCTAGAAGTACTGATGGGCGTTCGCGCGGACTACCTGGATGGTGCGCTGAATGTTGTTGAAGAAGACTTTGGATCAGTAGAAGATTATCTGGACAGCATCGGGGTCACTCCCAACAAACGCTCAGCCTTGAAAGCGAGATATCTGGCGGGTTGAGAGGAATGTTCTATGTAGAACGGTCCCTCTGGCCCGACAGGTGTAACTAAATTCGGTGAGAGTGCTACTGACTAGCTAGTTTTTCGCGAACCACTCTTTCATGTCACCCTTCTGGGTTCGTGCAAACCGAACCAGTGACATCCCGTTGCACGCGACTCTTTTTATGTCGCGCCGATTGATGTTCAGTTCTTCAGCTTTCTTTCTCAGGGCTGCTTTGGACTCCAGAGCGGCCATACACAGTTCGCTATACTGATTGTCACTGGTCACATACCGTTGGCCGTCAACAATCACTTTGTTGTCCGCGGCGGCGGAGTGGGTCAGTGCAAGTGAGAAAGCGATCGCAATGTATTTCTTCATGCATCTATCTCCTGTCTCATTCTTCTCGTACGGGACTTTTCGTACTGATCTTTGTACTCGAGGAGGAGTACGGGGTCATTTATAGAACATTAATAATCTTTATACAATCTTTATTTAGATAACGCCAGGGTCGTAAAGACCTCTTCACAAAGCCAGGTGAGAGATGGATTATGTATATAAGATTATGAAATATAAAGATTTATATGGTTATATATTATATTAAGATCACGTAAATGCACAATTTATTGAATCTTAATATTTGGGAGGCGCGGACGAGCGGGCGATTTTTGTGCTTATTCAGCAATGGGCGATGCCTTTGGATCTGGTGCACTATTCTTGGTTAGATGATGGCACATGAAGTCAAACGAGAAGTTGATTTCCTGTGTCGGTACATCCGGATGAAGTCCGGGATTCGCATGGATGCGCTTGTCATCGGTTGCCAGGGCATCAAACAGGTCCAGATAGCTGTTGCGGTCGAATAATTCATCTTCCAACTGCATCAGGAACAGGACCGGGCAGTTGATCATGGCCGCCGCTGCCATCACCTCAAACCCATTAGGGAAGTGTTCACCGATCCCGAGTAGACCAAGCGTCGCAACCGTAAAATCGTCCCGAGCACCTACCAGCGGAACCCCGAATATTGATCCCATCGAAAGACCAAAATACGCCAGCGGTGTCGTGCCGACCTGCTGATGGCCCTGTGCGGCCTCGATGGCAACCTGCCAATCATCGGTCATCTCGGCGATACACTCAGAACGGGCCAGTTCAGCTCCAAACGCCGTTCGCCCACCTTCTCCCTGTTGCCTCAGACCATGGACCGGACCGTCGATCGACAGGACGGGAAATCCGCGATCTACAAATCGACCGGCCATGTGTGTAATGGGTGGTTGATATCGATCGCCTGAAGCACCGTGGCCGAAGCAGATCAGGTGCGGTGACAACGCATCATCCAGTAGTTGTGTCGGGATCCAGAGTGCCCCTGTGACGTCACGATCACGTGATGTTTCCAGATGAAATTCCAGTGTTTTACGGCCGTTTGTGTCCGTCGCGTCCTGCCAATTCGTCATCCTGGGCTCCTTCATTTTTTGGAGTTTTCTCCGGATTATCTGGTCCGGATTCGTTACCCGGATTCTACCTCGTTTGTCACGACGCCCAGTTCACTCGCGAAGATCCGGCAGCTGGTAGCCATCCGCTTCCAGGTTGGCTCGAATCGTCTTCTTGTCGAGCTTACCGGTAGACGTGAGCGGCAGACTGTCTACGGGGATGACATCATCGGGTAGCTGCCATCGTGCGAATCGACTTACACAATGCTCGAGGACCTGGTCGGTGGAGACTGACTGGCCCTCATTCAATACAACCAGCGCCACGGGACGTTCATCCCATTTGGGGTGAGGTTGGGCCACCACAGCCGCCTGGCTGATGGCTTCCAGGGCAACAATATGGTTCTCTAGGTCGACCGATGAGATCCACTCGCCACCCGACTTGATCAGGTCTTTCGATCGATCTGCGATCATCAGGTACTGGTCCGGGTCAATCTTCGCGACGTCACCCGTGACGAGCCAGTCCTGGTGAAATTTTTCGGGCTGCGGGTCATTGAAATACTCACTGGCGATCCACGGCCCTCGAATCAGGAGTTCGCCAACGGATTCTCCATCATGAGGCACAGGATTGAATGACTCATCGAAGATTTCAATCTCGAGACCCGGCATGGTCAGTCCCGCTTTGCTGATGTTTTCAAACTGCTGGTCCTCCGTAAGCACGAGGTGTGATCGCTTGGCGACCTTTCGAGACAATGTTCCGAGCGGGTTTGTCTCCGTCATACCCCACGCCTGGATCATTTCTATACCCAGGGTGTCCCAGTACCAGCGCATCATGGCGAGCGGTGGTGCGGAACCCCCACAGATGAGCCGATCGAGTTTTGACAGATCGAATGGGTCTGGATCCTTCTGGACAATTTGCATGACACCCTGCCAGATCGTAGGGACACCTGCCGAAATCGACACTTCCTCATCCGACATTAGCCCGATCAATCGATCTGGCTGCGTGAAGCGGTGCGGCATGACCTGCTTGCATCCCAACATTGACGCGGTGAATGGCAATCCCCAGCCCATTGCGTGGAACATCGGCACAATGCCGCAGAGTGCGTCACGCGCTGAGAGCCCCATGGCATCGGTCATCGCTTCGGTAATTGTATGGAGATAGGTGGAGCGATGGGTGTACATCACACCTTTGGGTTTGCCCGTGGTACCACTGGTGTAGCAGAGCCCCATGGGTGAATTCTCGTCGATCTCCGGCCAGTCGTATTCTGTCGGCTGGCCATCAATGAACGACTCATAGTCGGCCTGTTCAGGGAATGCACTTTCACCAGACTCACCATGTCGGCAAATGACAAGCAGTTCGACCGACGGAATCTTGTCCAGAATGGGATCGAGCAATGGCAACAGGTCTTCATCGGCAAAGATGATCCGGTCCTGCGCGTGATTGATGATGTATTCGAGATCCGCGGGTCCAAGACGGATGTTCAGCGTGTGAAGGACCGCTCCCATGGAAGTGACACCCTGGTAGAGCTCCAGGTGCCTGTAGTTATTCCACATGAAGCTCGCTACTCGGTCACCAATCCCGACACCGTGGCCGGCGAGTGCTGAAGCCAACTGGTTGGCACGTTGCCAGGTCGCCTGCAGTGTTTGTCGATGTTTCCCATCTTCCTGGAGAGTGACGACCTCGACGTGGGGGTCTAGGGCGGCACCTCGTCCCATGATTCGGGACAGGAGCAGCGGTGTACGTTGCATAGTCATGACAGTTCTCGTGCGTGTTTTGTCTACAGGCCAGCGAGCCAGTCGTCGTCGGAATCCTCTGAGATATCTTCGAAGAGCGGTGTCGACAGATAGCGTTCACCGGTGTCGGGTAGCATCACGCAGAAGGTTGAACCGGCTGGCGCCGATGCTGCCACATCTAGCGCAGTGGCCATCGTTGCGCCCGCTGAGATGCCGCAGAAGATGCCTTCCTCGGCGGCGAGTCGCTTGGCAGTGGCGATGGCGTCAGTATCTGATACCGGATGGAGTTCATCAATGACAGAGGCATCCAGGACTTCCGGAACAAAGTCGGGTGTCCAGCCCTGGATCTTGTGAGGATTCCAATCGCCACCGGATAGCAGTGAAGCGTTTTCAGGTTCGGTACCGATGATCTTGATCCCTGGCCGTGCTGCTTTCAGAACCTGGCCGACGCCTGTGATGGTGCCGCCGGTGCCCCAGCCGCTGACGAAATGGGTCAGTTCACGCCCGGCGAAGTCTCGTAGAATCTCGGGTGCCGTGGTGTTGCGGTGATACGCGGGATTGGCAGGATTCTGAAATTGCCTGGCCAGAAACCAGCCATGTTGTGCTGCCAGTTCCTCCGCCCGGCGTACCATGCCGGACCCGCGTTCAGCGGCGGGTGTCAGTATGACCCGGGCACCCAGTCCCTTCATGATCTTTCGGCGCTCGATGGAGAATGACTCTGCCATCGTGGCAACAAAGGGGTATCCCTTGGCAGCACACACCATGGCCAGTGCGATGCCGGTATTTCCGGATGTCGCTTCAACGACGGTCTGGCCCGGTGAGATGGCACCTGTAAGTTCTGCATCTTCAATTATGGCGATCGCCAACCGGTCCTTTACGGACGCGAGAGGATTAAACGCTTCCAGCTTGGCGTAGATATTCTGGTTATCGGGACCAATGCGATTGATTCGAACGATCGGCGTATTCCCGATGGTTTGGAGGACGTTGTCGTAAATCATAGTGGGTCTCCTGATGGGGCCTGAACGGTAACGCTACGTCCTCTCACAATCAAATGATCCGGTGCAGCTTCACAGGCACCTTCTCCCTGCATTGGTTGTAATCGGTCTCTGATTCGCTATGTTGTGGCACAAACAATGACCAATCCGTAACCGCGGTATTCTTATGGCAGACGACGTGACTGAACAAGACGTGATTTACGAGCAGCGTGAGCAGCTTGCGCTGATTACGATCAACCGCGCGGAGAAGCACAATGCTATTTCACTGGCCACGCTATCTCAGCTCCAGGCGTCAGTGTCGCGTGCAGCAGAGGATGAGTCGGTGCGGGTCATCGCGATCACCGGTGCGGGAGGCAGGGCTTTTGCATCGGGTTCTGACTTGAATGAGGTGTTGGATCGAGACCTCAGGAAGGCGATGGAACCCATCGTTCAAGGTCTCGCAGAGCAGCTAGAGAATCTTCCAATACCAACGATAGCGGCGATTGACGGCATCTGTATGGGAGGCGGTCTGGAAGTTGCCCTGGGTTGTGACTTGCGGATCTGTACACCACACAGTCGGTTCGCAACACCCGAAGGGAAACTTGGGATTATTCCGGGTGGTGGTGCCACAGCTCGACTGCCGAGGATTGTCGGCGCTGGATGGGCCATGGAGATGATGCTGATGGGGGATCCGATCAACGCGGAACGCGCGCTTCAGGTCGGACTGGTCACGCGTATCGTGGAACCTGAGATGCTGCTGGCTGAAGTTGAGAAGATGGCGGCACACCTTGCAACGTTCGCACCGTTTGTTCCTCACTTCATGAAACTGATGGTCAACAAGGGCATGGAGGCGAGTCTCAATGGGGCGCTTGCGATGGAGAAGCTGGGGCAGGGTGCATTGCTGCTGACAGAGGACAGCCGGGAGGGAATTACTTCGTTTCTGAATAAAACCACCCCTCAATTCAAGGGCAAATAGAAAAGCAGCGTCCACGCGTTGCGTTTCGTGGTGAAGTCAGACCATTGATTGACGTCGTACGGCCCGGATCGCGTCAAGCGTAAAGATGACGATACCGATCCAGATACAGGTGAACGTGATCAACCTGTCGATGCCAAACGGCTCGCCATAAACCAGGACGGCAATCACCAGCGTCATGGAAGGTGCCAAATACTGGAACATTCCCATGGCGGTCAGCGATATCCTTGTTACGGCGGCGTTGAAGCATAGCAGCGGAAACGATGTAACGAGGCCAGCGGCCACCAGAAGCAGGTCAACGGTGATAGAACTGTGGATGAACCTGAGGTCACCGTTGTTGGCGAGAATCGCGAGGCAACCCAGTGCCGGAGGCAGCAGGATAAGCGTTTCGATGCAAAGTCCACCGATGGCATGAACATTCATCCGCTTGCGGACCAGACCATACAGGCCAAAACTGAAGGCAAGTGCCAGTGCGATCCATGGCACCGAACCGTAGCTGATCAATTGAAACGCGATACCGAAGGCTGCAATCACGATCGCCGCAAACTGCCATCGATTAAGTCGTTCCCCCAGAAAGACCATACCCAGTAACACAGACACTAGTGGATTGAT
This sequence comes from OM182 bacterium MED-G24, assembly GCA_002457275.1. Lineage (GTDB taxonomy): Bacteria > Pseudomonadota > Gammaproteobacteria > Pseudomonadales > Azotimanducaceae > UBA7451. Next base: position 18,611 of record NTKD01000007.1, read on the forward strand.
GAAATAACCCAGGCTCGCTTCAACGATATTGTCGATGATGACTGCGTAGATATAAGCCCCCCAGTTGATGGTCAGCAGTCCTGCAGAGAGCGTAATCCAGGGCCAGTGTCTGCGCGGTAGTTTCAGCGTGGACAGCTGTCCGGTGACTGTCAGCAATCCGAGTAACAGGACGACTGACCAGACCACGCGTTGTGCCAGGATTTCCCATGCGCTGACCTCGTACAGCCATTTCAGGTAGATGGGTAGCAAGCCCCACGCGAGGTAAGCCGCAAGGGCAAATAACGCTCCCTGAATGCGATCGGGTAGTGGGTTGGCTGGCAACATGCCGCGCACTATAACGGTATCTGATCTCCCTGGTGCGCGCAGCCACGGATATTGGATTCAGCTAGTTCACGTCGATTTAGCTGCCGCCCACCTCTTTACTGCGCTCAGACTGATTTGATGACTCGCCGGTCCTGACTGGTAGTAACACCCACCAGATGGCCTTTGACCTTAGAGTCCTTCCATCATGTGCGCTTCGGCAACAGATTCGTTGAGGATGACGCCGAGGCCAGGCTCAGTCGAAGGAATGATATACCCGTCTTCCCAGGTGATGGGTTTCTCAAGAATCTCTGCGTGGAAACCATCAAACTTGCCGATGCTCTCCTGTATGAAAAAGTTGGGGCTGCAGGTATCCACCTGGATGTTGGCGGCAGCTTCGATGGGTCCACAATAAAGGTGTGGCGCAATCTGCGCATAGTACGCTTCTGCCATTCCTGAGATTTTTTTCGCCTCCAGGATACCGCCCACACGCCCCAGCGCCATCTGAAGAATGGAAGCCGCTTGTTTCTCAAGTAGTTCACGGAATTCAAACTTGGTAGAAAGCCGCTCGCCAGATGCAATCGGGATGGTGGTCATCTGGGCGACCCTGGCCATTTCATCCCGGTTCTCCGGTGGTACCGGCTCTTCGAACCATTGTGGGTCGTATTGTTCTATGCGACGCGCAAATCGAATGGTGCCGGATGTGGTGGACTGGCCATGAGTTCCGATCAGGATGTCGCAGGCGCCGCCTACCGCTTCCCGTACGCTGCGCACGACGGCCTCGGCGTTCTCGAGTAGGTCAAGGGGAGGCTCCCGCGGATCCGCGTTACCCATTACGTCAATCAAGGGGTCAAATTTGACGGCCGTAAACCCTTCGTTGAGATAGAAGGCAGCACGTTCGCCTGCCAGCTGCGGGTCAGTGTGTGGGTTTCCACGGCGGGGATCACTGGGATCGCCATACAGGTAAGTGTACGAGCGAAGTCGATCGTGATAACGCCCGCCCAGGAGATTGTAGACCGGTTGGTCGAGGGTCTTGCCGATAATGTCCCAGCATGCCATCTCAAAGGCAGAGAGTAGTCCCAGCACCGTGTGGTCTGGGTGCTGGTGGTGATCATTTCGCTCGTAACCATCCCCGTAATAGACCTGTCGCCACAGTCGCTCAATCTGAAACGGGTCTTGGTCGATGAAGTAGGTGTCGCCAAAGTCACGAATCATCGCCACGATCGTTCTTGGGTGGAATGGGACCTTGTAAGCTTCGCCAATCCCCTCGATTCCATTGTCAGTTGTAAGTTTGACAAAAATCCAGGCTCGACCGCCGTGATGGGGGCGAGGGGTTTCTATCACGTATGGTTTGACGTCGATGATCTTCATGGTCGTCTCTTCACTGCATTGATGATGAACAGGTTCTATCGATCATAGGATCTGATAACGCGACCGCCACGGTTACCGGTGAGTTCGTCGTTCTCAAGCGTGATGGTGCCGTTGCAGACGGTCGCACGGTAACCTGTTCCACGCTGGATGAATCTGGGCGCGTCGAAGGGCATGTCATGGACAATCTCTGGCTGGCGTTCAGCGACCTGTTCAAAGTCGATGACATTGAGGTCTGCTTTCTTACCGACAGCAAGAACACCACGATCGGACAACCCCAAGAGGTTCGCCGGCATCGATGTGAGCTTTCGAATGGCCTGGGGCAGCGAAAGCGCGCCCTGGTCGCGTACCCAATGGGATAATACGAAGCTCGTACATCCACTGTCGTTCATCTGGCTGACGTGCGCGCCTGCATCACCCTGGGCAGGGACAACCCAGTCTGTCTTGATCAGTTCTTCAACACCGTCGATATCGACATTGAATCCACGCATGTGAAACAGTGCGTTGCCGTCTGATTCGTCGGTCAATCTTAGCCAGGTCTCTACCGGATGTTCACCGGCGGACTGAGCCATGTCATACAGGCTTTCGTTCAGTGCGTGGGTATAGCGTGGACGATCTTTGTTGCCCATCCAGAACCAGCGTCTGGTCGCCTTGCCATCTGTCCTGTCTTTGATCTCGTTGATGAGCTTTTCACGGAAGTAGGGTTCGCGTATTGCCTGCAGTCGATGTTCAGCGGGCATATCGTTCAGCTTCTTCCAGCTGTCTGAACGAAAGAAATTACCCACGAGGAGACCGCCAACACCGCCGCCTGCACGCGGGACTGTGACCGATGCGACGTTCAATCCCGCAGACAGCAATTGCTGGACTCGAACGTCCTGTTTGTTGACACCCATCTCGACGTTGGCGGAAAACAAGGCACACTGGGCGACCTCTGCTTCATAGGCTAACAGCTCGAACTCATCGTCGAATCGCATGTCGGTTGGCATGCCAAACACGGTCTGCATGATTCCTCCGTGCGCACCCACTTCCCGAGCGATTGCGCGAATCTCATCCCTGTGCGCATATGTACCGGGTATGGCCCGTCCGTCCGGGAGATGATGTCCCGACATCCGATTGGTGGAGAAACCGATGGCGCCTTCCTTGACCGATTGACCAGCGAGTGCCGCAATCTGTCTGACCTCGTCGATGGACGGTCTTCTAAGGCCGGTCCCTTCGATGTCATCGATGGAGTCACTGTGGTAGCGATGACGGGTTGCCAAGAGATCCTGTAGATCACCTTCTGGTTCATCGATACCGCGATCACCCATGACGTAGTAGCGGAGCGCACAGTGACCAACCATGCCGCAGACGTTGATCGCCGGTGCCATGGCTTCGATTGAGTTGAGATATTCTCCGTAGGATTTCCAGTTCCAGGGCAAGCCCTCGAGAATCGCGCGTCTGGGGATATCCTCAACAGTCTCCATCATGGCGGCGAGCAGACCGTGGTCATCGGGCTTGCAGGGAGCAAAGGTCACACCGCAGTTGCCGAGTAGCGCAGTGGTGACGCCGTGCCAGGAGATCGAAGTGACTTCCGGATCCCAACCAATCTGCGCATCTAGGTGCGTGTGCAAGTCTACGAATCCAGGCGTGACGATCAGTCCACGCGCGTCGATGTCACGCTTTCCCGGTGCAGAAACCCGGCCTATTTTTGTTATCTCCTTGCCGTCGATTGCGATATCGGCCGTGTACGGTTCGGCACCGGTTCCGTCGACAACTGAACCGCCGCGAATGATCAGATCATGACTCATGACAGGGGTCTCATGTTGATGAAGGTCACAACATAATACACATTCGACGACGGTCGTCGTCAATCAGTGGAGAAGATTGCGCGTCAGAGGACGAGCGATATGAGAGAGAAAGATCCGATTTAACAGAACAACAGAGGTTGCATCTATAGCCCAGTAAGTGAGTCTTCAAAAAAGAACACGTCGTCAATGAGAGGAGTCTGATCATGTTAAGACGCACGCTGCACTGGGTACTGGTTGTTGTCCCCGCTTTTATTTTCGTTCAATCGCTGTTCTTCAAGTTCAGTGGGTCACAGGAGACAGTTATTATCTTCAATACGATCGGTGACTGGATGGCGGGGTTGCCGGTGCTATCGACGGTTGCTGCGCCTTTCGCGATGTTCGGGGGTACCGTGGTCGGCATGGTCGAGTTGGTCGCAGCGATCATGTTGCCGATTCCACGTACACGCATCTGGGGTGCTCTGACCGGACTGACTGTCATTTCCGGTCCGATCTTCTTTCACCTGTTTACGCCGCTGGGTGTCAACCGGATCGTTGACGCAGCAGGCAACACCGATGGAGGTGCCCTGTTCATCATGGCCTGTATCGTCTGGCTCTGCTGCGCCGCAACCACCTACCTGAATCGTGATCGCCTGCCGCTTTTCTCCCGGGCAATTCCTGTACCTGCGTAAGGTCTCAGGAATCCAGAGAGTTTAAAGACGCGTTGTTCCGGTAATGCCTTCGGCCTCCAATCGCTCATAGTCAGCGGTTGTGAGGCCCAACTCCTCGGAGAACACTTCCTGACTGTGTTCACCAAAGCGCGGTGAGACCTCTACAGGTGGACGTCCGAGACTCTTCATGATCCAGGGGGCCGTTGCATAATAGTGCTGTCCACATTCAGCGTGTATCAGCTGAACCATGAAGCCGCGATCGAGTACATGTTCACTTGGATCGGCATAGACCGGCTCAAACGGCTGCACAGCCGCAGCAGCGACACCTGCCTGGCACAGTCGAGTTTCCAGGTTCGCAGCGGTATCCTCGGCCACGATAGTGGCCAGTAGATCGTCGAGACGAGATTCAGCCTCCTTCCTGCCGGCTGCATCCGATAGTGTTGTATCGGATGCTTCTGCCATCATGCCCAGCGTCACGCAGAGTGCCTGCCATGATTCGTTGGAATCGACCGCAATGGCCAGCCATTCGCCGTCACAATCCTGGTAGACGTTGTGCGGCGCATGTAGAGGGTGTCGGTTACCCCGGGGCCCGGGAATTTCGCCGGTTGCATCACAGTGCAGCATACCGTCGCCCATCTGTACCGCGACGGCTTCCATCATCGCCTCATCGATGCGCTGACCTTGACCGGTTTTGTTGCGGTGATGGATCGCAGAGAGGATTGATGCTGCAAAATAGTAACCGGTGATCGGGTCAGGAATCAGCCCGGCGGTATTGGCAGCCGCGTCATCCTCGTACCCGTGTACGGAGGCAAACCCTGACATGGGCTCAGTGGTTGCACCATTGGCTGGAAACTCCGACCAGGGTCCCTGTCGTCCGTAGCCCGACAAGGAGGCAAAGATAATGCCCGGTTTCTTTTCACGAAGGGTCTCCATGGTGATGCCCCAGTTGCTCATCACGTGTGGGCTGAAATTCTCTGCCACCACATCGAAGCTCGGCAGCATCTGCCAGAACATGGACAGCCCTTCCTCACTGCCCATATCGAGCGTAATCGCTCGTTTGTTCAGGTTGACCGAGTTGTACATGCCGTTGGTGTTGAGAGGGCTCTGCTCTTTGTTCTCATCCCGGATGGCCGGAGGCACCGGTGCACCGGCACCTCGCCACACATCAGGACGCTTGCGAGCTTCAATCTGAACCACATCCGCACCCAGGAGTGCTAGGAGTTCGGTTGCAAAAGTCCCGGACCACGCCTGTGTGAAGGTGAGCACGCGGACACCAGAGAGAGGCTGGGTGCTTTTGTCACCGTCGACGATTGCCTGGGGCTGCGTCTTTCTGCCAGAATCGCCGTTGTGTTCACCGAGTGCGGGCGCGTCTCGATGGTGTTGATAGGGCGTTTCTGACAATTTTGCGGGGGCGCCCGCGGTGTTCCTTGTCTTGCCCCCCAGGTTGGTCTGCATGTGGAATGAACGAGCCTTCATCTGTTTACAATGCAGGAGTTCCTGCGCGTTCTGCACGACACCGGAAATACAGTGAAGTTGTGCCAGTTTGTTGAAAATATCCCACTTGTTACGGGAAATAACAGAGTCTGCGAGCGCCTGGCCGACAGGCTTCAAATCCTTCTGTTGGCGACCCAGTACCGGTATAAACACCTCATCATTGGCGAACTCGTCGACCCCAAGATAGGTCAGTGCATCTGTCCATCGTTTCCATTCCCCAAAGCCAAAGTTGATATAGCCGTCACTGGTTTGCCAGAGCGGGCCAGGCTTCTCTTTCGTGCGAGCACCCGTGACCCCGTAGCGAACCCGGTCACCTCCGATGTAGTTGCCCATGAGTGCCCAGGGATAGCAGGTGAGCGACAATGCTTCGAGCTGACTGAGGTCAACGGTCTCGCCCTGGCCGGACTGTTGACGGCGGATCACTGCCGCAACGCCTGACACGAAGGCAGCGACCCCGGTGATGTATCCGGTTTGTTGGACGGGGAGTTGTAATGGGGGCTCATCCACGCGCCGGTTCATGGCCGCCCAACCGACCCGTGAACTCAGGGTCAGGTTGTTGCCGGGATAACTCGCCCACGGTCCGGTCAAACCATGCGGTGTAACGGACAGGTGAATACCATTCTCCGGCAACGCATCAATGGCGGTTTCTGCGAGGCCTGAAAATGGCGCCCGCTCATTTGTGATGAGTATATCCGCATTGCCGACGAGTTCGGATAACTGCGTTTCGCTCTGAATGACGACCGATCGTTTGTTCCAGTTGGCATAGGCATGAAGTGCGCTCTCTCTATCACCATCATCGTTGGCGACAAAGGGGGGTTCGTGTCGAAGACAATGCCCGGTGGGCGGTTCCGCGAGAATGACATCGGCGCCTTGATCACCGAACAGCCTGGCGGCCCAGGCACCAGAAAGATCGGTGGACAGGTCAATGACGCGAATATCGTTAAGGGCGCCACTCATAAGAGTTCTCCTGCTGGGGAAATGGTGCTTAGGGATTGACGATCAGAATTTCACCGGACGCGCGGACTGGGCGAGATAACCACATGGGCTCTACCACAGCCTTATCGCCATAACGATTCTGACAACGTTGAGTGAGTTCCGAAAAGGGTGGGCGACATGGGTCGGCAATCATGATCTGCTTGACGCCGGCCTTGGCGGCGCGGTTGGTCAGGTTGAACAACATGCCGGCCATTTCGTCCCAGAAGCAGATATCTGCACCGAGGACCGCATCGAATTGACTCAGGTACTCGATCGACAGCTGCTGGAAGGTCTTCTTCGCACCGACGATCTCGACGTGGTTGACGTCCGCATGCAGCGCCATATAAGGCAGTACGTTTTCGTCGGCATCGATGCCAGTGACCCTGCTGTCGAATCTTCTGGCACAGAAGATTCCAAGCAGACCCCAGCCACATCCTATTTCGAGCACCCTCGAACGCTTCCTCAACGGGTGCTTACGCAGATGGTTCATGATGAGAAAACTCGAGTTCCAGAACTTATTTCCATGAATCTCTGCAACATGTCCCTCCCGTTTCAGACGACGAACATCCTTGTGATTGGAATTGAGAACCTTTACGCCAAAGGCGCGGCGACTGGTGGCTGGCATGTTGTTCCTGTGGTCTGGTCTGTCGAATGGGTTGAGGGTTGAGTTGGATCAAGCAGGAACGAACGCGTCCCGGCCCTGCCTGTAGTTGAAGAATGATTGATCAGCATTTCGATTGGTCAGGTTCCGTGCAAACATCGGGTGATGCAGGCTGCGAACCTCGTGTTCGATTTCGAAGAGGACTTTGCCGGTACGTGGAGACACGATACGGTTGAATCGGTATTGGTGGTTGTCAGACTCTTCGATCACCAGCTTCTTCTTGTTCAGCAGATGATGCGGACCAGAAAAGTTCACGGTATAGATGGCGATGTGGTGGCCGTCATACTCAGGCAGTTTCTTTGACGTCTCACGAAAACGCAGCTCCTGACCCTTGCCGATCGAAACCCATGCGAGGCCCTTTGCCGCTGATGCCGGGGCACCCATGGTCGTGACGTAGAACTCAGCGATATCCCTAGTGGTACCTTCAGGGACATCGAATTCCACATAAGGCATGCCGAGGCTCATGTTGCCGAAAGCACCCGGCGCGAAACAGCGAATTTTGTTCCCCCAGGGGCAGGTGACATCGATGCGCGACTTCAGACGTTTGAAGTTGAACCGGCTGTCGCCGAACTGTCGGGCGATGCGGGTAAGGCGCAGTTCCAACTGATCAAGATCCGGGACAACGACACCCACATGACCGCGGACCACCTGTGGGTCACGGGTCGGCAGATGAAACTGCTGTTCTCCAAGATTGATCCAGACGTTAAAGGAACCGAAGTCAACATAAGGGTCGCGTGTGAAACCCATTCCCTGTACGTAAAAGTTTGTCGCCTGACTCTGATCAGGCACAGTCACATTGACGTGTTCGAGGCTGAGGATGTTACCGACATCCTGGGTGGCTCGATCAAATGTCTGTTTGGCTTTACGTGCGGCCATAACTGTCTCCCGGTTCTTTGGTTTGCGGCTCTACGGGTTTGCGCAACCGCTGGACGGTTGTTCCAGGAACTAGCGTCTGCGAAAGGAGCATTATAGAGGTCGAGGGCGCAGGGTGCATGATCCGCGAGTGTATTGCCATCCGGGATTCGTTTTGTCGGGTACACTAGCTGCTTTACAGCCTGTTTATTGGAGGTGGTATGTCTTTCGAGCACCGCGCGATCGATACGCTAATCAACTCGTCATTTCTGTCGGCAGGCGACGGTGGCGGAGGGCTTACGTATCTGTTCAAGGATATGGCAAACCGTCCGAAAATCGAGGCACCGTCTGACCTGATCGAACATCTGAACAGTTGCAATATTGGTGCGGCGGTGGTGTCGATCATGGAGTCGGGACATGCGGAGTGGGTTGCCCAGGCGCATGAGGAATACCCCGCGAAGATTCTTCCGGCAATGATTGTCGATCCAACAAAGGGGATAGATGAGATCAGGCGTGTCCGACAATATGCAGAGGAATGTGGTGTACGATGCCTTCGGATCCCGCCGTTTCGATACACTTTGCCGCCCACTGATCGTGTTTACTGGCCGTTTTATGTGCTCGCGATCGAGATGAATATGGCGGTCAGCATGAACGCCGGAATGCCGGGGCCGCGGAGACCGGGTTGGGTGCAGAATCCGATCCACTATGACGAGGTGGCGTTTCATTTTCCGGAGCTGCGCCTGGTGATGACCCACTGTGGTCAGCCGTGGACGGAAGAAGTGATCTCAACAATCACCCACTGGGACAACGTTTATATGTCGTGTACCGCGGTGGCGCCCAAGTACTGGCCGGAGAACTTTGTGCATTTCATCAATACGCGCGGACGCGAGAAAATGATGTTCGGCACCGAGTTTCCAACCATCGACTGGCAGCGGGGACGGGAAGAAGTAGACGGTCTGTCGCTCCGTGACAACGTTGCGCCATTGTTCTTTTCAGAGAATGCGAAGCGGGCTTTTGACTGGGATCCGGATCTGTCCTAGATGTCGAAAGTTTGGGTGCGAGTGCTTTGAGACGTAGCGCTAGAGGAGCCGGTAGTCATCCAGACCGATAAATGTTCCGCCATTCCGTTCAGCGAGGATGCGCATAAGATGTGCAAACCGAAAACCGGTTGCCTGAAAAGCTGCGCTCTCCTGGAAAATCACAGGAAATCCTACAGCGTGAATCCGGACCAACCGGTTTCCATCAACGTCGCTTTGATTCACCTGGTCGACTCGATCGATCACGCTTTGGATCGACCGACCGTTGAAGTCATCTCCAAAGACGTACAGGCTGATCTTGCGGCCAGGACGATAGTACGTTGATACAGCTTTGACGATACCTGGAGCGGGGTTGCTGGCGCTGAAAGCTGTCCAGTTGCGCAACCTGTTAACGATGGCGTTGCGCCTTGCCTGTGTGTCCGGTATCCAGTCACCGGCGTATTGACTGAACATGTAGTGCCCCTGATCGTTCATGATCTGGATACCCTTGAGACGAGGATACAGGTCCAGGGTTTCATTGATTTTCTGCAGCACCAGTGGCCATGCAAATTCTCTCATGCTGCCACTGTTGTCGATGATGAAGATGACGTATTCACTATCGACAGGAATCCCACCGATCTTGTTGTTGTCCAGGTCCCGTTGAACGTCTGCCATCAGGCGTTGCATTTCTTCCGTCAGCGATTGTCTTGCGGACGCCAGACGGGTCTGGACCGCGTTGTTGACCTGTGTCTTCTGGGAGATGGCGTTGAACCGCTGCTCTGTTGTGACCAAACGTGTTTCGACCTGGTCCAGGCGGGCGACGGCTTCATCCTGAAGTTTCTCTTTTGAAAGCAGGTCACGGGTGACCACGCGAGCGTCGCCGCGCAGTTCAGCAAGGTCCGCTTCAAGGTTCCGGAGGTACCCTTCGAGCGCTGCGGTGGATTCCTCGAAGACGATGGGCTCAAACACCTTGGTGAGGACCAGAAGTAGTATCAACGCGCCGAACCCACAACTGATCACGTCAAGGAATGACAGGCTGATGCCTTCGATGTCTCTACGTTCACGGCTCATTGAGTGATACTCATTGTTGTGGCTCCTCTTCCCCGATCAGGGCCAATCGCGTGAGGGTGCGAGGAATGAACCGGAGGTTTCCTGGGCAAGAATCCAGTAGTAGGGGGTTGCCATCGGGTCTCCCTCCATGGGGAACAACACAACGTTGACCGGAATATTGTCCTCCAGTGTCCCGATCGCGTTGCGGAATAGCTTCACCCTTTCTGACGAGGAAACGGTCGGTGCACGCGGTTCGTTCCTTCCCTGTGTCGGCAGTCCGTCAGTAATGAGGAAAATGTTATCGGGGGGAGGTTCCATGTCGGCGACGTAGTCAAAGACATTAATCAGTGATGATCCGCCGTCTGGGACATGGGTGCGCAGGCGTTCGAGCATCGCCTCGGTATCCGGCTCACTGGTGGCGCTGATCCATTCAGACAGCGGTGTTGGCTCGCCTCTGAACGCGACCAACCGGACGTCTGCATCGGGAGGCACATTGGCGGATACCCACTCGACGGTCCGCACGGCGCGTTGCCACTTTTCTGCGGCCAGTTTTTCTTCCGGTGCCATGAGACCGAGACGAATTGCGTTGACAATGGATCGGTGCAACATACTCGTTGATGCGTCGAGCAGGATCAGAATGCGATCACCCCCCACCCTGATACCGGTCAGATATTGGCGATATCCCTGTCCTATGACGGTCCTGGCGGCAGCCCCGGCGTTATTGGCGCCAGTGCTGTTCTGAAGATCATCAACTTCTTCTTCAATGCTCCGGAGCTCGGTCTGCAAGGAATAGATTTCTTCGTCAGATGAACCTGATTCCAGGAGGTCTGCCGTCTCCTGCTGAAGTTGGCGAATCTGCTCCAGGAGTTTTTCAATTGTGAGTTCCGTGGTGACGACATCCTGATCGGTCTTATCCAGGGTGTTGCGCAGATCAACGAGATTCTCGGTGCCGATCTTTACTTCCTCTTCGAGTTTCTTGACCTCTGCCATCAGCGTGACATTCAGCTCCTGGCTGTGTGCTTCGGATCCATGATTGATGATGATGAAAACGAGAATGACCGCCCCAAAGCCGCAGGACATGATGTCCAGAAATGACAGGCTGAAAACCGATGTTTCTCGTTTCCTGGCCATCAGGCGTCACTGATGAGCAGAAGGTCGCAGTCGTTCAGCGTAATCACATCGCCGGGGGCTACTTCCGTGGATTCTGTAGTCGGTGAGCCGTTAAGCGATACCGGTTTATGGGGATCAAGAAACGTTCGACTACCGTGGCGAACAAGACTGAAAGCCGGACTATCGCCGGATACGGGCTTGCCGTCTGCGACACCACTGATATCGAGGTTGCTGTCGATTCGCAGCGCGCTGTATCCACCTAACAGATGGGTGACGGGGCTTGCCTGCGGTGTGTGTGGTGAGTTTTCGTTACTGATGGGCAGTTGCACGATATGGGTGACGTCGGACGAGAGTGAGGCAATCGTCTCGCCGTGCGACCGGACCAGCGCAGATGTGGCGTCCTGCGCAAGTGCGGTGACGTTGGCGCTGTCGATCAGCTCAAGGGATCTCGCCAGTCCAGGCACACTGCCTGCCTGCGGGCCAAGAAGGATCTCGATGGAATCTGACGACTTTGTGCTGTCTATGTGGTCGGTGATGACCCTTGTGACATTTGCAATCTGATCGCTGCACACGGACTGCCACTCAGCTTCAGATATCGTGATGGTTCGCGAAGCCTCTCCGACATCTAGGGATGGCGGTGTATCCGGATCACTCAGCCATAGCGGGATTCGATCGTAGAGTTGTTGTTCACTTGCGGCCTGATGTGCAGGATCGTATCGGTGTTCTGCGATGAAGCGGTTGGCGAGCAGAGCGGCCCATTGGTCCATCAGTGACGACCAACCACGGATTCCAATCGTCTGGCTGTTGGTACGCTGTATGTGCTGTCCCGTAGTCATCGTCGTCATAACCCATCGATGTTGATAGATTTCGACGTAGATGGCCCGGGGAAGTGATGCGTTCAAACCTGCGGCCACACCCTCGTCCAGCATCGCAGAGACTGGTAGCCCGAGTTCTCTTGTGATTCCCAACAGCAGTCCCAGTTGTTCACCCGTGTAGTCAGATGGGACCAACAGAATCAGTCCAGATTGTTGTTTGATTTGATCTGCCAGGGACTCAAGGTGGGAGAAGACCAGGTCGGCATGATGACGGATGCTGGGGGTGGCTTCATTCAGTGGATTTGTGTCCAGGGACTGCCAAAAACGGTTGTTACGCCAACGGGGCAGAAGCCTAGCGTTCGCGAGACCCGCTTCTCCTATCAATAGTCTGTCGCCGTCAACAACCGCATAACCCGGGCTTAGGCTAGTCCCCGACTCACTGTCGATCCGAATTGCGACGTCATTCAATTCGATGGTTGCTATGGACATGAATCACCCCGGTTCTCATGACTGAAGGCCGTATAGCAGGCGCTTTTTGTGCTGTGTGGTTTCACGCTCAACTCTTCAGGTTCTGAATGAGTCGCTTGTCGCAGAAGGCTTCCGCGTCCAGGACCAGTTTCTCCTGGCTCTGTTGCAGCTGGTGTAACAGGAACATCACGACGATGCTGATCAGAAGTGCGACAAACGTCGAATTGAAGGCGACGCCCAGACTCTGGGTGACGCCCGCGATGTTACCTTGAACAGCCTGGTGAGCCTGTCCCAACGCTTGCCCGATGCCGCGTACGGTACCGAGGAACCCGATCGAAGGGATGGCCCACGCAATGTAGCGGACGAGGGCCAGTTCTGAATCAAGCCGATCCGTTTCGGATTCACAGATAGCACGAACGGTCGTAGAGACGTCCTGGATATTACGAGTGGATCGGAATCGGTCGAGTGCGCTCAGCAGTACTCTGGGTACGAGGTAACTCTGTTCATTGTCCGTCAAAGCCTGAATGGGCCTTGAGTACTCGCGAGTATCTTCGGGAAGGATGCTGATTCCGTCTCCCACAGGTACGAGGTCTTTCGACATCATTATACGTTCCTCACGGGTACGCCAGGCCTTGTAGCCCATCAGCGAAAACGCCCAGACCATCAGAACGAAACAGGCTTCCTGTTCGAAGTCCCGAATAACGACATAGGTTGAACGCTCCGGTACATAGTTGGGATTGCTGTTGATTTCCATTGCCTGTTGTTCCAGAACATCCCTCGCACCAGGTCGAATAATAGAGACATAGATGCCGTGGATGATGATGACGGCGATGATCAGTGAGAAAACCTGGTAGATGAACTCAAGGGGTACGTTCTTTTGCATGGGGCGCCTTGATCGTTAGATATTGGTTGGAAAGTCGACAGGTTTATCAACTTCGATTTCTTCACTGGGAACGAAGTCCCTTACAGCACGCTGCATGTTCCATCGGCTACCTCGATCCCCACTGTTCGCGTCATCCGTATCGTCGTCTGGTATCACCTCTGTGGTCTCTTCTGCCGTGGGCGTGGCCTCGTCTGCCTGTTCTGTTGGTTCGGGCGCTTCTTCGGCCCAGGCAGGCGTTGACATCACCAGCATCATCATCAGCAGCGACAACGACCACCGTCTTGGATACGACAATAGCCGGTCAGTCATGGTTCACCTCTGCTGACGCAACCGAAGGAGAACCTACGGGCGATTCTTCCGTGTTTTCATCAGCGATGTTGTGCACGTATCTGGCGACGCGGAACCCGACATCAGGGCGTGGCTCCATGCCGAAATCACGGTAGGTCCATCGAAGTTCGCTGAATCGACCATGGGTGTAGTTCGAGCCACGGATCACACGGTGGCTTGCGCTGTCAGGACCCACGGGGTCGGTCAGTGTTTCGCGAGGGATAGCGATAGAGTAGTTATCGTGAATCCACTCCGAGACATTTCCGGCGAGATCGTAGATTCCGAAATTGTTGGGTTCGAAAGAACCGACGGGAGCGGGCCCCCGAAACGTATCGTTATAGTCAGCGATGATGTAGGGCACCATCTTGTCGGCGGTGAGATCGGCATAGTTGGCATGAATGTCGGCGGGAGGCATGTTGTCTCCCCACGGAAAACGGGTGGGTTTGCCATCCGAGTACCGGGCCGCGTAGGACCATTCGGCTTCCGTTGGCAATCGGTACCCGTTGCCCATCGGTTGATTGATCTCAGCACCGTTAACCGTGATCGTGTAGACGGGAGTCAGCCCGTCCTGTTCGCTGAGCCAGTTGCAGAACCTCGCGGCTCCTAGCCAGCTGACGTTCACAACGGGTCGATCATCGTGGGATAACCGCGATCGGCCAAGAATCCCGGAATCATGGGTGTTGTCGTAGCGCTTGAATGTTGCGTTGTCGATTTCGCGGTTGCTGAGGTAAAACGCTCTGGTAAGAACGACCTGCTTCTCGATCTCGTTTGATCTCCGCCCTGGTTCCCGACGACCAGCTCCCATGCTCAGTTCTCCCGGGAGAATCAGCGTCAGTTCAGGACCACCCTGACTGGTGTACAAAGGTGCGATGGCAGCAATACGGGCAGCTTCTTCGGTCTGCAGCGCAACCAGCAATTTTTGCGTGAGCCCGGGTTTGGGTGTGACGACTGTGTCATAAGTCGCGTAGCCATCAAGCCTGATGGACAGGCTATGCTCTCGAGCGGTCAGCGACAATGCACCGGAGGCGGGTCCATGCTGGACGTCGTTGATGTACAGGACGGCATCGGCAGGTGTGACCGAGAGTTGTATCTTTCCCAATACCGGTCTGAAATCGGTGTGGATGGTGGCGTCTTCTTCGGGTCGGATCGGCAAAGATCGGCTTACCGCATTAAACCCGGCTTTGGTTAACGTCAACCTGACGTCGTTGGCGGGGGGCAGTTTGACGTCGAGCGGCGTCAACCCGAGATATCGCCCATCGACGGTGACACTCGCCCCTGAAGGTGCGCTGGTTAGAGAGAGACGGCCGTCTGCCTTCTCAAGCATGAGGTCTGGCAATTGTTGAGAGACACCAGCTTCCACCGTGAGTGTCCTTTCAACGGTCTTGAATCCTGTATTGCTGACGGTCAACCGTCGCTCGCCATCTAGTGCTTCGAATGTATCGGGAGTCGTGCCAACGTCCTCGGCGTCGATGGCGATTGTTGCGCCGGCAGGCAGAGTCGTGAGAGATATGTCGGCCCAGGCGGGTGTCAGATCTGTGGTCAGGGTTTGTTCGATGCGCTGACCCGTGATATCAATTTCCGTATCAACCGGGAAGTAGCGCTCAGGTACGATGCGGACATCCCGCAGTCCAGCTTCGATCTCGTTCAGGGTGAGCGGAGTCGTCCCTACTTCAACCTGGTCGATATAAATCAGCGCTGCGACTTCAGGGTGTGTCTGGATGGTCAGGATGCCAGGTAGCGGGGTAAGTGTGATGCTGAGCGTCTGATCAGGTTCTTCACTCACGTCAAAAGACCGGGTCAACGATTCAAAACCTTCTGCAGTGAACGTCGCCGAGTAGCTCCCTGGCAACATCAGATATCGCTCCCCCAGCTGATAGCTGAATCCGGAGGTGATGTTGATCCCGGCACCGTCCGGTGAGACTTCAAATCGAACTGCGCGAGCGCCAAACATGAACGTTGCGGCGATCAACAACAGGACAAACACTCCACCCAGAGAAACCGTGAGCGGACTGATCCTAAGCAGTGCTCTCTGTTCGCTCGCCGCAGCGCGTGTAAACGTTGTGGCCTCAACGACCCGGTTGTCGGTTGGGGTGTCAGTTTGGCTCATGGCTGTACTTTCTCATTGCAGGCCACATACAAGGTTGCTGGTGGCTGACCGCCCAGAAGGGTCAGTTCATGGCGAACGTCGCGATAACCACGTCGTTTGCCTACGACGGTGTACGCACCAGGTGCCAGGGTCATCGACTCGGATGCGATCCTGCCCAGATTGCTCACTTTGTAGATCGTCACGTCGGTCTCCCGGTCCGATTCAATCACCAGGTCAACGGGTATTCGCGCGACTGAAATAAACGCGGCGAGCTGGTCGGTTTGACGACGCAGGCGAGGACCCGCGGGTCTTGCACGCGCGGCAGATTGGAGTAGCTGTCTGGCCTGTGAAAGCCCATCGTCCGTCGTCAGTCGTATGGGATGAGCGATGAACCCTTCCATGTCATCGTCCAGCTTGATCCGGACTTCGGCGAGCGTGGCACCCGAAACAGCGGTGACCACCGTTGGATCCAATTCAATTGCTGCCGAGTATGCATCGAGTGATGCCTGCCAGCGTTCTGCCTGATTGTTCGCCGCACCGTCGGCCAACAGCTGCTGAACCTTCGAAGATTGATTCTGTGTGGACACCTGGGCGAGAGCTTCTTTGGGTGCTTCAGAGTCCGGTTGAACCAGCGCGGCTTCCTCAAAGCGCTTTGTTGCTTCCTGGAAATTGTCGTCGGCCAGCGCCGCGAACCCCGCGGACATCACGTCGTTAAATGCGATCACCTGAAGTAGAGCCTGGAGCTCCTTACGGGCGTTGTTTGCGGGCGCCCAGTCCGGGTCCAGGTTAAAGGCAGCGGATAGTGACTGCTCTGCTGCCTCATAGTCCCGCGCCGACATCAGCGCGATACCGCGTCGGGTCAGGTCAATGGTCTCTGCCAGATTCTCTGCACGCGTGAGCAGCGCATCAATCTCGGGGAGCTCGGGATCGAGGGAATTGACAATCGACAGGTCGATGATGGCGCGTTGATGGTCGCCGGCCAACAGCGCCTCGCGACCGGTCTGCAGAAACCTGTCACGAGCCACCGTTCGTTGCTCGAACGTTTCCTGAAGCAGATCCCGTGTCGCTCGATAGCCGGTCATGGCATCTTCGAACCGGGTGTCCCGAAAGGCGGTATCTGCTTCATCGGACATGTCACGTGAACGGTCCCATGCCTCTGTAGCCCAGAGACTGACGCCCACGTCTTCCAGTTGCACCTGCAGTCGCAGTATTTCATCGGCAAGTTCTCTGCCTTCACTTTGATAATGTTCCTGTCTCGCCTGCTCAAGCGGTGTGAGCGAGGGTTCTGAGGGTTCACTGGAAACGGCTTGTTGAGCCAGGGCGGGTCTCACTTCCGGCAATGCCAGGGTGTCATCTGTACCGGGTGCAATCGCGGCAAACAAGACCGCAAGCACCGCCATCGCTGCGAGTCCTCCAATAGCCCACGAGAGAGGTATCGATCGGGAGCCACTGGCCGGAACAGAATTCGTGGTCGTTGAACGTGGTGGCGGTAGTGTGTTTTCTCGAGTATCCGGTACAAGGTGTGTCGTATTTTCCAGATGACCGACAACGAGCTGCCTCAGTTGTGAGAGATCGATACCGCGTCCATCAGCGTCGATCAGTGTAGCGACTGCTTGACCCAGTGGGGTCTCTACGATGCCCTCCGCAATACGTCCGTTCCAGACCTGTCCTGTCATGGCTTCATGGATGGCGCAAGCCATGGCAAATCGATCTCGCCTGATCTGAACCACAACCGGGTCTGGTTGTTTCAGTGAGACGTCTTCATTCGACCAGCGGTTTTCTGAAACCGGCAAGCCAAAGTTGAATAGTCTTATGTGACCGTTGCTGTCGAGACAGATCGTATCGGGTGAGAGGTAGCCATGGGAGTAGCCGAGGCGATGTGCATACTCGAGCGCGTGCAGGGCAGGGACAATTCCCAGCCACGTCATTTGCGTTAAGGGTGTTCCGTCGCCTCCCGGACTGACGAGGAGAAGTTCTGAGGCGGTCTCCTCAACGGTGATGATCGGCACAATAGCTGGGTTGACCAGGTGGCCCAAACGCTCTATTCCCTCCCTCAGATATGTGCGGAAGTTGCTGTCGGTGTCCGTATAAACCGTGATTCGGACCGGTTGGCCAGCAGAATCCTGACCGGACCACTGCACCACGGGCGACGGCACCGATGAAACAGATTCTGTTAGTGTGTAACGTTCAGCTACGGTATCGCCAGGTTTCGCCATGAGAGATTTTATTGTTGGTTTTCGGTTCTGTGCCTGCAAACGCAGGTACACGACGATCTTTAACGGGTTTCGTACTCTCGGTCGTAAATCTCTTTGAGAATCTCTCTCCAGCGCGCGTACTGTGCGTCAGCGGTGCCGGTCAGCTCGATGGTCTGACCTTCGATGTCGAGAACGTGTGGTGTGATTTCAGCGCCCAGAGACTGGTTGAGCTCACGGAGTGACTCGGCGTGGATTTCAGCTTCCTTTTTTCGATCGAGCCCAACGCGGACAACGCCAACACCGCCGATGACCGATTGAACACTTGCAGCCTGTCCCGCGTAGGTTCGGCTCTTCGTCCCGGTCATCAGGCCGCCGGCGATCAATGCCGTACCGGTCAGCAGCTGATTCCGAGCCTGCTTTTTGACCTCCCGCAGACGTAGTGCTTCGTCGTACGTCGCGAACCGCCATTCATCATACGAAGGTTTCATATCGCGATAGAACTTGCTGTAGAAGTCGTCGAGAGTGTCCACGAGCAGATATTCACGGTCACGAATAAGATTGACGCGTTTTAACATTGCATCGTCCTGGGCAGGCAGCTGTACGATCTGGGTCCTGCCGGCCTTGTCTTCGAGGTATCCATCAAACGATTCGGGTGCGAGTTCCTTCGCATATTTCAGGGACGTGACCCGGCGTACTTCCCTCAGGTTGTCATCTTTCAATGACTCACGGAAGAGGAGCAGGTCGTTGGCGAAGTCGTTGTAACCGTCCTGGAATGGGTCTTCCAGGACTGTGTCGTATGAGTATTTGCTCGCCTGATCATCGTAGACGCGATCCACCCAGACGCGACCGGTGGAGTCAACGGCAGACAATCGGATTTTCAGCCATTCGCCGTCAGACTGGATGATCTTGCCGGATACCGTGAGATCAACCGACGAGGACGACTGAGGTGTTACCCGAACGGCTCCCCAGTTTCCGGTCTGCTCCAGGGTGTCCTTCAGGTGGTATGCGATGTATTGCGACTCCGCACGTCTGACGTCAGGAATGATGAGCTGATTCTCAAGTTCCTTTTCTGAATTGGGGATGTTGGTATCCAGCGGCTGGATGCCGATATCCACCATTAAATCTGCAGGGGTCAGCAACTGCGTTTGTTTGGCAGGCGTCGAATTGGAGTGGATCACCTCAGTGGTCGTGCATGCCTCAAGGATCAGGATGCTCAGGGAGACCATCAGGCCACTGAGGTAGGGGATTCCCACACGGTTTCTTGAGTTGGACATGGCTGGCGTCTCTATTGTGGATTCAACGTTCATGGTGACCATACGGCACCCGGGCCTAGAACGATGACTTGTAGCGACGGTATTCCTCCCAGAGTTTCTCTCTCAGGTAGGGATCTTTTTCAGCGATGGCGGCTTCACGCAGTTGCTGAGCAACAATGTCGTCGTCCTGTCCATCACCAATGTCTTCAGGTATGACTGGTGCGCCGCCGGCCTGTGGTTCGTTGGGAGGCACATCTTCTAGCCCCCCCTCGTCGGGTTTTGCACCGACGGATCCTGATTCTTCTTCAGGGGGGGGCAGTTCATCAGGCAATCCGCCACCTCGTAGTACGATGTCACCGGTAGGGATGCCCTGACCGCCTTTGGCAAGGCCGCCACCGTCACCCAGAACCGTGGAGCGAGCGTCGGCGATCTGTCGGTCGAATATTTCCAGAGACTCTTCCAGTTCCTTGTCCAGTTCGTCCTCGCCTTCCTCTCCGCCGGGAAAGGCGTCTTCCACTGATTCATACTCTGGCAGACCGTAGATGGTCTGACCTGCCATGACGATGGCTTCGTTGGCTTCGCTCAAGACCCGCTGTACCTCGTCGTAGTCATCGCCATGTTCCGGGTTCTCAGCGGCTGCATCATTCATTACCTGACCGGCGACAATCACTGCGATGCGAGCATCCGAGAGTATTTCTGCGGCCCTCGCCATATCCTCTTCGGTTTCTGCGCCGCGCAGGACTTTACCAGCACGTTGTAGTACCTCTGCGGCCTCGGCAACAGCTTCCTGAGCCTCGACTGCGCCTGCTGATCCTTCTGAACCGTCACCAGTCTGCCTCGAAGGATCGTCGACACCTTCTGCTTCTGCGCTTTCTCCCGCGCTTTCGCCCCCCGCGTTTTCGCCCTCGTCCCCAGCATCACTGGGTAGCATGAGGGGGTCGTGAGCCTCGTCACGTTCACTCTCGCCGACCCTCCTGATGACGTACTCGCGTCCCTTGCCGCGTCCAGGAAGACCGCTACCAGCTTCAGCAACCTTCTGGCCGGCTTTTTCGAGCTCATCGCCTGCTTCTTCACGGCCACCGGGCCTTGATGGGGGACCATTGTCGGCTGATGGCGGACCATCCGCCGTGTCCTGTCCGGGAGGTGGCGACCCGGGAGGTGTTGGCGACTGTGGTCCATCCGAGGGTGAAGGGAGTGATGGCGCGCTCGGCGGCGAAGGCGGCGCTGGTGTGGGCGAAGGCAATGAAGGCGGCGCCGGCACTGGACTGGGTATCGGAGGAATGGGCGCATCGATGGGCGGCTGGATCTGCGGTTGTTTGCATCCGGCCAGCAGCAGGGAACCGACCGCAATGGCAGACCAGCGAACCGCGAACCTGATTCGGTTCAGGTTTGTGTTGGGTGGCTGATGATTCAATCCGGTACCTCCATACGCCTAGATGGCAGAGCCTCATTCGACGTTACAGGTTCAAAGCTGAAGTTTAGCTGAATGGGAAATTTTTCCACTATACGCTGAATATCCATTGACGCCCCGTTGCACCTCTATATGGACCACTCAAAATGGGGTTTTGTTTCTGTGTGGGGGAACAGCAGGTGGTTCGATGGCTCTTCTGGCTGGAATTCCGACCAAACTTGGCTCAGAGTAGCCACAGATGGTCGGATTTGGGTTTCGTCTCAGGTCTTGTTATCCCAATATGATGGACGAAGTTGGAAGTTGGACAGGATGATCTTGAAACAGACCGGGTTGTAACACGGTCTCAGTCTATTGACCCGTTGAATCGAATAGCAGGTAGAAGGGACACAACCAGTGAGGGGTGTGAACTTGAAAAGTCTTGTCGGTGTATCAGTACTGTTGGTGCTGGTGTCCTGTGGTCACAATATCGAAGTTGAGGGTACGATACCGACACCCCGTATTGCTGCGCTCCCGGTCAATGTCGGGATTTACTACTCCGAAGAGTTCCGATCGTTCGAACACGAAGAGGTCATTGAGGATATTGGTAGCTGGAAGATCAGTCTCGGTGAACAGAATTTTGTCTTTTTTCAACGCCTGATGGATTCCATGTTCGAGGAAACCCAGGACGTGCCAGAACCACCGCTCAGGCCTGAGCAGCTGGTTGGTCTTGATGGTGTTGTGGTTCCCGAGATTGTGAAATATGGATTTCTCACGCCCAGTATCTCTGGACTGAATTTCTATTCCGCCTCAATACACTACCGGGTCACACTGTTCGACAGCGAAGGAGAAAAAGTCCACGAGTGGACTATTGTTGGATACGGAAAAAGCGAGACAGGACTCTTCAATCGAGATAGTGCGCTCAAGGAAGCTACAGTGATGGCTATACGGGATGGAGGCGCTCGCATCGCAATCGACATACCCCGGGCGGCCGACGTGCTGAGTTGGGTTGCCGATGCCAGAGGAGGTGCCTCATGAATCTGACGGTCAGGATGCTCGCGGCGCTATGTGTCATCGCGATACTGAGTGGTTGTGTGTCGTCCAGAATCGAACAGTCTCGGACCGCGCGCACAGGGATGTCTTCGGAGGATGCTCTGGTGATCCTGGGACGTGCGAGTTACAACGACCGGGAGACAGAAGCAAGCTTTACCGAGTGTCTGAACGAGGCGGTGGGTGAGGGTAGAGATCCGCTTCGCCTCGTGTCCGAGATTGAATTCAAAGACCTGATGTATCCATGGTTTGAGCCGCGTACGGCACCGGCCAATGTTGATGAACTGGTCAAACTGTTTGCGCAACCCGGGGTCCGTGACCAGATTGAAGCGAGTCAGGTGCGATATATCGCGTGGATCAACGGCGACACGATCACGACAGGCAAAGGTGGTAGCCTCGCGTGTACACTCAGTACCGTTGGGGGTGGTTGTTTTGGGGTCAGCTTCTGGGAGCAGGATGCCTCATATGAAGCGTCTATCTGGGATCTTGAGAATATGACGAGCGCTGGTGCCATCAGTGCTGACGCGACAGGCACTTCCTATCTGGCAGGGGTCATCCTGCCCATTCCACTGGTCGCACGCCCGGGGAATGCGGCCTGTAAAGCACTTGCGACACAATTGAAGGAATTCCTTCTGACTGAAGAGTCCTGAAGCCCACGGCCTAGCGATTGGGTGACGGCAGGATAAACCTCGCGTGAAGTTCAAGGCCTGAGTAACCCCGCGGACCTTCGCGGGTCCACTTTGGGCGATAGACCAGACGCTCAATCTGCGACAACCACAACCGTTCCCGGACTGTGTTGATATTGCTTTCGATCACCAGAATCTCTGAGGTTTCACCGGTTGGTTTCACGTTGTACCGTACGATCAGGGTGGGCGATTGTGTCGGGACTTTTCTGAGCCTGATCGCCTGCAATTGACCAGATATCAGACGAGGTTCGCCGAGGACACGATCTCGCAGTCGTGTCTCGCCTTCCTCGGAGAGTAGATTCCACGCCATCTGATAGTACTTCAGCGCAATCTCCTCGCCTCGCCTGTGGAAGGAGTCTGCTGCGGAAACGATGATGTTCACTCGATCAGCAAGATCCAGCGGTGCCTCCAAGGCGATATCGATACTCCGCTGACGCAGATTGCGGGACTGTCGATACTGCCCTCGTCGGTTCAGGGTGTCGGATAGGCTCGTAAGCGGGATGATCAGCGCGGGATTATCCGGGCCCAAAGTGTCTTCCAGCACATCGATGGCAGCTTTGTAGTATTGAGTGGCCCGCCGAAGTCTGTTCAGTCTTTCCTGCGCGATGGTATCTGCGGGGGCACGGGCGTCCGGGTAGTACTGTCGTGAGCCCCGCTCTTCATCTGAGCCCTTGGGTGACGGCGTGGGCCTGCGTGGTGGTGGCAACCTGAGAGACAGCGCTGTTTCCCGCATGTAGTCAGCGACGTCGAGAAGTCTCTCGGCGTAGTTCGCACTGTTGCGACCATGTTGTTTCTCGTTGAGGTAGAGCGTGAACCGCTGATCGAGGTCTGCAGACGTCAGCGTGTCAATCTTGTTCTCGTACGTCTCCTTTCTCATGATGTTGAGCTTGGCGCGAATGACCCGATCGACGGTCCGGACCTGTTCCGGGTCCAATACACCCGCGTGGAGATGGATCAGTTGTTGGGCAGTACGGTACGCGTCTATGGCCGCTTCGTAGTCCCCCTCGTGGAACCTGAGGTCGCCCAGGAATCTGAATCTCGGACTTTGCCTGATGGGTTTGAAACGTCCCGGGAGACGTAACATCATTTCGAGGTGGGCGATACTCTCTTCGTATCGGTCTGCATCAGCGAGCATGACCGCAAGGTTCGTCATGTGGGTGCGGATATCTGGTGACTGTGGATCCTGTTCTGCAATCCACAGAGCGTATCGTTCTATGGATTCAGGCGCGGCGACATTGACGCTCAGGTGGATGTCGATGTCGCCTGGAACAACGACGCCCGCGTCAAGATATTCCGCAAAATTGAAATTGGGTGTCCGTGACCACATGCGTGACTGTGCCGCTGACCCCAGCAGGATCGTCATTAAACAGAAGCCGGTTGTGATCACGACACAGACCTGTCTTGTCACTGATCGACATCGTGGGGTACGTCCAGCCACGTCGACTACCCCGTGGGAACGTCCGAGGTCTGTGTTTCGGAGGTGTCCGTGGCCTGGTTAGACTGTGAGGATACCCTGGTCTTTTCAAGACCTTTTGTCCTGGGCGCGAGTACGCGAGGAAATGTCTGAGTAAACTCCATTACATGATCTACGGGCTTGCCATTCAACAGGGCTGGCCTGAACCTCAGGACCCGCAAGGCTCGTTGGACTGTCCGATAGAGCGGTGATCTGCGGGCTTCCCCTAATGCACGGATGGCACGGACTCTGCCTTCCTGGCTGATGTCGACCCTGAACGACAGCGACATATTAGAGAGTGCGTCGGGATTTTTCTGGGACCTGGGCAACGCGTGGTAGATCTGGGATTCGACAAACTCTATGGGTGCACCAACAAAATATACCTGGCGACTTGATGATGGATCCTGCCGGTTTCTGTTCAGAACAACGCTCCCCGCCATGGACTCAGGCAGCAGACGGGCGACCCTCGGACGCTGTCCACCCTGGATCTGTCCTTCCCAGACCACTGCTGGGTCCAGATCAGGTGGTAGTGGGCTGGAACTCCGCGCAATAGCATTGCCAGTGTATACCTCCGTTCTAGGTGCAAGTGAGGCACGGACCTGGTTAGGGAGGACGTATTTTCCAGGCAGAGGTTGTGGCTCGGAGTAGTCTCCGGTCGCGTTGAGTTGGCTTGCGAATTCGTAGTGGTGACGAGCGCGCTCCACGTCATTGCCGGCGAGCAAGAGATCCCCGATTTGGGTATGGAGTGGCGCACTGTCGGTGCCTTCAGGCAGCGACTCGAGAAGCTCGATGGCGCGGTTGATGAACTTGCCCGCGCAGCAGTACCAGGAGAACTCTCTCAATTGCGCGGACTGGATGAGAAAGCTCGCAAGCGATAGTGAGTCTTCCTGTTCCTCTGCCTGTTTGATGGCATCGGTCAGCGATCGCCGGGCGCGCCGAAATTGTCCGGTGGTGATCTGCCATTGAATGAGTGATTGAAGTTCGGGGGCCATCGACGACCATTCTTCACCAAACTGCTTGGTTGCAATAAAGTGAGACAGTCGATAGGCGTGATCAGCCTCGTCAGCTTGTCTTGAACGCAATTGAACATTAGCGAGTTTGTCGAGCACAGATCTCTGAAGGGGAGAGAGGACGCCGTATTCCCGATGGATCAGGTGCTGGATGGTCAGGAGCATGTCTCGTGCAACTTCCAGATCACCCGCTGCCATCGCCGCTTCATACTGATGCGACAATGGTTCGACGAGTGCATAACTGAAGGCCCCATCTGATCGCATGATAGCGGTGATTGATTTGGCGGTATCGGGGACGATTTGCCCCTCACTTTCACGGTGGGTATCACCAGTATTGGCGGATGTGTTCACCACAGCGCAGACTGATAGGCCAAGGCCTGCCAGCAGTAATGCGAATCTGTTTCTAAACGCTGCCGTCATGGAATGATATCTGTAATTACCGGTCTTATGAGATAGTCAATCATAATAGACCAGATATCCGTCGGTTTCGTTCAGTTTCCGATCAGGTTGGTCGCGCTACAGTCGACCAACGGAGGAAAGCCCTTATGCCAGGAAACAGGTTCTCAAACAGTCTAAAAGGCCCGGACTCACGCATTATTCGTTCGATGTGGGTTGCCGTGGTGCTGTTGCTGGCGGGGACCGTCAGCTCTGCCTGGTCGATGTCCGAGAAAAAGGAAATTGAAATTGGACAGGAAGAGCACCAGAAGATCATCGCTCAGTACGGGGTTTACAAGAACAAGGAGCTCAGTGACTACGTCAACAGAGTGGGCCAACGTATTGCAGAGCAGAGTAGTCGGCCGGAGCTCGAGTACACCTTTACCGTCCTGAACGACGAAATGATCAATGCCTTTGCGCTCCCTGGCGGTTTTGTGTACGTCACGCGCGGAATTCTGACCCATATGAACTCAGAGTCGGAGCTCGCGGCGGTTTTGGGGCATGAGATCGCTCACGTCACCGAGAAGCACGGCATCAGAAGTACCAATCGTGCCAAATTACTTGAAGGCGTGAACCAGGTCGCCCAGGTCCTCTCGGGTGTTCCGGGCCTGTATCAGATGGGACAGATCGTTAACCACACAGCGTTGATGGGCTACAAGCGCGAGTTTGAGCTTGACGCGGATCGGATCGGGGCTGAATACATGGCCAGGGCGGGGTATTCTCCCGACGCAATGTTGAAAACCATCGAGGTGTTGAAGAACGCCGATCGCATTGAGATAGCACAGGCTCGCCTGGAAAATCGTCAACCCCGTGTCTACCATGGTTTCCTGTCCTCCCACCCGGATAACGATACCCGTTATCGCGAGGCGATCGAGCAGGCCATGGCGCTCCGTGTCGATTACGATGAGTTTATCCGTCAGGACGAATTTTTGGACCGCCTTAACGGCATCACCTACGGCGACGTGCAACGAGCCGGGATCATGCGGAAAAACCGCTATTACCATCCAAAACTGGGTGTAAAGATGTCCTTTCCGGCGGACTGGCGCGTAGATGCGCTGCCAGTTGGTATTCAGGCAGCCTCACAGACGTCAGATGCCATGTTGTCCCTCACGACGACCCCGATCAAAAGGGGGGTTGTGATTGATGATTTTGTTGCAGACATGGGGTTCAGGATTCGCGAAGGACGATCGATAACGATCGGTGGTATGCCCGCGTATATCGGTATCGCTGAACGCGCACAGACGCCCTATGGTGTCCGTCCGATGAGATTCGCGGTCGTGGCGGATACGCGTCGCAGAGTTGCGTATCTTCTTGCGGGGGCTGGTCAGTACGACCTGACAAAAATTGCCTCGGATCGAGAGTTCATCAGTACCATCTTCAGTTTCGAGCGCATGGCTAAGCAGGACTACGAAGAGGCGCGACGTCCCCAGGTACAGATCGTAAGGGCAGAGCCAGGAACGACCATGGAAGCGCTGGCAGCAGAATCACCGATTACAAACTACGCGCTGGATAAACTGCGCGTGATCAATGGCCTGTACCCAAAAGGGCAACCCACGCCCGGTCAGTTGATCAAGGTGATCGATTAACGCTTCTGTTGGTTCCTCGCCAAACGCGAGACTAAACCAACATCGAATCCCTGATTTCAGCCAGTGCTTCCAGGGACGTCATAAGCGATGGCGTGTCCACATCCGGCAGTCGGCCGCGAGCCACCAGGTGTGTGACCCCGAGTTTTTCTCGAAGGCCCTGAATCTGATCGGCCACTTCTGTTTTCGATCCAATGATCGCCCAATCCTCAACCGCTGCAGGTTCCCGGCTTGGAGACGCCGCCAGTGCCCTTCGAACGGTGTTGAGGGTGGTGTTGGAATCACTGACGAACAACGTGCGCATGACCGGGGTGATATCCGGAATGGGCTGTCCTGCTTCGACACAGGCCTCTTTGAACAACCCGTAGTTGACGGTCAGCTTGTCGACAGTTTCGCCTGGGGAGGCGAGGTAGGGCAGTCCCAGACGACCCGCCTGTTTCAGCGCGAGCGGGCCGAAAGCGGCGACCCACAGCTCTGGATGTGGCTGTTGTGTGGGAAGGGGGGCCAGGGTCACGGTCTCACCATTTTCAAGTTCGATGGGTTCCCCCGCCCACGCACGTTTCATGGTGGAAAGGTGATCATTGAAGATGGATCGTTTCCTCTTGGGGTTGACTCCAAAGGCATGAAACATGTTCGGATCTATACCGCGCCCGATCCCGAGGATGACGCGGCCTTCTGAAAGATGATCCAGTACAGCCACTTCCTCTGCCGCCTGTATCGGATGACGTATCGGCAGCAGGTAGGATGTTGATCCGAGCCTTATTCTGGAAGTTCGGGCAGCAACCGCCGCGAGGAGTGTCAATGGTGATGGAATGCTGCGATTGTCGCCGAAATGGTTTTCCGGGAGCCAGAACGAATGGAATTCAAGTTGCTCTGCAAATTCTCCCTGCTCGGCCAGAGAAGCCGCATTGCCGAGACGCCATGGCGTCACCGCGATTTCCAGCTGGGTCAAGACTGACCAGCTTCTTGAGGACCGCTGACGTGCGATTCCCCATGATCATGATCACAGTCATCATGCCTGCATAACAGGTAATTTCTGATGTGGCTGGTTGCAAGAATAACCCCACCCACACTGGTCACGATACGCTCTCCATCGAGACCAAATAGATCATGTCCAAACAGTGCG